>CAZPYX010000055.1:1724-21136 GCA_964590635.1 uncultured Bdellovibrio sp.
TTCAAGCCAGTTGGAAGAACGTTTTTACAGAAGTAAATACAGAACTGAAATTTCATGAAGACTATCTCAATGATCTTGCGACCAAGGATGTCGATGAGTCTTTACAAAGCCTGCTTGTGACCAATCCTGCCGCTGCCGCGCAATTTCTAATGGAGAACCCAGGATCTCTTGAGATGGTTTGCAAAGTTCTGCAAAAATATGACGTGAGTGTTCGCAATAAAGAAACTTTAGATAAAGCAATATTCTGGGGTGGCCTGGTCGTGGGGGGAGTTCTTTTGGCGACTGGTATTGGTGCCGGTGTTGGTGCGGTGGTTCTATCAGGAACGGCTGCAGCAGGAACCTTGACGACAGTCGCGGCGGGAGCAGCCTTGGCCGGCACCATTGCCGGAGGCGGTGAAGCGTTGTATTCATCTTCAAAGGCTTATGAGTCTTTTACTGAAGCTCGCAATCTAAGATCGTCTGCCTTTGCTGAGGGTGCCTCTCGCGAATCTTTTAGCAAGGCTGATCAAGCGAGAGACCGTGCTTATTCAGATCTTGCGGAAGCTGGTTTCTCTGCAGCTTCGATCATTCCTTTTGGTTCTGGATTAAAGATGATGAAGAGTGCGGCGCAAGCTTCACGCTTAGGTTCCTTTGCTAAAGTGGCTAAAGAAGGCGCTAAAGTTGAGACTGAAAGTATTCGGTCTCTTGCGGTTTCATTAAAGGAAGTGTCTTCTGACAAAGAAGTTTTGCGTGTTTTAGAGAGCAGTCAAAAGAATGTCGACTCGGAAGAAATGGGCATGTTCTTGGGTTACTTATCGAACTTACCTAAGGAAGAACGTCAGCAGGTCTTAGAGTTGATTAAGAAGAAGCCAGAAAAAGTTCCGGATGCCATTCGTGAATCTTCGAAGTCTGGAGTGTGCAAATGAAGTGGTTAATTCCTTTTATCATTCTGATTTCTTGCAGTTCCTTTGCGCAAACCGCAGATGAAGTTCGCCGCATTATGAATTCGAAAAACAACCTGTATCAAGTGTTGGATGTAAGTCCGACGGCGTCCTCGGAAGAGATTCGTGCGGCCTATCGCAAATTGATGAAGATCTATCATCCTGATCGTTTTGCGAATGACCCACAAAAACTAAAGGCCGCCACGGAAATTGGTACGAAGCTTAATACCACAAGAGACACCTTGATGGATACAGTCGCCAGGCAGAATTACGATGCGGCATTAAAGGTGACGTCAAAGGTATCGGCTAGTGCACGAGCGGCAACGTCATCTAGCGCCGCAAAGAAGTGGACTCCAGAAGATTTTAGCAAGACGAAGGCGCAAGATCAGGCACAAACTGAAAAACCGAAAGCGCCTGAAAAACCAACGAGCGAAGCACCTAAAACTGAGAAACCTAAAGCGCAAAGTACAAGTGCGGCTGAAGAAACGCCTTCTGCGAAGGCGCAAGAAGGCTCAGCTCAGAAAACTCAATCTTCAACAGAGGCGAGAGCTCAAAGCGCTCAAACCGAAGTGAAGCCTGCTAGCAGTGAACCGCTCGGCTATCGTGCGCAGCAAGCTAAAAAAATGTATGAAGATACAGCTAAATGTGGCCAAGGATTCTTTAAGAGTTTTGTCGATATCATGCTCTAGGGAGGGGAGAGAGAAAGGCCAGCGGCGACCTTTCTCTCTGTGAAGGAATAAGTTCTATACTTTTTTTGCGAATTGAACATCGAGCGTGATCGCGACATCGTCACCGACGAGGACACCGCCCGCTTCAAGAGCCGCATTCCAGCCTAAGCCGAAATCTTTTCTTTTGATTTTCGTGCGGGCAGAAATACCAATTTTAATATTTCCATAGGGATCTTTCATCTCAGCAGTGGGTCCTTCAACGGCAAGGGCTACCTCTTTAGTCACACCGTGAATCGTTAGATCGCCAATCACCTTCAAATCGTCGCCGTCCTTTTCAATTTTTTTAGAAAGGAAATTCAGAGTCGGATATTTTTCGACGTCGAAGAAGTCAGCGCTTTTCAAATGCGTATCACGTTGTGCTTCACGCGTATTGATGCTTGCAGCCTCAATCGAAGCTTGGATTGAGGACTTGGTAATATCAGCACCATCATACATAAGGGCGCCGGATACTTTTTCAAAAGCTCCATGCACTTTGGCGATCATCATGTGTTTGATTGAAAAGCTAACGCTAGAATGTGTGGGATCAATGTTCCATGTAGTTTTTGTAGACATAAATTCCTCCTGGGAATGTCGTTGATGAAATGAGTATTTCACGCCAGAGTTTGTTGCAGTAGACTCTATTATTGAGAAACATTGTTGCGTTTTTGTACCCCTCGTATATCGCTGAATCACTCTGGCAGAGTTTGGAAAAATCCCCGCTGTGACAGGGCTGTCATGTTAGGAAATGGTCAGGTTGGAACAGTTTTGGTCCCTGTGCCTACTCTTTGTCGTCCCAAGTACTTTGGAAAGCTTGGGCTTCTTCCTTTCTGGGCACCAGGGTGTTGTAATAATTGAAGGCTGACAGGAGTCAGCCCATGTCTAAGAACTTCGAAAAGCTATTAAGCCGGGATTTAAAGAGTTCTTTCTGTAAAGGATTGAACTCTTTGCTTGATGTCGGTGACTTCTTTTTGCAGCTTTGCAAAGTGCGATCCTTCCCAATAAATACGATGGCATGAGGGGCATTCATAGAAGTCTTTGTACAGTCCATAAGTCTTTGCATCCACCCGATCCTTCACGGATTCTTTTCCTATCGCCTCGATACGCGTGTTGCATTCAAAGCAACGAGATAAAGGTTTATAATTGGAGTCGGGAAATTCTTGTAAAACTTCGATCAGCTGACTTTTGGGATTTTCGCTTTTTACCAGATAAGCTTTGCCTGCAGGGATTTTCTTAAAGAACCGTTGATCCTTGGTTAAAATGATCCGTGTCTGAATAAGAGCTTCTTGATAAATATTTTTATCTGAAAATCCCTTTAACGAAACTGAGTCAACGCCCATCATGCGCAGCTTTCTTAAAAGGCCTAAAAGATTTTCGTCGACCAAGAAGGTGATGTTCATAGAGATGTACCGTCTTTTTAGATTACTCTTTTTCGGTTGTTACCTTCAGCCTTTGCTAAAAGCCAGAGTCTGTGGTTGCTTTCAAGCAAAGACATGTATTGCCCCAGTCCGTCTTGCCGCTGATGTGGTCTTTCTTTAAATTGAAGATTCAAGGATGACTTAATAGTCGAGGGAGAATCCATGGAAACACCTAAAGAAACAATGGAAGTTGGCAGAAAGCTCGTCGATTTTTGCAAACATGGTGACAATATCAAAGCTGTTGAAGCTCTTTATGCGTCTGATGTCGTAAGTGTCGAGGCGATGGAAATGCCTGGAATGGAAGGCAAAAAAGGAATCGAGGCGGCCATTAAGAAAAATCAAATGTGGTTGGATGAAAATGAAGTGAATTCAGCAAGTGTCGAAGGGCCTTTTCCTTTGGGCGATCGCTTTGCCGTTCACTATAAATTTGATACGACCAATCGAAAATCTAAAGAGCGTATGAAGATGGAAGAAGTGGCTATTTATTCTGTTAAGAACGGAAAGATAGTGAAGGAAGAGTTTTTCTATACGATGTAGTATAAAAGTGACGGAGAGGAGTTCCTTCTCCGTCATTTAAACTTCAATTAGCTACAAACGGGACAGATTGCGGGAGGCCCCGGTGGGCCCGGTGGACCTTGGGGGCCATCGGCTCCTTTGAAAGCATTGGGATCAATGCAGCCATCAGCATCCGCCGCAAAGCTATTCATTCCTGCCGGAAGGAAGAACTTTCCTTTTTCGGCGCATCGAATCCACAAAGAATCAGTGAAATGCGGGACGACAACTTCGAAATTGTAGTTAACTAAATTAATGGGAAATTCTTTTTGTTGGGCTTGGAAAATGCCCGAGATAGAAATCTGCGGTGCTGAACAGTCCGCTCCGCACAAAGCCTTCCAGCTAATTTGATACCGCAAAGAACAGTTCGAAGTTGCGCTATAGTTGTTGCAAGGATTTCCATCTTTAGTAAAACCAGCAGTTGGTGAAAGGCTTGCAAAGTATAAAGTGCCATCGGAGTTGTAAACATTTAGTTGCCCAGTAGAAGTGGTGGTGCAGGAAGATGGAATCGTTCGTAGGCACGTCATAGAGGAGTTTTTCGCAATGATTTGTTTCATTGCGTATTCATTTTTGAAAAGACCAATGAGATTGGACCTTGTGGCCATGGAGGATTCTTTAACGTTTGTTTTATTTTGCAGACTGGTCATTTGAATAAAGACGGCGCCAGCACCCATGGTGACGATGCCGAGGATAAGACAAGAGACAAGAATTTCGACAATGGTGAATCCGCGATTCATGATGTACCCTCTTAGTTGAAAAATGTGGGATCTTCGACAAAGACCCCAGACGGTGTGCAGCTGTTTGGAAAGGAAGGCTTGTTGTCGAAGTTAGTCTCGATGACTAAAGCGAAGCCATAACTGGCTTTATTTAAAACACTTATAAAGCATGTCGCTCCAGCTCCACCAGAGTTATAAGCCCAATCATATTTGATCTCTGTGAGATCTTCTTTGTTATCTATAAGCGGCTGAAGATCATCCTTGGTGACATCAAATGAAGGATTGGCATGGGCCTTTACATCAATATAAGTCTGTCCGCCGTAAACAAAACATTTTGCCTCTGGATTCCCAGGTCGACAAGGAATGCGAATTTTTGTGCCTTTGCTGCCGATGATTTCCACGTCCAAGGCGACGCCAGTACAGTGCCCATTGGCGGGATAGAAATGGGTTTTTAATCCAGCCCCAAGGCGTTGCCATTCTATAGCGTCAGGGAAGGTACCTTGAAATGTGGGGGCTAATTTCACATTGGAGCAATGAGTGAGAGAATTTCTTTTTGCGAGAAGAGTTGCAGTGCCTGGGGGGCCTTGCATTCCAGGCGGTCCTTGTTTTCCATTGAATGACGTAATATCGACGCATCCCTGGCGATCTGGAGCTTGGCCGTTAAATCCCTGCGGCAAATACACGGCATTTCGAGAGCTGCACAAGGCCCATTTGTTTTGACTGTTGGGGCCGATCTGTTTGCTGAATTCATAATTTTTGGAGTTAAAAATAAGACGTTCTAAAATATTGCCATTGAAGGAGATGTTGGATGTCGCATAGACGATCGGATCTGTGCATGGGCTGTCGCAGTCAATACGCCAACTGAGTCGAATGCTCCAAGGACAGTTTCCCGCCTGTTGCAACGGGCAAGCTTGACCATTCAATCCAAAACTCTGTTCCGAAGAACTATTGATGAGTGTAGCACCATCGGGCCAGTAGATGTTCAAAGTTCCCGACATATTATTTGTGCATGGGGGAATCGTTGCGGGAGGATTGTTTTCCAGATACCGGGTGACGCAAATCAAAGCACCATTTCGTGATAGAATCTGCTTCCAGTTTGTAGCGTCGTTCGTAAGCTCTAAAATATTTGAATTGGCCGTTAGAATGGATTCTTGCATAAGTTTGCGTTTTTGCTCCAAGGCAGATGTGGAGCTTCGAATTTGCGAACTCGTACTCGCAAAGAGAATGACTGCGGCAATCGAAAGCAGAATATTGAATGAAAGCATGCTGATAGTTTAGAGGTGGCATTTTGGAGCTGCAAGCTTGATTTAGATAACGGGTTTGCCGCTGACGGGATTTTTATAAACGAAATTACATGTTTAGATAATCTTTTGAGGTGAACCAATTGGTTTACTTTCTTTTTAAATGTCGAACTTCCTGGTCAAATTGGAAAAGAAATAAGGTATATTTCAGATATTCAGGAGAGTGTGATTGTGAGTAAGACGAATCTTGATTACAGAGAGCTTCTTAAAGATAAGATTCTTTTAAAAAAGGAATCTCACGCTAGGTACTCGCAATCCTTTTATGCAAAGAAGATAGATGTTTCGAAAAGTTACTTGGCTGCAGTGCTTGCCCAGAAGAAACATTTGGCAGTGAAAAAATTAGATCTACTTTGTGAGGCTCTTAAGCTCAATGAGGACGAATGCCTCTCAGTCATGATCTCGCATGCGCAGTTACACAAATCTGGAAAGTACCTTATAAAAGTGCTGCGCAATGCTCAATATGAACATCGCATTGGCGTGGCATCTTCCAAGAAAAGTATTGAACAATTCTCAAGGAGTGAAAAGGCGCTTCATGTTGATGAAGTTCGCAGTGCTCTTTTTGCATTAATGTCGAGCGTTCCCCACGGAGACATCAAAAAAGCCCATGAGTGTTTGCGCAATAAGTCGATTACACTCGGAGAAACCAAGAAAGCTCTCGATTGGTTGGTTGAAAACAGTTTCTTAACGTTGGAAAACAGGAACGGAGAAAAAAAATATGTTGCGATTCAAGACTATATCCGAAGCCAAGATCCACCCGGCATGCAAAAATATATTCCTTGGGCTGAGAGATCTATTTCGGTTTTGAGTAATGCGCGTCAGTTTAGCCCCATGCGCATACAATCATTGACGTTCTCCTTTGATGAGAATGGCCTTTTAAAGCTGCAGGAGGAATACACAGCTTTTCGTCAGAGAATTCAGGATTTGAGTCGGATGACCAAAAAGGACGGCAAAGTTTTTATTCTATATATTCAGAACTTAAACTACACCCTTGCAAGTCTTGATAACTCGGAAGGGGCATGATGACGGTTTCGTTGCGTCCAGACTAGCAAAAATAAGGTGCTCCCTTTATCTTGCGGCTATGAAGCCTCTATATCTTGTTCTGTTTTTATTTTACTCATCGTCAGTTTTTGCCCAAATTAAAATGGACAAGGTTGTGGTTGTAGAAGGCAAATCCACACAGCAAGTTGATGTTTCGCCTTCATTGTCAGTTTTTGAAAAAGAAGAAATCGAAAAAAAGAATCCAGCGACTATTTTGGATCTATTGGAAGAAGTTCCAGGATTGAATATTACCCAAAATGGGGGACCCGGCCAGGCAGCTTCAGTTTTCATTCGCGGAGCAAATTCAGATCAAACCTTGGTGCTCGTTGATGGCATCGAGGCTAATGATCTCATGAATCCCAGCGGCGGTTTTGATTTTTCTGCATTGACAGTGGAAAATGTTGAACGCATCGAAGTTTATCGAGGACCTCAGAGCTTGCGATTTGGAAGTGGGGCCATTGGTGGTGTTGTGAATATCATAACCAAGCGAGGCGTTGGGCCCTTGCATACCGAGGCGAAGCTGGAGGCGGGTTCTTACGATACTCTGCAAGGCGCTGTTGTTATCGGTGGTCAAAGTTCTAAGTTTCATTACTCAGTGGGTGGTTCGGCATTTCAAACCCACGGTTTTTCTTCTGCGGATAAGGCGGAGGGAAACAGCGAAGCGGACGGCGCACAACGTGGCAACACATCTGCGCGTCTTTTCTATGACGTTTCGAAGACGGGCTCTGTGGATCTTACGATGCGGTCGTTTAGCGTTAAAAATGATTTAGATCGCCATGGTGGGGTGGGTGGTGATGATCCCAATTACACCGGTCAATCCAGACAACTTCTTAGCGGCTTAACGTACAGTGACTTATTTTTAGACGAAAAATTAAGTTCTTTGATTGGATTCTATTATAGCGAAGTTGATCGCAATGACAGAAACTTGCCTGATAGCGAAAGTACTCGGGACTCTAGCAACTCTTACTTCAGTCGACGCATGAAGATTGTGATAAGCAATAGTTATAAACTTTCTAAATCGAACACCCTGGGGCTGAATCTAGAATACAATCAGAATTATGGAGAGGGTCGTTCCGTCTATAACGGAGCTGTCTCGGATGTTCCTGCGGAAACAGTTTATTTGTCAGGTGTTTCAGTTACTTATTCCTGGGATATAGATCGCGCCTTCGCAGACTTTGGAATCAGAAACGATGAACACTCCCAAGCTGGATCTGTAACGACTTACTTGGTTGCTCCTGGTTTGCGCATTCAAGAAACGGGAACTATTTTAAAAGCAACCTACGCGACTGCTTTTAAGGCGCCAAGTCTTTATCAGCTGTATTCTTCTTATGGCAGTAGGGATTTAAAGGCAGAGAAAAGCCAAGCCTACGAGTTTTCTGTCGAGCAAAGTGCCGGAAGCGCACTCGTTTTCTCGGTAGTCTATTTCAATCAGAAGTTCACGGATCTTATTGATTTCGATATGATCGCTAGCAAATATCAGAACATTAAAAAAGCAAAGTCGAATGGTTGGGAGCTTCAAACCAGTTGGCAGATCCACCGTTCGTGGAAGTCGCTGATTTTTTTGACGTTATTAGATGCCAGAGACGAGTCGACGGACACTCCTTTGTTGCGAAGACCGGGCCGATCTGGAGGAGTTGTTCTTCAATACGATGAAGGTCCTTGGTTTGGTGAATTTAAATATACGGCAGTCAGCGAAAGAAGTGATGTGGACCCCGTTTCCTTTACAGAAATGAAGTTGCCGTTTTATGATGTTGTGAAAGTTTCCGGAAGTTATCAAATTTCCGGTCCAATCAAGATCACAGGCCGCATTGAAAATCTATTCAATCGACACTACCAACAAGTGGCGGGTTATGGCACGTCGGGCCTTGCTGGATATTTAGGAATTGCCGGCGACTTCTAATGATGAGCGTAAGCCGCCAGCATATTTGTTAAACGATCTTAAGACTGTTAGCCCGAGACGACCTTAGTTAATTGAGACACCACGGATTTCATAATCAAAGATTGATTGTTCAATTCTTCTGAAGCGGCAGTGCATTCTTCCGCAGAAGCGCTGTTGTTTTGTGTGATCTTTTCCATTCCACTTAATGCCTGATTGATTTGCCCGATACCCATCTCTTGCTCATGACTTGCCGTCGAGATTTCTTTATTTAGATTTGAAAGCTGCTCGATAGTAGCAACAATTTCTTTCAATGAAGCTTCACTAGCGCGAACAACAGTATGCCCTTGTTCCACTTTGGTTGAGCTTTCGTGAATCAAATTAGAAATTTCTTTTGCAGAAGTAGCGCTTCTTTGCGCCAAGCTGCCTGATGAAGTGACTGCAAAGACTCCGTGCAGTTTTCCATCTTTCCAATTCTCCATTGGAAAACCTAAGATGTCTTTGCTGTTATTCCATGGAGAAGTCGCGGGGGCTCCATGGCAAAGAAGGCAGCCCTGGGCTTCGGACAATCGAACGGGGCGATAAACGGTCACCTGTGTTTCAGTTTCTTCGACGATCTCTGGAAGCTTTGGATCGGCATCGAAGCGTTTCAAAATTTCCAGTTCGCTTAAAATCGCTTTATTTTCTTTGCGGCGTGGCTCATCGGAAAAAACGCGGAATTTATAGTCGTCTTTTTCTGCACCTTCAAAACCTACTTTGATGGAAGCAAATATTGGAACTTTGCGAAGGATGCGATCTCGCATCTCTGGGCTGAGATCGCCATCGGGGAATGTTGTAAGAGCTTTGTTGATGTCGGATTCAAGTCCGCCCTGTGTCGCGATGTAGGTGCGAATAGATTCAAGTCGCGAAAGAATGGCTCTGGATTTTTCAACAAGTTGCTGACGTCCTTGGGCGTGAATTTTTGCAGAGGAAATCGCAACCGCAGCAAGCGTGCAAATGACGATTGAAATTGCGATGTTTAAAATGATTTTTGTGCCCAGTTTCATAGGTGATTCTCCAATGGGGGGACTATCGGGAGATCGAGTTGATTGCAATATGGACACATATTCGCGTTCGTAATATTTCCACCTGGGTTGGTTAATCCGACCTAGGTCCTGATTTCCGTGGATCATAGCAGAGCATTTCATTGTGCCGGACTTTGTTGTTAGTCTAGAAACTGTTGCAGCAGAGGATTTGCGGAGTCATCAGTGAAGAAATTTATATTCAAACTCATCTTTGGTTTTATTATTCTTCCGATCTCTGTAGCGGGCACCTTGTTCTATCTGAATAAGACTGGCTTCTTTAATATTCAAAAAATCGAAGTTGTTTTGGAAAGTCCTATTCCAGGGCAGGAGCAATTTTTAAAGCCGAATGTTGATAATTTGGAAGCGGCTTTGGATAAGTATAAAGGGCTTTCGCTTTGGAATATCAAAATGAGGAACATCTCGAAAGAGATTTCGCAATTTGATTGGGTTGAAAATGCGATGCTCACGCGCAGTTGGCCAGCGACTTTGGCGATCAAAGTAAAACCCTATGAAGTAAAATTGTTGTTGATGGGAAAAGCGGGACAGCTTGTTCCAATTATCAAAGATGGTTCTTTCTTAACTCCGGTTGAAGCAAAGCAAGCTCCTGATGTCGCGTTGTTGGACGGAGAGAGTTTTGCGAAAAAACCAGAGCTTAGAAAAAAAGCAGTTGATGTGATTGAGCAGATACCTGCTGAAGGATCGTTCAGCAAAAAAACAATTTCTGAAATTCGTTTCGATGACAAAGAAGGATTTTGGATGACCATGATTAAGACCGGAACCCGCGTAAAAATGGGCGAAGATCAAGTGGCTCTAAAGTCAGCGCGGATTAGCCAAGTCGTCGACTATCTCGAAACTCGCCAGTTTGACGCGCGCGTCATAGACGCGAATCTGTCAAAGAAAGTCCTTGTCAGGTTGCGTAAGGATCCCTAAGCTTAAGTCTGGAAGACCGATCAAAGTCGGGGCTAGCTCCGTCTAAAGAAGTAGAAAATGATTATTTTGTGATCAGTTTTTATCTCGAGATCAACTCTGCGAAATGATTTTGCAGAATGTTTTCCTCAACAAGAAGTTTACTACTTTAGTTAAGGCACCCGCGAGAAATCGCGTTTGGAAGCTTTGAAAACTTCTTTGAGAAGAATCTCGAAAGAGATCTCATAGAAGAATTCTAAAGAGAACTTCTAAAGGGCAAAGGCTTAAGGATGAGTACAGCAAAACCAAAAGCACCCGTATTGGCTGGTCTAGATATTGGTTCTACCAAAGTTTGTTTCGTTATCGGAACAGTCAATCCAGAGGGTAAAATTGAAGTTGCGGGAGTTGGAACAGCTCCAAATACGGGCATCCGTCAGGGTGTTGTCGTTAATATCGAAGCAACGACCGATTCAATCAGAAAAGCAAAAGAAGAAGCAGAATTAATGTCCGGTTACACTGTCTCTGACGTGTGGGTGGGAGTTTCTGGTTCGCATATTTCTTCATTCGATTCCAAAGGTATGGTCGCAATCAAAAATCGTGAAGTGACAACTTCCGAAATTGAACGCGTGATCGAAGCTGCAAAAGCAGTAGCCGTTCCTGCGGATCGTTCTGTTCTGCATATTCTGCCAAGAGAATTCAAAGTCGACGGTCAAGACGGCATCACAGATCCTGTGGGCATGTCAGGCATTCGTCTTGAAGTTCAAGTTCACATCGTGACGGGCAGCCAAAGTGCTATCAATAATTCAGTAAAATGTGTTGAACGTGCGGGTTTGAAAGTCGCAGGCTTGGTGCTTGGTCAGTTGGCCTCTGCAACAGCAGTTATTTCTAACGACGAAAAAAATCTTGGCGTCGTAGTTGTAGACATGGGTGGCGGCGCAAGCAATGCATTGTACTTCGTGAATGGCAGTGTGGCGCACTCTTCTACAATTCCTGTTGGTGGCCAGCACTTCACGCATGACGTTGCTGTGGGTTTAAGAACTCCACAGTTTGCAGCGGAAGAAATTAAGAAAAAACATGGTTGCGCGATGGCGTCCATGGTTAATGAAAATGAAACTATCGAAGTTGAAGGAGTTGGCGGTCGCAAGGCTCGTGTGATTCCTCGCAAAGACTTGGCAGATGTGATCGAAGCTAGGGCAGAAGAAACTGTGAACTTGATCGCAAATGACATTCGTATGAGCGGTGTGATGCCAATGCTTGGCGCAGGTATCGTTCTTACGGGTGGCGCAAGTCAGCTTGATGGTTTGATTGAAATGGGTGAATTTATGTTTGATATTCCGGTTCGTAGAGGTTCGCCTCAACAAATCGGAGGCCTGACCGATGTTGTGAAATCTGGAGAGTTCGCGGCGGCAACAGGGTTGTTGATGTATGGTTTGAGTCAAAGAAAAGATTTGATGAACCAAAATCAGCAAGAGGCAGAGATCAATCTTGGTGAGTCGCTTAACGGCATCACTAAGAAGCTCAAAGAAATGTTAGAAAAAGTATTTTAAGTTTTTAAGTTGGTCTGCACTTCGACTTCTTCGGGCTGGTTTACACTCCGACTTCGTCGGAGTAAATGGGGGCTGGAGGCCTCTGGAAATAGAAATTGGCCATGAAGTGAATGGCTGCAAATATGTCGGGAGGGACACATGTTTGAACTAGAAGAGAATATCAATATCGGCGCTAATATTAAAGTTGTAGGCGTAGGCGGCGGCGGAAGCAATGCGGTCTCTACAATGATCGCTTCTGAAATGAGCGGTGTTGAGTTCATCGTTGCAAATACAGACATCCAAGCTTTGAACGCAAACAAAGCATCTAACAAAATTCAATTGGGTCTGGATTTGACTAAAGGTTTGGGCGCTGGCGCGAACCCTGACGTGGGGCGCAGAGCTGCGATCGAGTCTTACAATGAAATCGTAGAAAAGCTTGAAGGTTCAGACATGGTTTTCGTTACTGCAGGCATGGGCGGCGGAACGGGAACTGGTGGTGCGCCAATCGTAGCGAAAATTGCTCGTGAGTTGGGTGCCTTGACTATCGGTGTGGTAACTAAACCATTCCAATTCGAAGGTAAAAAACGTGGCAAACACGCCGATGCTGGTTTGCAAGAGCTAAAAGAAAACGTTGATACTTTGATCGTGATCCCAAATCAAAAACTTCTCTCTATCGCAGCTGAAAGAACTCCACTTCTTGAGACATTCAAGAAAGCGGATGAAGTTCTTCTTCAAGCGGTAAAAGGTATTTCTGATTTGATCAACATCCGTGGTTTGATCAACTTGGACTTCGCTGACATCCGTACCGTTATGTCTTCTAAAGGCATTGCGATCATGGGAACTGGTTCAGCGAAAGGTGATAACCGTGCGGTTGAAGCTGCGACGGCGGCGATTTCTTCTCCTCTTCTTGAGAATGTGAAGATTGATGGAGCAACAGGCATCATCGTTAATATCACTGGTGGTTCTGACCTTTCATTGTATGAAGTTAATGAAGCGACGACATTGATTACTGAAGCTGCTCATGAAGATGCAGAGATCATCTTTGGTGCGGTTATCGATGAAAGCATGGGCGATGATGTTCGTGTGACTGTTATCGCGACTGGTTTTGATGCTCATGATGTGAAACTTGTGAACGACATGGCTCAAGTAAATCAAATGCAGAACTTCTTGAATCAACAAGCTGCTCAGTTCAACAACATGAACGTGAATCATGCAAATCATATGAACAATATGATGAGCATGCCGCAAATGCCTCAGATGCCACAAATGCCATCTATGCCTGCGATGCCGCAAATGCCGCAATTCCAAATGCCGCAAATGCCTCCTATGCCACAGATGCCAACTGTGCCTCCGCAAATGACTCAGTCTATGAATCAAATGCCTCCGGTAGAATTGCCACCGATCGCTGCGGTTCAAACTCAAGTGATGACTTACACTCATCCGGATATGGCTCAGTCCCCGGGGGTATCCCAGGTCAACGTTACTGAGACAGTAATTGTTCCGCCAGTAGCTGCTGTGACTCCGCAAGTGGCACAACAAGCCGCACAGAATATGGTTGCGCTGTCTGCGCAAAATATGGGTCAAGAGATGCCAACTCCGATTCAGCCACAAACTGAAGCCGGTGTTTCACCTCGCGATTTGTTGCTAGCTAAAGCTCGCGCTTTCAAAGAAAGCCAAGAGTTGAAAGCTCGCCACAACAGCCCAGAGCAATTGTCTATGAACGTAGATCATGAACAGCAATCTTTGGAAGAAGCTCGTCGCATGGCTCGCGAAGTTTTGAGCTCTCCATTTTCTAGCCAAAACTTAGAAGTTCCTGCGTTCATTCGCAAGAAACAAGGTTTTGATCTAAATAATAAAGAGTAGTGGAAGCCTGGTTCATATCCGACATTCACTTAAAGACCGCTGAAGAGCGCAATGGGCAAATCCTGTTGCGCTTTTTGCGTTCTTTGCTGGAGTCGAACGGCCCAGATGGCCGTCCAAAAACAGACCCCAGGCAAATTCACCTCTTCTTGCTCGGAGATATCTTCGATCTCTGGATCGGTGGCAGCACTTTCTTTGCCGATCAATTTCCTGACTTGATGAAAGCTTTAAAACAATTCATTCAAGCCGGTGGCAAGGTCACCTACATCGAAGGCAATCACGATGTTCACATCGAAAGATACTTCCAAAAGAAATTGGGCGCAGAAGTTTTTGTCGAAGCTCAATATTATAAAATCGACGACATCAATGTGCGTGTTGAACACGGAGATCTTATCAATCTCAATGACATCAAGTACTTGAAATATCGCAGCATCATTCGCAATCCTTTGCTGAAGCCACTGAGCTGGCTTGTTCCAGGCTGGTTCTGGAGTCATATCGGAAATAAAGCGAGCAAAAAAAGTCGAGCTAAAAGCGGCGAGTACCGAGTTCAAAACGAAGAACAACTCGTCTCAATGATTCGCAATCATATCAAACGCGCCTACAACGAAGCCCCCTTCGATTTAATCGTGTCAGGTCACATGCACGTCTTCGACGACCACACCGTCGAAATAAAAAATCAAAAAGTCCGCTCCATCAACCTCGGCTCCTGGTTCGAACCCGAAGTCCGCATCTTCCGCCTAAAAAACGGCCAAGGCGAATGGATCAAAATCTCTTAGGGTACGCCGTACCTTTTTGCCACGCGCAGTGTTGAAATACTTCACTCAACGAGAAGCTTGGCCGTAGAAATCTTGAAATTTGAATTTTAAATCTGGTTCCTGCTTACAAAGATCTTCGCTTAATCCTTGCCCGCGATTTTTCGCGTCAGACAAAACGGAAAGCATTTTTAAATAGGTAGGCGTAAGAGTTTCACGAACCTTGTAGACGACCTTGCGATAAGACTTATCGGGATTTCCCGCTTCGTAGCCACGGGCGCACATTTCCTGTTGGAATGAAGTGCGAACAGGTGTGTAAGCGCCACTCCATAGGGTCCAAAGACTTTCAAGATAACCCGTGCGATCTTCACCCACAGTGCAGTGGAAATAAATACTGCGACCTTTTTTGACGGCTGTTTCGATGGCCTTCATGCGGCAGGCTTGGCGCTTAAAAGGAAATCAAGGTTTCATAATTTAATATTCTCTAGTTGCATATAATTTGACCCGGCCGAGGTCCTTTTCTAAAGTTTTCAAAACATAGGAGGACTGCATGTCCAAAGACTCTCTCAAAGTGCTCTCGAAGGCGCTGCCAGTTTCGCTCTGTCTTATTTTCTCGGCCTGCGCACATAAGCCTATGACATATGTTGGTTTGGCGGATGAAGGTCACTCTTTCGTGAAGACCGTCAGTACTAAGGGAAAAGCTTGTGAACCTGTTTCTTTAGAGACGTCTCAAAAGCAGTTCAGTTCTTTAGAGTTGAAGAAGACGACCTTTGATGATGCCTCCATCTGTGAGGCCACTCTGCCAGTGGGGACTGCAGTTGTGCGCAGTGGAGCTGGAGAAATCAATATCCCACAAGATCTGGTTAGAATCGTTATTATGGGTGATACCGGTTGTCGCTTAAAGAATCAAAACGGCAAAGGTCCTATTCAAAAATGTGAAGACGAAAAAGAGTGGCCATTTTCTCGTTTGATTCGTTCCGCTGAAAAAGAAAATGCGGATCTGATCATTCACGTGGGCGACTATCATTACCGTGAGTCCTGCACGGATCCAGTAAAGTGCAAACCCTATGAAGGAACTTTGGGATATGGATTCAAACCTTGGGAGGCGGACTTTTTAAAACCTGCAGAAAGTCTTTTGAATCAGAGGCCGTTTATTTTTGTACGTGGAAATCACGAAGACTGCAAACGTGCCTATGAGGGTTTCAATAAACTTCTTTCCCCAGTGGGCGAGCAAGTTTGTGTCGAGGATCAAGGAACTAGATACACAAGTTTTGGAAAATTTCTGATCGTGAACTTCGACAACGCATCCGTAGACGATAAGCCATTGGATTCAACTTCGGCGAGATTTAAATCTTTGCAAGCTCGCTATAAAAAAATGGTCGAGACTTTGAAAGCTCGTCCCGAAACAGAAGTGTGGCTGGTTACCCACCGTCCAATTTGGGGTTTAGCACCAAGTTGGTCTGGCCCCGGTGTGGCTCCTGTGAACATCAATATGGAAGCGGTTGTGCGAGCGACGCCCTTACCTAGCAAAGTGAAGATGGTTTTCGCAGGACACGTTCATTCTTTCCAAATCGCCACAGGCAATCATCCACCAGAAATGATTATCGGAGAGAGTGGCACGGCATTGGATATTTACGACGAAGCAACACGCAAGATGATTCCACCAGGTTACACTGTTTTTCCTGAGGATCATGGATATGCTCTCATGGAGAAAAATCCAGATGGAAAATGGACGGCGACAATCAAATCATTCGATGGTGAAACGGATTTTATCTGTCAAATCAGCGAACCGGGAATTCCTTGCCGCAAAGTCAGATAAGTTTTTAGATTGAGCACTGATTTAGTTTGGTAGGAGTGAAGTTGTAAATCATCACTCCTCCGTCTTTCAGAAGTCCTTTTTTAAGCTGATCCAAATACGGAGGCTTATCACCTAACGTATCACGGCCTCGTTTCATAGTATCAAGGGTACCAGCAACTCCAAGACAACCTTGAGTTGGAGCGTAGGGCTCCCAGCCATGAAGAAGGACTCCGCGACCAAAAATATCTTGATTGCCTGGCTCAAGGCCTTCAAGTTCAATTCCATCTTTGATATTTCCAGCGCGTGGGGGATTGTAGGGCTTCGTGACAATCGCTCCGTCAGGAGTTTTCATGGATCCTTTGCCCTTGCCGAAGCCCCCTTCGCCACGAGAAACCCAAATCGGATTTTTATCTAAAACTTGAGCTAAAGAACCATCGGCATTGAAGAAATACATCTTGCCCATGACTCCGCCTGAAGAGAAGTCATTGTACATGAAGACATCTTTGGATGTTTTGCCTTCCGCCTTAGCTTTTTTGAAAGCATCCAAAGCCTGCTGTAATCCGCAAGTGAATTTTCTATCGTTCTTTAAGCTATCAGGAAGCTCTTTCGCACAAGCGGGTAGGACCTCCTTAGTTTGACCTAAGATCTTATTGGTCTGTTCGACCTTTTGCTCAACAGCAGATGCCATAGCCTCTGCGGGAGTCGATTTTTTATTGACCGGCGTTGCCAAAGACTGTGGTTTAGGTCCCAAGCCAAAAAGATTTAAGAACCAATTGAAGAAGTTAAATCCGCCTGACTTGTAAACGGGAATATCTGCTGAAAGGGTGCAACTTTCTGAAGTCGCACAACTCGTATCGGCACCGCTAAGATCGGTTTTCGAAACCACAAGCTGATCGTTGGCTGACAAAGCCCTAAGGTCATCTGCATCCGATGAGGTATCCAAAGTTGAAAAAGATTTCACTTTGTAAAGTGTGTTGTTATCTAGACTTTGAAATCCCGTCTCGGTGGTTGTGTTTCTGACTGCGGGATTAAAGTACAAACTTGTTGTATCAACAGGTTTTAAAGAAATAGTTGAGTCTTTGCGAATAGCACCCACAGGTAAAACCGCTTCATAGGAAGGACTTTCCGCGTGGGCAGTTTGAATAGTAGCAACAATCAGTGCGATTTTAATAAGACTCATATTTCAAGGCTAAATCACTGTGTAATTACATATAAGACCAGAAAGGTACAAAGCCCCTGTTTACAGGCACTTTCTGGAACATAAGGTTTCATAGCTAGTCGTTAGTCGGGCGCATGGTCTTGTAGCAAAATGAGATTGTGCGAGGATTTCGATTTGAGGGTTAAATATGGAGTAACTATGGATTCGCTCTCTCTGCGGGGCTTTGTTAAAATTAGGTCGTAGGCATCTTTCAATGAAAGAAGAAAGCCTTCAGCAGATTGGAGAGAAGATGTTCAGCGTACTCTTAGTCGAAGATGATCCACAAATTTCAAAAAGTTTAAGCATGAGTCTTCGCTACAGTGACTACGATGTTGCCGTGGCGGAAACGATTGGCGATGCGTGGACTAAGATGGCAGCGATGACCTATGACATCTTATTGTTGGATGTGAATTTGCCAGATGGAACGGGAATTGAGCTTTGTGAAAAAGTCCGTGCCGCAGGCAAAGAGGTTCCCATCATTTTTCTCAGTGCCCGTACAGACGAAGAGACCGTGGTGACTGGAATGAATATTGGTGGCGACGATTATCTGCGTAAGCCTTTTGGCACTGAAGAACTTAAAGTGCGCATGAATAAAGTGATGAAAAGACAAACGTCTTCGACTCCACGTAATTCTTTGATTGTGGGACCATTGACGATGGATTTCAGTAAGCGCACCGTACAGTTGCAAGGTCAGCCTTTGAATTTGGGCAAGCGTCAGTTTGATATTTTAGCGATTCTGGCTAAAAAAGCAGGGGACGTTGTGACTCGTGAAAATATTCTTCTGCAGCTTGATAATAATATGGAGCTTTACGATCGAACCATCGACTCGCACATGAGTCATCTCCGCATTAAACTGCGTGATGCTGGGGATGCTATTCAGATTGTGCCAGTATATGGAGTGGGCTACCGACTTCAATGGAAGCAGTAAAACATTATGAAGAATGTGACTTACTTAAAAGTATTTTTAGTGAGCCTCAGTGCCGCTTTGATTTTGAGTTTGATCTCTTTTCTATGCTTGATGAAGTTTTCAGATTTGTCGTTTCGTGCACATCGCTTGAATTTGATGCAATTCATTGCTCGTTCTGTTGAAACCAATCCTAAAGGATTGGTTCTTCCTGATTTTCCCTTTGGTGGATCAAAAGGTGGACCTCCGCACAGAAGACCCGAAGACGGTCCTCCGCAGGGTCCCCGAGAAGAGCGTCCATGGCCGCCTCCGCCGCCTCGCTTTGGTGAAGGCAATCCCGGATTTCCTCCACCACCACCTCCAGGGGGAGGCATGGGTGGAATGATGATGCCACCTCCAGGTCCTCCTCCTCCGGGAGGAATGATGGGGCGACCACCGGGTCCACCTCCAGGTAGTCCCGAATTTCCAGAGTTCTGGATTATTTCGGAAACCAATGAAGTCATTTCTGGTGATAAAGAACGTCTGCCAAAAAATGTGTCTGTTTTGAGTAAACCCAGTGAAGTGCATGGAACTACTACGACAGATAGATTTTGGAATTTCTTTGATCGCACATCGTTGATGCGTCTTGATCATGATCCTGCCGCGTATCTTGTGGTCTTTGAGCGACGCAATCCGTTCCGTGGTCCTTTGTTTTTTACACAAGGAATTTTTACCTTTACCACGGTGTTAGTGGCGCTATTCTTGGCGCTGACGATTACGTTTTATTATCTGCGTAAGAAATCAGAAGAGGCTCGCTCTGTTTTGTTGCGTCTTGAACGGGGTGACTTGAAAGCGCGCTTCGATATTAAACCCTTCGATGAATTCGGGGGCTTGCTCTTG
>CAZPYX010000056.1:0-20899 GCA_964590635.1 uncultured Bdellovibrio sp.
TCTTGGCCGGACAGTCTTTGTTGGGTTGGATCGGTGGAACCCAGGCGTGCCGCCATGATTGTCGAAACTTGTCCGTTGGGATCACGCAAATCGCTGAGTCTTGTCATGGCAGAGGCGCTAATACTTAAGTCCTCAGAATAGAGGAACCCTGCAAGCTTCACTTGTAAATCCCTGTCCGTTTTTAGATTGGCAGTTAGAATTGACATTGACGCAAGGACCTTGTCGCTGTCAGTGCTGTCGAGTTGTTTCTTGATTTCCGCAGTGTAGTGCTCTGGCAGAGCCGCTCTTTTGGGGCCTTGCCAGCATTGAAGGACATCTAAGAAGCCGTTATTTTTAAACCACTCAGGTTGAATTTGAGAAGCCGAAAATGTGGGGGGATTCTCGATCGAACAAAAGCTTGCCACTTTATTTCCGCCGAAACCACCTTTGAAAGCGGACTTCAAAGTTTTCTCGTACTCAAGATTCAAAGTTTTAGGCTCAATCCATCCGAGCTTTTCCGCTAAGCCCATCATAGGGAACTTGGTTTCCAGAACAGAATTTAATTTTGGCAAAAGAGCGATGAGCTCATTGGCCGCTTGTTGATTGCCGCGAATTCTTCTTAGGACAGCCAATTCATCTTCAGAAAGTTTCGAAAGATCTTTTCCACGGAAGTACTCTTCGATCGTAAGAAAGTGATCTTTGCGATTGGGTTCATTTAGTAAAGATTCAATTGTGAGCATCTTTTCGTAGCCAGATTTTCTATCGTCAAAGAGCTCGCACTCTTTGCGTTTTGTGGGTGGCGCGCCGACACAAGACGAATAAGCAGTGCCCTTCATCGACGAATTCCAAGGGCCCGAGAAGCGTTGACTGATCTCGGTGCTTTTTTCAATCTGTGAAACCACCTTGGCAGCTTCAAGTTGATTGATGCGCTCTGAGTAGTTTGGAATTTTTCCTAAGTAATTATTTAGAAAGGACGAGACGGTTTTTCCTGAGGGACCGATGGAGTCAAAGCCATAGATTTGCGGAACTCCAGAGAAAACTTTTTGCATCGTCATTTTAAATGACTCACCAATGGGGCTGTATCTTGCGGCGACGATGCGATCCACATATTCTTCAGAGATTCCATCGTTGATCAGAACCTGGCGATATTCCGCCGGAGTTCTGCGATCGATTTTTTTGTCAGCTAGCGTGTTGCAACCAAAAAGATAGACCTCTTTGGGATGGCTTAGAACCCCATCACAGGATTTCGCACAGGCCTTTTTTTCCAGGGTTGAAAGAGGTAAAGTCAGAGGAGAATCTTCTCCGAAAAAAGTTCCACCGAAGTGTCCCGAGATAATCAGAGAGTCGCATTTCACGCCGCTTTCGCAGGCCTTATCGAGCCATTCATCTTGGTTTGTATGGCCTCTTTTGAAATCCGTCAGCTCGACAAACTGTAAATCTTCTTTTTTGTATTTCGAGGTGAAGAGCTTTCGTTCATTGTCTGAATTCAAAGTGATAGTACAGACAGTTCTTTTCGCAAAAGAAGGAAGAGTCGTAAAAATAAGAGCAAATACAAGGAAAGCAAACTTCATAAGGAACTTGTCGGATAAAGAGTCGGTAAATTGAAGGTGTCCGGAACATTTTATTACAATTGGAAAGTTAAAAAATTCTTTAACTTTCGTGAAGATTTGCGCGGATTTTGAACAGTTATGAAATGTTGGCAATTGGACGACCGTGGGGTGGCGACGTGCAGTGGGTTGTGATATCAAAGGCGTTTTCATAAAGGAGTTCCAAGATGAAAACACTTTTACTTACGGCCTTGATCGCACTTTGCTTCGCGATCGGCACGACCCCTTCTCAATCACATGCAAGAACATCTGATGTGGTTCAGGCAAAGAGCAAGGGCAAATCTGAACCTGCTCCTAAAGATCAAGATGAGCGCTCTGGTGGCGGTGAAGGCCACGATCCACGCGAAGAAACCTATGAGGGCAACGATCGCAACAGCGGTGGTTCTTTCGACGGTGGCGGTTATAGCGGTGGAGACGGCGGCGGAATGGGCAGTGAGCTTTTCTATGTGAAGAACTCCGGCAAGGCCCGTGGCGCAAATGTAAAAGTAGAAGATCGCGGTGATGTTCTGATTTACACAGAAATTTCTCAAGAAGATCTAAGTGCCTCAGAAACTTGCACAACAATCACGAAAGTGACGGTAGACAAAGCAACAGGCAAAACATTGGCGACGGATAAAACAGAATACTGCAATCAGTGGCCACTCTAAAATCTCTCGCGGCATAATTAAAAATAAAAAGGCTGATCCCAAGATCAGCCTTTTTATTTGTCCCGAAAAAGGGCAAAAAAAAGCCCGATGTTTCCATCGGGCTCCAAATACTTTTAAAAACCACCTGCAAGACCCCAAGGGACAATGTCCGCCGAAGCCTTGGCGAAGGCCGATTACTTCTGCTCAGCTGCGCGCTTCGCTTGGTATTTCTTAGCAAGTTCTTCTTGGATGTTACGAGGTACTGGCAAGTACTTCGCGAATTCCATAGAGAACTCACCTTTACCTTTAGTAGCAGAACGTAGATCAGTTGAGTAACCGAACATTTCTGTCAACGGTACTTCAGCTTCGATCACACAGTTGCCATCAAAAGCAGTTGTTCCAACAATAGTACCACGGCGTTGGTTGATTTGACCAACCGCTGAACCTTGATATTCATCTGGAACTACAGTTTCAAGCTTCATGATAGGCTCAAGAACTGCTGGTTTCGCTGCAGCGTAAACTTCACGAAGAGCCGCCATACCAGCGATTTTGAACGCCATGTATGATGAATCCACGTCATGGTATGCGCCGTCTTCAAGAACAACTTCAACACCAACGATCGGGAAGCCAATGAGTGGACCTTTAACAGTCTGCTCTTTGAAGCCTTCTTCAACTGCTGGGATGAATTCTTTAGGAATACGACCACCAACAACGTCGTTAGAGAATTTGAATACAGAGCCGTCTTCTTGTGCAGGAAGAGGTTGGATTTTACCAACGATCTTCGCGTACTGACCAGAACCACCCGTTTGTTTTTTGTGAGTGTAATCGAACTCAGCTGCTTGAGAGATCGTTTCACGGTAAGCAACCTGAGGTTGACCAACGATAACTTCACAGTTGAATTCACGTTTCATACGCTCAACATAAATTTCCAAGTGAAGCTCACCCATACCAGAGATGATAGTCTCATTTGATTCCTCGTCACGGTGAACGCGGAAAGTTGGGTCTTCCTTACGGAATTTTTGCAACGCTTTAGAGAAGTTATTAGCTGCAGCTTTGTCCTTAGGAGCAACTGCAAGAGAGATAACTGCATCTGGAACGTGCATTGATTGCATTGAAGCGTTGATGTCTTCAGAACAGAAAGTATCACCAGAAGCACAGTCGATACCGAACAATGCAACGATGTCACCAGCGTAAGAAGCATCGATATCTTCCATCTTGTCAGAGTGCATACGCACTAGACGAGGAATCTTAACGGCTTTCTTGTTCGTTTGATTCGTGATGAAAGCACCTTTTTTCAATTGGCCTTGGTAAACGCGCATGTACGTCAACTGACCGAATGGAGTTTCTTGGAGTTTGAACGCCAAAGCTACAGTCGGTTTGTCAGCGTCTGGGAATAGATCGAATTTCTCTTCGCCTTTGTTAAGGTCAAGAGCTTGTTCTTTCTTTTCTGCTGGAGTTGGCAAGTAGTAAGTTACGCCATCCAACAAATGCTGAACGTTTTTATTTTTGTAAGCAGAACCGCAGAATACAGGAACTAGTTTCAAAGCGATAACACCCTTACGGATAGCAGCTTTGATTTCGTCTTGAGTTGGTTCTTCTTCCATCAAGAATTTTTCGCCGATTGAATCATCGATATCAGCTAAAGCACCGATCATTGTTTGACGGTATTCTTTAGCTTGATCAAGAAGATCAGCTGGGATTTCGATTTCAGTGATTTTTTCGCCGTCTGGACCTTCATTGATGAAAGCTTTCATCTGAACAAGGTCAACGATACCACGGTGTTGGTCTTCCAAACCGATAGGGATTTGAACCATAACTGCATTCAAACGAAGCTTTTCGATCAAAGCATCTTTAACACGGAACGGATTGGCACCTTGACGGTCCAATTTATTCACGAATGCCAAACGAGGAACGCCGTAACGTTTCATCTGACGGTCAACTGTGATTGATTGTGATTGAACACCAGAAACACCGCAAAGAACTAGAATCGCACCGTCAAGAACGCGAAGTGAACGTTCAACTTCAACTGTGAAGTCAACGTGCCCCGGTGTATCGATCAAGTTAATTGTATAATCTTTCCACTGAACCTGAGTTGCAGCAGACTGGATTGTGATCCCTTTTTCTCTCTCTAGATCCATAGAGTCCATTGTTGCGCCAACGCCATCTTTACCACGAACTTCGTGGATCGCGTGGATTTTGCCTCCGTAGAACAAAATACGCTCAGAAAGAGTCGTCTTTCCCGAGTCGATGTGAGCCGAGATACCAATGTTGCGGACCATATCAATATTCCACTTTTTGGACATATTCATACCCTTCGTTATCTGTTTGCCGGGCGTTCATCTTTTCGGAATCGCGCCTGTCGTTAAAGTGATTTTTCTGCACTTCGGGTTTCGAAATAATTCTTGGCCGAAGTAATTTAGCCACTGGTTTTTATTGGTTACTTTTATGAAAGTACTCGAAGTACCATCAATTACATATAGATGCAAAAAAAGAATCTAGCTCAGGCCGACGACGCATGGCAATGCAATTCTATCAGTGCCCCATCTAGGACCACTTTTAAGAGGAAACGGCGTGCTCGGGCGAGCTGATTATCGTAAGCTTGGTGGCATGACTACGGACCCCCCAAAAAAAATAACAGCTAATCTAACAGAACTTCTAAAACAGAACTTTGAGTTTAGCGCCTTTCGTGGCGAGCAAGAAGCAATTTTGCGCAAAGTTTGGGCAAATGAAAATCTCCTCGCATTAATGCCGACGGGTATGGGAAAAAGCCTATGTTTTCAATTCCCTGCAAAGATCCGAGAAGGTCTTGTGATTGTCATTTCACCGCTTATTGCATTGATGCAGGACCAAGTTCTGAAAGCTCGGGATCTGAATATTCCCGCAACCTGCCTCAATTCCACTTTAACGCGCGATGAACGTGAGCAACGTCAGGAAAGATTGGCGAAGGGCGACTATAAACTTCTTTATGTGACCCCAGAACGTTTTCGAAAACCTGAATTTTTAAAGGCCATCGAAGGTCGAAAGATTCAATTGTTGGCAATTGACGAAGCACACTGCATCTCACAATGGGGCCATGATTTCCGTCCAGACTATTCCCGTGTCGGAGAGTTTCGAGCTTTGTTGGGAAATCCTCCGACCTTGGCATTGACAGCCACGGCGACTCCGGAAGTGCAAAAAGATATCTTGGCGAAATTAAATATTCCTGATGCACCGATCATCTCTGCGGGGATTGAGCGTCCTAACTTGGCGCTGCGAGTTCATGATGTTTACGGCATTGATGAAAAGATTCGCGCCATGGTGGCTCTGCGTTTTCAAAGTGAGGGCACTGCGATTATATATTGCTCCCTCATTGGAACTTTAAAGAAGATCTCGTCATCTTTGCATCGCTTGGGTGTCCCACATTTGGTTTACCACGGAGACCTGCCTCCGCAAGATCGCAAACGCAATCAAAAACTGTTCATCTCAGAGGCAAATCCTTTGATGCTTGCGACACCGGCGTTTGGTTTGGGCATTGATAAAAGCAATGTGCGCTTGTTAATTCATTCGGAAATTCCGAGCGCCTTGGAGTCCTATTTCCAAGAAGTGGGGCGAGCAGGGAGAGATGGTAAAGAGTC
Source organism: uncultured Bdellovibrio sp. (assembly GCA_964590635.1). Taxonomy (GTDB): domain Bacteria; phylum Bdellovibrionota; class Bdellovibrionia; order Bdellovibrionales; family Bdellovibrionaceae; genus Bdellovibrio. The sequence continues at coordinate 5,827 of CAZPYX010000056.1, forward strand.
TTCATGCCACTTGCTGTATGACCAAGACGATGTCAGCATTCAAATGGAATTTTTAAAGTGGTCCCATCCCGAACCGGAATTCATTCGCAAAGTGTATCAGTTGATTGAAGGCAATCGTCTGCGCGTGAATCAGGAAAAGTTCGATTTCTTACGTGAACAAATGAATTTTAAAAATCGTCGTGACTTTCGTGTTGAGGCTGCGGTCAGTATTCTTGAGCGTTGGGGTTGTCTTGAAAAGTCAGAGGACCCATTCCCGTTCCAATGCGTGCATGAACCAACTGCAGAGCAATTTGCCGCAGAAAATGGTCCGCAGGTTTTAAGAGCTCAAAACTCTAAACTTCTTGAAATGGTTCGTTGGGCTACTCAAGATAAAGAGTGCAGGCTGAATTATATTTATCACTATTTTGGTCACCAACATCAAACACCTTGCGGGAAGTGTGATGTGTGTCAAGGAACAGGAAGCACGACCTAACTTCAGAATGCTATTCTGTTTTTTTAAGAGGGAGATTCCGGTGAAAAAATTTTTATTGAGTTTGCTCTTGGTGCCGAACTTGGTCCTTGCGGTGACGAAGCTCCCTCTGGAAAAACTGACTCTACCGAAAGGTTTTTCCATTTCCGTTTTTGCGGAAATCCCTCATGCACGTTCGTTGGCACAAACTGAAGATGGACGTGTTTTTGTCGGAACCCGCGAAGGCGATAAAGTTTATATTATTCAGAATGGCAAAGTCAGCGTATTTGCAGAGGGCTTGTCTGTACCTAATGGTGTGGCCTATCGAAATGGAAAACTTTATGTCGCAGAGATCCCGCGCATTTATGAGTTTGATGTTCCCGCCAAAGTGACGAAGCCTTTAAAGCCTACTCGAACATTGTCTCAAATATTTCCCTCGGATGCGCACCATGGTTGGAAGTTTATTCGCTTTGGTCCCGATGGAAAATTGTATGTTCCCGTCGGAGCGAATTGCAATATTTGTGAAGCAGGGACCGAGTACGCAAGGATTTACCGCATTGATGTGAACGGCACTTCAAAAGAACTTGTCGCCCAAGGCGTGCGCAACACGGTGGGCTTCGACTGGGATCCTGTCAGCAAAGATTTTTGGTTCACGGACAATGGCAGAGACATGCTTGGCGAAGATGTTCCTCCGGATGAAGTGAATCATCTGACCAAATTAGGACAGCATTTTGGATTTCCTTATTGCCACGGAAAAAATATTCTTGATCCAGAGTTCGGCAAAGGAAAGGACTGCGCAAATTACACTCCTCCAGTTGTGGAGTTGCGTGCGCACGTGGCGTCCTTAGGAATGCGTTTTTATACGGGCTCCATGTTTCCGAAGGAATATCAGAACAATATCATCTTGGCAGAGCACGGTTCTTGGAATCGCACGATCCCGCAAGGCTATCGCTTGACCTTTGTGCAACTTAAAAATGGTCAACCGGTGAAAGTTGAAGGGTTTGTTGAAGGCTGGTTGCAGAACGGAGAAGCCTGGGGGCGTCCTGTGGATGTAGAAGTTATGAAAGATGGTTCTTTGCTGGTTTCTGACGATAAGGCTGGTATCATTTATAGAATTACTTATAAAGCTCCAGGAAAGTAGAATTCGTGAAGTTGCATTCCTCCGTTGATTTTCCAGATCCCCGTGACACGATGGCCGAAGGTGTTTTGGCCGTTGGGGGGAAACTTGACGTGGGAACTTTGTATGCGGCTTATACCAAGGGAATTTTTCCTTGGCCTCAAGCGGGTTTTCCGATGCTGTGGTTTTCGCCGGAAAAACGCGGCATTCTGGATTTTGCTGATTTTCATGTTCCAGAAAGTTTGCGTCGTTTTCGCAAAAAAAATCCACAAATTCAAATCACCTTCAACCGAGATTTTCATCATGTCATCGAGGAGTGTTCAAAACAACCTCGGCCTGGACAGGATGGAACTTGGATTTTGCCTTTGATGAAACGCGCTTATTTGGAATTTTTTAAAGCGGGCTTTTGCATCTCTGTGGAAGTGCGCGAGAATAATATTCTTATCGGCGGTATTTACGGAGTCTTAGTGCAAGGAGTATTCAGCGGCGAAAGTATGTTCTATAAAAAGCCCAATGCTTCTAAATTGGCATTGTGGGCACTCGTAGAATACTTAACTAACAAAGGCCATGATTGGATCGATGTTCAGATGGTGACTCCAGTAGTGGGAGCCATGGGCGGCAAGTATGTCGACCGAGAAGATTTTTTGGCCATGCTGGAAGAGCGCCATCGTCAGTTTGAGCGAGAAGGCTGATGCCAGTAAATTAAAATCAATGTTATGCGTGGCGAGCAGGGATCATATTGGATTGCTGTTTTTTACTAAAAAGAAGGTCATTCGCGAGTTGCTTGCTGATATTTAATTAGCGACATAGGCGACATGTTTGAGAATTTATATTTGGAACATTAAAAGTGTCCTATATTGAGATTTTTGAGTAGGGCTTATCTAATTCACTCTAGAACGCCGTCCAAACGTCCGAACTAAATATAAGCAAACTGTTTTTAGAATGCTTTTTAGCGAGGCTTTATGGGGCATCTGATCGTTCTTATTCTCCCATTGATGATTTTTTGTGCAAGTTATTCAGCTGCAGAGGTAAAGTATGCAGATCCAAACGCGACTGATAGTCCCGGATATGGACGGGCATCAACGGGACCCAAAGTAGGTGATCGCCAGGGACCTCCGACTGGGGATGCTAAGGTTTATGATGATACTGTGAAAAACTCGGGTCTCTTTAGAAAAGACTCTCCTTCCTACAGAGGAGGAGAAACTAATACGGGATCGAACTCTCAATCTTCTTCTAACGCCAATAACGAACAGTCCAATGCGACCAACGTGAATTCCGGGAATGATGCGAACGCTGGTTCAGGTACAGGAGCCACAACTGCTGCGGCGCCGGAATCCAATACGTTTTCAAGTCACGGAATAATCTATGATAAAGAGACCGGTGTCAGTGTCGGAGTAGATCCGAATTATAAAGCTGAGCCAGGAGTAAAAACTGCGCCAGAACCTAGGGAAGTCCCGGGTCAGAATGGATCGACGGGGGATGCCGCCGTTGCTGGTGGACAGAGCACTCCAGCAGCAGGAGATGGTGTTGCTGCCGGTGGAGCAGGAGGAGACGCTGGTGGAGCAGCTGGAGCTGCCGGAGAAACTGCCGGAGGATCCGCACCAATATCCGCAGCCGATGCCAAGACCGCCGAGGGCAAGATGGTCCGCAACGATGGTCCCCATGGGCAAATTGTGAACGCCGTCACTGCAATCAATACGCTGGTTGGAACTTCAACCGCAGATGCTAAATTGGTGGTTCCGGGTTTGCCTGCTTTGATGAAAGCAAAAGTGGAGTACACGACATCTCGAGAATCTTGTTTGTCGTCTCAAGCTCAAGCTGAATTTGTCTGTCAGGAAGAGACCAGTCCTCAATTGCAGTCCACTTTGCAAAACGTGAACATGATCGCCGGAGCGTTAAATACGATCGCCGTGAAGGATGCTTGCGGCACCATGGCTAAAGCAATGCGGGTCGCACAGTTAGGTATCACGGGCTACACGGTGGCTTGCGGAGCTTTGAAGTTTCGCTGTGATGCCGCTTGTGGAGCCAGTAAAAAAGCTTTAGCTGAAATAGAAGCCAGTGTTGTGAAACCTGCTGGATGCACTTCGACGAGTACGACTGGTCAGGCAACCTGTGTGACTCTGATGACAAAATATAAAGGCCTGGTTGGTTCCCTTCATCAGGGAGTGAGTGCAGAGATGCAAGTCGCGACTCCGGGAACAATTGGCAAGAATGTAAAGGCTTGTAGTCAGGAATATGGCAGACTTCTTTTATCCGCTGGGATTGGAATTCTCTCGACAGTGAATTCATTCTCTCAAGCGAATAACTGTTCTAAAAATAGTGATGGTTCTTCTCCAGGGAGCCAAGCTGCCGCACCGGTGGCCGCCACTGCGGCTATCAAGGCCACATCGGGAACATCACCAATAACGAGACCGGCAATTGCGGATGGAAATTCAACGGCATCCACTTCAAGCTTGGAGCTGTCGTCCACAAGCCCCAATATCAGTCCGGTTATGACTGGGGGACCCGCCGCAGTGGATCCTTCATTAAATAAAAAAGCTACCGCCGCTCCAGTTGTTCAGAAAACACGGGAAGAATTGGAGAAAGAAGATCCGTACCGAGCTTATTTGCCTGGAGGTTCTAAGGCCGCGAGTCAGGCAGAGGATCCTAAGGTGTCGGGGATGGCTCAATGGCGCCAAGAGGTGACCGGAGCGAATGGTCCAACAAACTTCAATAAGATGCAGGATAGTTATCGTTCGCAGAAGAGCACGTTGTTGGAATATTGATTCTAAAACATGAAGGAGGTTGGCAGTGTGTCTGCGAACCTCCTAGGGACTGATTTCTAAATTTAATTCAAGGCCGCTCGCCAAATCATAGAAAATTCCGTGGCATTGGTTCCATTCAAAGGTGTTTGATCCTTTGTTTTAAATTCTACTTTCGCATTGAACTCTCTTGAAAGAGCGGCAGCTTCCGTTGCATTGCTGGGAACTCGCGCGCCCATACTTGATAATGCTGAAATCGGAATGGAATAATCTTTTGTAGAGATGCATCGGTCGATACCAGCCCACGGGTCATTGCAGAAAAGACCTGAAGAATCGAAAGTTCGGAAGGACACAGTGGCTTGATCTGAGTTCGCTGTGAATTTCCACACTTGGCCAACGTGAACTTCTTTGCTCGACATCTTTTTAAATCCAAAAGCCCAAGGCAATTGCGTTTGAGTATTGTATTCTGTGAATTCTGGGCTGTGGGTTAAGACAAAAGATTTCATGACAATGGTAGAAGCCAAGACTCCATAGGCAGCGGTGAAGCTGCAATGACTTCCATAAGGAAGATTGACCACTCCCACTGTGGAGGAGTTTTGATAGTACGGATTGCTTTCAAAGGATTGTGCATTGATTTTGTTATCAACGACAATATCGTCCTTCGATGCCCATACCAACATCGGAGTTGTTACTTTTTGATCGAGATTCCAGAAGTCGTTATTTTTGAAGTAAGAGTTCGCGGTGCTGGAGGTTCCTCGACGCTGCAAAGAAACAGCATTGATCAGTCCAAGATAATCCGTCATGTCTTTTTTATTGCTGGGAATATTTTGATCCGTCAAGAGATCAGGGACATCAGTTACAGTGCTACGAGCAGCGACAAACTGATCCTTGGTGAGTTTTGTGAACAGATCGCCGACTAAGCCACTACCGTAAAGATTTTGCAGCGTGGGTTTAAGACTGACAACGGGACATACGGCCATCACAGAACTGTAGACTTTTGAGCCATCACTTTGCGGATGCATGTCGTTGTAGGCAGCTCCGAAAACAGCGGCATTTCCTCCAAGGCTCAGACCCATTAAGTGAATACTCGAGATACGATCTTTGAAAGTCCATTGCTCTTTGAGCCATTTTCCGACTTCAAGCACTTCGGCACCTTCAGTCCATCCTCCGATGGAAACAATGTGATTCATGGCGATGTGATCTAAGCCAGTTTGATTGGCTAAGAGCACAACATTGAAGGGGCTTTGATCGAACAGACTCATCAAGCTTTCTTTAAGAGATGCTGATTCCGTCGCGGAACAGAAGACTCCGCATTTGACGACAACCAACGGGCGAGGGCGTGGATCTTGTTTTAACGCGACGATGGCGGGAACCTGTGTGCCACTGGGAAGCATGATAGTGAATGCTTTTATCTGCGGATGTTGAAAGAAGGGATATTCATAGAGGGCCGTCTTTGCTAGACTTGCAACGCCACCGACCCAGGATTTTTTTGTAAGCTCGCCTTCGCACTTGTTAAAATAATCTTTAACAAGTTGATAGAATTCAGAGCTAGAGATCTTCTTGGCGAGCAAAGAGTCTTCAAAGAACTTTGGATCGCAAGCGGGACTCATGTCTTTCGTGCTCAGGCCATCAGGGATCTCGCTGGTCATATCTTTGCCAGCAAGTTCATTGCTGCCTGCCTGTTGAATCACGGCGCGAAGAAATTGTGTCTCACTATTATTGTCTGAACTTAAAGTTTGAGCATGGGACGCGGAAGAAAGAATTAACGAGCTAAATACTAATTTGCTAATCAAAGATGTCATCATTACCTCACGTGCTGAGTAGGTTTTATCGGCTTAAAGCAGGTGAGGTTTACGCAAACACGATACGATCTAGACATTAGAACCTATGATTATTGGAGTTAGCGGCTTTGGTCTTAAGGTCTGAAGTCAGATGCGAGTCTGGAAACTATTTACTCATGTGTCTAATTCATAAACAGGGGGCGACATATTGTGTTTCTTTTCGAGATTTTCACTTGGCATCTCGATTTTAGCGGGGTTTGAGTAGGTATGCCTCTAGCAAAGAAGCTTCCGCGAGGTGCTCTTATGATTTCGAAAAAGGTTTTAGCGTCGTTGTACGTTGTTACGAGTGTTTGTGCATCCCTAGCGTGGGGTGAGTCTGATGCCGCTGCGAAATATGTAGCGGAATACAATCGCGTGTCTGGCGCTTATAACGATATTATGAAGAGTATCGAGAAGGCTAAGAATGGCAATGAGTGGGATGAAAAATTCCATCAGCTTCAAGGCTTTATGAGCAACCCTGGATTTGATAAGAACTCTGGTATTGCCCTTTGTGCCCATTTGAAATCTTTGGATCATCATCAGTTAGAATACGTTGAAAATATCATCGATTCTGAAATTACCAAGATGTCGTTGAAGTCTTGCCGTGCGGAACTTTTGACTCGTATTAATTATGCTTCAAAATTTAGAAAAACATCTTTCGATTTGGATTCAGATATTTCCAATATCCGTCCAATTGCTTTTGAAGAGCGCGTTGTTGATGAGAACTTGAAAGTTCTTAGCAATCAAGGTTTCAAAGACAAAGAAGTGATGTTGACCTTCGACGATGGCCCTACAAAAAATGTAACGCCAAATATTTTGAACGCTCTTAAAAAAGCGGGCGTTAAAGGTGCTTTCTTTAATACAGGTCGTATGGCCATTGCCAATAGCGACATGGTCAAACGTGTAATCGCTGAAGGTCATGTGTTGGGATCGCATTCGTACTTCCATACCTTGATGATGGGTCGTCAAGTGAACCGCGGTAAAATGTCTTATGATTACTTCATGTCTGAGTTCATCGGTGGTCACATGGCCGTTTACTCTGCGGCAAAATTCATTGATCCTTTCTTCCGTTTCCCAAATGGTTGTTCAAATCAAAATATGGCTAGAAATGTCGCGGAATTGGGTTTGAAGAACTTCCGTTGGAGCGTGGATAGCTTCGACTGGCAGTTCCAAGTCAGCAAAAATCCTGACTATGAAAAACGTCGTCAAGATATCTTGAGATCTTTTGTGACGCAGTTGAGAGGTTCGAATAACAGAGGGATCGTGTTGATGCATGATATCTTTAAACAATCTGGAGAAGCTTTGCCTTTGATTTTGAACTACTTGTCTGACAACGGTTTCAAGGTTGTTCTTTTGAAGCCAGCTCATCGTCAAGTGACTCCAAATCAACAGTTCCCACTAGTTACGCAAGCTTACGATTATATCAATGCTCGCGGAATGAAGTTGAGCCAGGTTCGTCCTGCAACAACAGCTGAAGGTGACCCAGTGTCTCCAATTGACTACAAAAGTCCTGTAGACTTCTTTGCCATGTTCCCTCAGCTCACATACCAACAGCATGCTATTGATCCAGCTGCTTCTGAGTGTGAATACAGATAGCACTCAGCGCCTGCCCTAAATCTCCGCAGAGGAGTTGATTGATATTAAAAGCATGATGCATTAGACTGCATCATGCTTTTAATTAATACCCACAAGCTTGAAAAAGCTTTCGCCGGAAAAGTTCTATTCAAAAACGTCAGCCTCGGAATCGAAGAGGGTGACCGCGTCGGCCTGGTCGGGCCCAATGGCGCAGGCAAATCCACACTTTTAAAAATTCTTGCTGGCCGTATGAAGGCAGATAGTGGCGATGTCACTGGTAAAAAAGGTTTGCGGATTGGTTTCCTAGATCAGTCTCCAGAGTTTGAGCCGGGGATCAGCATCTTGGATGCGATCATGAGCGATGCGGACTATAACGAACATATCGGTCCTGCCTATGAGTGGATGGCTCGTTTAGAGCTTTCTCAATTCGGCGATACATTTTTGGTGGAAGATCTTTCCGGTGGTTGGAGAAAACGTGTGGCGTTGGCCCGCGAGCTGGTGCGTGGACCAGAGCTTTTACTTCTGGATGAACCGACGAATCATCTCGATGTCAGCAGTATCTTGTGGCTGGAAGAGTTTTTAGCAAAGGCTCAGTTTGCGACTTTGATTATCACCCATGATCGCTTGTTCTTGCAGCGTGTGACCAATAAGATTTTCGATTTGGATCCAAAGAATCCAAACTATTTGTTTTCTATCGAAGGTGAATATTCTGACTACACAGAAGCCAAAGAATTGATGATGGCCGGACAAGAGGCCAAAGAGTTGACGATGAAGAATACCCTTCGTCGTGAGACAGAGTGGCTTCGTCGCGGAGCTAAAGCGCGTTTGACCAAACAGAAAGCTCGTATCGACAGAGCTTACACTTTGAAAGACGACGTTTCAGATTTGCAGGCAAAGAATGCGGCACGCACCGTGAAGATTGAGTTTAAAGATGCGGAAAGAAATCCTCAGAAGTTGATGGAATTGACCCATGTCACAAAGGCTTATGATGGCCGAGTGTTGTTTAAAGATTTCTCTTATTTGGTTTCACCAAAAACCCGCATGGCTTTGTTAGGGGATAATGGTTCTGGTAAGTCGACATTGATTCGTATCCTATTGGGGCAAGAGCAGCCGGATATGGGAGAGGTTAAGCAAGCCGATAAGTTGAAGGTTGCTTACTTCGAACAGAATCGCGAGACATTAAACCCAAAACAATCTGTTCTTAAAAACATTTGCCCGGATGGAGACTATGTTCATTATCAAGGTCAGTATGTTTTTGCGCGCAGTTATTTAGAACGATTCCAGTTCCATCGTCAGCAAGTGGACCTTCCCGTAGAGAAACTTTCAGGAGGGGAGCAAGCTCGCCTTAGAATTGCACAATTGATGCTTAACGAGGCGCAAGTGCTCGTACTGGATGAGCCAACCAACGACTTGGACGTGGCAACCTTAGCGGTTCTTGAAGAGTCTTTGCGTGAATTCAATGGTGCTGTGATCTTGGTAACCCATGATCGTTATTTTATGGACCAAGTGGCGAAAGAAATTATCGCTCTTCATAAAAATCCAGATGGTCACACCACGATGGAAAAATTCGCCGGTTACTTGCAGTGGGAAGAGTGGTTTGAGGATCAAAAAGATCTTGAGAATCTGAAAAAAGAAGAAGTGAAGCTAGAAGCGAAGTCAGCGGCTGGCAAAACAAAGAAGCTTAGCTTTAAAGAAAAGTTTGAGCTTGAGAACATGGAAGCGACGATTCAGGGATTGGAAGCAAAGCTTGAAGCGGCTACGGCTCAATCAGTTTTGCCTGAGGTTGTGAGCAATGCCACGAAGGTTCAAGAGATCTATGCGGAGATGGCAAAGCTTCAGAGTGAAATTGATAGATTATATGCAAGATGGTCCGAACTAGAAGCCGGCCGATGAAAAAGGCCCATCCGGCTGCGTTGTCGGGCCTTTCACTTCATTCCGACGTGGCGCTGCCACGCCTGCATTTCGTGAAAAACCCTCCGCCTTGCGGCTGGACCTTTTTGATCGGCCGGCGCGTGGGTTGGTCGTTGGGGGGATGGGGAGTTGTGGTGCGGGGCTTTTGGGAAATTTTAAGTGTTTGATGTGTTAAAAAAAGAGCTAGGGATTCCTAGCTCTTTTTTTGTTTTAGATTATGTCTCTTGAATTATTTTGCTACTGAGGCGCATTGAGTGGGGTAGATCTTTCCTTTTTTGAAGAAGATGTTTCCTTCTAGGCTTTTGATTGTGGATGAGAATGTGCCTGCAAATTCTCCGTCTAGGTAGGTGCCGTAGAATGTTGAGACGTAACCGTTGTTAGAGATGGTTGGTTTGCCAACGATGTTCAATGTTGCTGGAGTCAAATCAGGGCGGTAAGTGGCGCTGAGTACGGAATCCAAGCCTCCAAGTTTATCTGTGTCGCGGTGGAAGTTGCCTGCTAATTTTGGACGGGTTGTTGTGGCATCACTGCCATCTTCTAAGAGCGACAAAGTCATTTGTACTGTGTAGGCTGTTTTTACGCTGCCGTTTTCAGTAGGGGTCACGCAACCCACATAAGAACCTTCGAGGGCTTTGTATTGAGCACGAAGACGATTATTGTATTCTTCTTGTGCGCCATTGCCGGGGTTGGCACTTTCATTTACTGAAAGGTGCAAGTCCAAAGTTCCGATCTCGCGAGTTGAAGACTTCACTGATCCAGTGATATGTCCATTCAACACTTTTGCTTTGATCGTATGAACATCGTCGATGTTTGAAGCAGCATCCATGTTCACCAAAGTGAGGCTGCCGGTTTCAGGGATATAAGTTACAGAGAAGTTCGTCAAAGGCGCGCCCGTAGGATTTATTTTCATGTAAGCAGCACTTTGCTTAAGACGAATGCGATCCGTACCATCCGGGTTAGTGCCATCTTTATAGCCCAAGAGACTCAAATTCAGATCGACCTTGTCTTCACCGTTTGATTGGTGCAACGTTCCTGTGTAATAGCCCACAACAGGTTTGAAGTTGTTTTCAGAGCGAGCATTGTCCTCTTCTACTTTTAGTGCCTGTGGCGACGAACCAGATTTGTCTTTGTCGTAAGCACAAGACGCCAGTCCTAAGAATACAAATGCTAGTAGCAACGTTCTCATCATAACCCCCCGGTTATCGCACTTCTTGAGATTGAGCATCAGGAATTAATTCGTCACGAGTTGCCGCCCATTCATTCAAGGCAATATGGTAGTTACCCACTGCTTGGATGTATTGGACTTCAGCCGTCACAAAGTTGTTCATGGCAGTAATCAAAATGGAGATATCAGTTCTTCCCTGGGAATAAGAGCGATTCAATTCCTGCGCTGCTTTTTCACGGAAAGTTTTTTGCTTTTGCGCACTCAAGGCCAAAGCATACGTTTCTTGAACTTTGCGTTCAGCTTGATTCTGTGAATCTTGAACAGTCAAAGTTTGTAGGCTTAGACGAGTCTCTTCCAAGTCTTTGTTGATCTTTTTGTTGATGATGTCTTCGCTTTGCACATCAGAACCAAAATTGTATTTAAACTTTAAACCAACATAGTACTTCGGATGATTTCCTGAGGTGAGGCCCGAATAAGAATCTTGAGAGTTCTCGCCCCAGCCAGATGTGAAAGCTTGGCCAACCAAATTTAAAGTGGGATGACTTTTAGATTTCGAAGCGTCTAAATTTTCCTTGGCTGCTTCAACTTTCAATTTCTGTGAACGAATCGCACGAAGGTCCTCAATATTTTTTGCTGGCAGTTTAGGAACCGCTGGAAGCAAAGTGTTGGTTTCGAACTTCACATCAGCAGCAGGGTCCAAATTCAACAAAGTAATCAACGTTGTAAGGTTGTTTAAGTAATCCGTTGAAGCTGTTTTAACAGCTTGTTCGCGAGTTTCAAACTCTGCTTGAGCTTGAGGAAGGTCGCCGGGATTTGAATATCCTAAAGAGGTTTTACGTTTAACTGCATCGACCAGTTTTTTATAACGGTCTCTTGAGATGATGGCCTCTTTGAAGTTTTCTTGGGCAGAGAATGTTGTCCAGTACTGGCGAATAGCTTCAAGCACGACGTCTTCAAGGTCATTGGCACGTAGGATTTCTTGAGCATCGTAAGCATAGTTAGCGGCATTCACTGTGGCACGATCGGCATTGCCGAAGAAGTTTTGCCACAAAGACTGCTCCAATAGAATCCCAGCATTGTCATTTGTTTGATTACTGGGCTGAGGATTTTGCACGAGCGGATCGACATCCGCTTGTTGTGACAAACGATTTACTTGAACTCCAAGAATAGTTCCAGTGGTAAACGGTTTATTCAGGGTCAAAGTAGTTTTGTACTGCTGGTAGGTATTATCAAAGGGAGTTGAACCTCCGTTGATCAAGCCGATGGACTTGTCATATTGATATCCGGTTTCTGCAGTGACAACCCAATCATAAGTGGACAAGGTTTGTGCTACCGTCAGACGATAGGTTTGATACTGAAGATTTACTTGCTTGGTTTTATAACCTTGGCTCAAGGCAAGTTCTGCCACGAGTTTTTGGTTTAAAGAAATCTCTTTGCCAGTAGCCGTCGGCAAAGGTGCTTGCGCTGGTGTTGGTGTCGCTGCTGGTGCGGCCCAAGCCAAACTCAAAGTTGTCGTACTAAGAAAAAAAAGAAGGCTTTTTACCATGTGACTTTCGTTCCTAACTCAAAGTTGTCTCGTTGAAGCGCGATCTCTTGATTTGAGTCACGCAAACTGCGTTGTGAATATTCCGTGAAGATAGACCATTGTTTTGCGAACTGAAAGTCCAAGCCGAAGTTCAAGCCCATGTAACCAGTTTGTTTTGAAAAATGAGCGAAATCATTGGATGAAGTCTGAGTGTAATTCACAGTTCCGTACTGTGGTGTGAAAGTGAAAGCCAACCATTGTAGGCGATCCCATTGAAGACTTATTGTGGGTCCGACTGCTAACAGAGTTGTATTCAAACGAGCATCACTCACAGAGTAGCCTGTTGGGAAAACCACCGTGGCACTTTGTGATGCAAAGGATGCATTTCCGCGCAGACCGAGTCTCCAAGAAAGAGCTTTTGTTTTCATCTCTGGGCTAAGGAAGCCCGCCGCAAGACCAGGCATGAATGTCGAACCATTTTTATCTAATTCAAAACTGCCAGCGGATTCAGTTGAAACACTTCCACGAGGAGTGAAGTTTTGTGCTGTTAGTCCCGCGAAGTATTGCCAAGTGCGAGTGATGACTTCAGGGCGAGGATCTTTCAAGCGAAGCATGCCGCTGGCAACTTGTACATCAGTCGCGCTTTTTTGAGATTGGCCATCCACACGGCTTTCCGCCATGGCTTGTTCACGCAAACTTAAAGTCGAGCTTGATTTAGAAGATGAGGATTGAGCAAACGCCATTGTTGAAAAGAGAGAAAAGATCAATAAGCCTGCAAAGAAAAACGACTTCATACTTACTCCATCCTTATCGACTGTCTTGATGACGTTAAAGTCATCGACTTGAGCCCAATTTAATTCCCAAATTCAGAAAAATGGGGAGGGGGCCCTTGGGGTTTTCACCCATCGAGGTATAATGGTGCGTTCACAATGGAACCCCAGTGATTAAAAGCGGCGTCAGAAATAGTCTGAGCTGCGGCCAGAGTCAACAACCGATTAGGTTGCTAAGGGTTACGAAACATGCCTGTTTTCAAGGGTTTGAGAGCATCGTGTTGAAAATTGCTAATGACTAATTTACATGGATTGCCTAGAGTGGCGTCCAAATGAGTGCATCCTAAGGAGCTATAGCCCATGAGACTTTCGGATTTATCAATTAGAAACCCCGTTTTTGCGTGGATGTTGATGTTCGGTTTGATGATTTTTGGTCTGATTTCTTTCTCTCGCATGGGTCTTAGTCAGTTGCCCGACGTCGACTTTCCAACGGTGAACGTGTCGGTCACAATGGATGGTGCTGCTCCCGAAGTCATGGAGACTCAGGTCGTCGACCCGATTGAAAGTGCTTTGATGGCGGTGGAAGGTGTGCAGAACATCACCTCCAGCAGTAAATCAGGAAGCGCAAATATCACAGTTGAGTTCGACTTGGATCGCAACATCGACGTGGCCTTGCAAGACGTTCAAGCTCGTGTGGCCGCAACACAAAAAGTTCTTCCAAAAGAAGTGGACGCGCCGACAATTTCAAAAACCAATCCCGATGACCAACCAATCTTGTGGCTTGCAGTTACCTATGACGGAGACCCTCTGTTCTTGGCGAAATACGCACGTGACTTCTTAAAAGATCGTTTCTCGACAGTGGCGGGCGTGGGTGATATCAACTTGGCCGGTTACACCGACCCAGTGATGGAAGTCAGTGTTCGACCAAAAGATTTGATGAAGTATAACATTGCGGTGAATGATGTGATGGATGCTGTTTCCAGTGGACACTCTGAGATTCCAGGTGGCTTCCTTGAAACAGATAAAAAATCTTTCAACGTTCGTACGATGGGTGAGGCGAAAACTATCGATGAGTTTCGCTCTATTGTTATCAGTCGTCGTGGCGGTCAAGCAATTCAAGATCCAACGAATATGGTTAAAATCGGCCAAGTGGCTGATGCGAATTTTGGCCTTTATGAGGTGCGCCGCTTGTCACGCTTCAACGGCCAATCAGCATTGGGTATCGGGATCAGAAAACAACGTGGTACCAATGCTGTTGCAGTAGCGCGCGCAGTTAAAGACAAGATTGTAGAGCTGAACAAACAAATTCCAAAAGGCATGGAAGTTCATGTGAACTTCGACAGTACGAAGTTCATCGAAGACTCTGTTCATGAGTTGACTCATGAGCTGATGATGGCCGTGATTTTGACTTCCTTGGTTTGTTGGATGTTCTTGGGGAGCTGGTCTGCGACCTTCAACGTCTTGCTATCTATTCCGACCTCATTGCTGGGCGCCTTCATTGGTTTGTACTTCCTTGGTTACACTTTAAATACTTTCACATTGCTTGGTTTGACTTTGGCGATTGGTATCGTCGTGGATGATGCCATCATGGTCCTCGAGAATATCTTCCGGTATAACGAGGAAGGGCGAGGACAAATCGAATCTGCGATCATCGGTTCTCGTGAGATTGGCTTTGCTGCGATGGCAGCGACTGCAGCGGTTATCGCGATCTTCTTACCTGTGGCCTTCATGAAAGGGATCATCGGTAAGTTCTTCATGCAGTTCGGTGTGACGATCTCTATCGCGGTGTTCTTGTCATTGGTTGAGTCTTTGACGATCACACCAATGCGTTGTGCAAGCTTCGTTCATCACGGCGAGCGCTCGACTAAAATTGGTAAAGCTTTCGAAGGATTCATGGATCTTTTGAGAGTCAGATACGATGGTCTACTTCGTAAGACGCTGAATCACCGCTGGAAAGTGGTTCTCGGTGCTATCGTATTCTGTTTGTTATCTTTCACTTCA
>CAZPYX010000057.1:0-20734 GCA_964590635.1 uncultured Bdellovibrio sp.
TGTGACTTGCGGAGCTGCTTTACCAACATCTGTAGGGGCAAATCCGCTTCTTACAATCTCTGCCTTTGCTGAGCGTGTATCAGCTTACATGCTGGGGAAGCCAGATTCTAATGATCCACAAAAGCACGACGCGCAAAAATACCAAGTCCTTTAATGTCTTATAAGCTGCCACTGATTTAAGAAGTTAGTGGCAGCGTCTTTGTCTTGAATATCTCCTAAAGTTTTTAAGTCCGCTGCGGTTCGAAGTCCTTCGGGTAAGACCGAACACTTCTTATCAGTTTCCACTGGCGGCATTCCTGGAATTGGCGAATTGAGATCAGATCCTAAGAAGGTGTTTTTTAATCCGATCTCGTTAGTTACTTCATTCCACTGCACTAAAAATGGATTTCCATTCTGACAGTCGCCTTCTTTTATTGGCGTATTGATGAGCATTTCTTTGGAGGGCAGAAGGCCCACAGCACCACTTTCTTGCGCGATAAGTTTTAAGAGCTTTTCATCAATGCCGCGATCGGTGTCGTAATATTTCTTAAGAACCGTATGGGTCATCAACAGAGGATAACCTTTCGGACGAACTTGTAAAAAGTAATTAATCACTTGATCTGAAGAATGACTAAGGTCAATCCACAGTTTTTTATCGATGAGATATTTAAAGAGTTGTTCACCCAGAGGAGAAAGAGCCTCGTACTTGTACGGCATAAAGAAATCAAGGAGTGCCTGAATAGGGCCGAAGAGTCCCTTCTGTTTGGCAGATTGGCCAATTTTTTTAGAAAGATCGCTAAAGTGCAAAGGTGTTACGATACGAATCGGATATTTCTCAAGAAGTTTATCAAATAGAACTTGTTCTCGAAAGAACCAGGCACCTTCTAAGGAAAGTAGAAGAACCTTGTTGCCTCTTTTGATTTCTTCTTGAGCCTCTGTTGGTTCTTTGGCGATTTTCCAATTTGGATGCAGTTCACAAAATTTAGTCAGAATATTCATTTGGTCAGTGAATTGTTTTTCAATATCACCCCAAGCCGGATTGACATAAATGACCGCGACGATAAGTTGCATCTGCGATTGTTCAAGACCTTCGAAATCAATGCGGGACTTGAAACGTGAATTCCAATTTGTCGCAGGGGCTTTCTCATTCAAAGATCCTGAATAGAAAGGGGACAGCGGAACATCCATCGTAAGATGCATGTGCAAATCCACAGCGGCATGGCTGACGTTGAAAAATAAAGTGAAAATTGCAAAGACCATAAGCTTCAGCGACATGGCCGAAGCTTATCAGGCTTTTGTCATTCTTCAAGATTCGAAATTAGAATTCTAAATCTCGCGGACGCTGGGGACTCTGTGCTGGTTTTTCCAAATGGGTGCTGCGCGTCTCTTTGATCCTCACTGGCGGCGTCTCCCGATTTCGGCGAAGTGTGGCATCCAGGGATTTTACCCCCGGTCCAACAATGGCATAAAAAATACAGGTTAGCATTTGCGCGTATTCAGAGCGAATATCATGAAGAACGGCCCAAAAACCAATCTGAGGCGGAGACGGCGGCAGAGGCAATGGAGAAGTTCCGAGGTACATGGTAATTTTAGTCGAAAGCATTGCCACGGCCATTTCGAAAATAAAGAGCATACTAAAAACCCGGGTGAAGAGACCTAACATAATGCAAACGCCGCCGACAATTTCCAAGGTCCCAACAAAATCGGCAGAGAAAACTGGAAAAGGAATTCCCAGTTTGGTGAAGCGGCCGATGCCTTGATTTACAAAAACAAACTTAATAAGTCCTTCCCAGAAAAAGACAGCTCCGGTCATAAGGCGCAGAATTAAAATAGCGGCGGGACCGTTGACCGGAGGATTGAAGAGCCACTGCAATAGACGTTGCATAAAAACTCCTGATGAAATGTAGATTTTGTTTCTGTCTTTATGATCGGCTTAATTTTTGTGAAAACCATCGAGTTTTAAGGACCTTGCTGAAATTCATTTTTTAATTTAGATGGGCGACACTTTTCTTGACGTAGAAAGAGATCTTTCAAATTAGCGTGCAATCACAGAAATGAATAGGTGATAGCTCCGAAAATATCTGTCAATAACCAAAGACTTCATCAAGAAGCTCAGGAAGCGGAATTGCATCTTGCGGAAAAGATTTCGATTCAGATTTTTGCCATTATGAGTATTAAAGTCCTAAATAGTCGCCATAACCTCGTTCCGCCCAATAATCCGCCGGCGGAGAATTGACGAAGGCGATGCTGCCAAGTTGTTTAATATTCTTCACGCCATATTTTACGGACGTAATCAAACGCAACGGATAGCCATTTTCCATTTTAAGTTCCGCGCCGTTCATTTCATAACAAAGTAAAGTTTGCGAATGCCAAAGGCTCTTTTGATCCATGGAAACATAATACTCTCCGTTGACGGAGGTCAAAGAGGCATAGGGATATTCTGCTAAGACATCTTCATTAAGACTTTTAACAAAGTCGGAAAAACGCACGCCCTTACAAGTCACATTGCGACTCCAGCCTTCGATGCATTTAAATTCAAAGCTTTCCGTCACGGCGGGAAGCTTTTTAATATCAGCTAATGAAAAACTTAAATCCTGCTCTAACGCCGGAGCACTGACAACCAAGTGCCAATTCGGTGACACTTGTTCATCCATGCCGATATCACCATTAATACGGGGAGCATCTTTAGTGGAAGGAGTTTCAGGGGCGCGGCTTTTTGAATCAAAGTTTGCTTGCCAGAAGCGGTCGTTGATCTCCATGGCCTTTCTTAAGGGCCAATTGATGCCCAATTCTGATTCGCTATCAGCCAGCTTGCGAAGTCCGAAGAATCCCGCAATCGAAAGCAAGGACCATTTTAAAAATTTCCGACGGTTCATTTTTCCAAATTCTTTGGGCTCGATCTCTTTGGTCTCTAGGGGAGGAAGATTTTTACTCATCTTTTTTCTCCCATCCAGTGATCATGGCGCGGAAATTATTCCAGCCAGAGCGAGTGACCTGAATCATATGTACAACAAAGAATCCTATAAAGAGAAGCGCAACTAAGAAATGAATCAAGCGGGCCCAAGAGTAGCCGCCAAAAAGCTGCGCAAGTCCTGCCAATTGAATCGGCTTGTAAATGGCAAAGCCGGTTAAAATAGACAGCAGGCCTAAGAGAATGACGAAGGGATAGGTCAGTCGTTGAGCTCCATTGTATTTCACTTTTTCAGGCAAGGGTCCCTTGTAGACGCGAATGTCGTGTAGGAAGACAGTCCACCCATCGTGAAACGAATTGCGATCCGGCAAAAGATAATGCCAGTGCTTTGAGTAAATAAGATAGATCACATAACAAAGACCATTTACGAAAAAAAGTACTCCAAAAGCAAAGTGCCATGCCATACCCTTCGCCAACTGGAAATTCCAACCAACTGCATCCAGCCAAGAACCAGGAATGAAGTAAGCGGGGTTGGCCCAATAGATTAAAAATCCAGACCAAACCATGACCGTCAGCACTGGAAAATTGATCCAGTGATTCCATCGGGTTACCAAGAGATGCTTCTTGACGATTTTCACCGGAACCTCGTAAACGTCGCGAAAATTTATTTGGTCGTGTTCAAAAGATTAATGCGGCTGGTGGTATAGCTCCCGTCATTTTTCTTTTCCGGGATAAATGAGATTTGTGCACCAGCGGCTGGCCGCTCGTCAGTCACGACAAGCTCAGTGACTGTGACTTTCTCTGGAATCACAACCTCGGTTTGACCACCCTTGAATTGAACTAGCATTGAAGACGATCCTTCTTTTTTTTCAACTGTGCCATTGGTCATGCGTGAAGGGCGCATGGTTTTCTTCATATGGGCTGCTGCAACTGTGCCATTGGTCATGCGATTTTTTGGTGTGGCTGGTGCTGCAGTCTCCATCATGAAGCTGCCTTCATTGGCTCCGCGCATATTTTCAGGGAAGATATGAATCTCGGTGGCCATTTCTTTGCCGTCGGGCTGTTTGACGGTTGTGACGCCGACATAGGATTTGGCCGTGATTTTTGAAAGATCAGAAGGAACTCGTTTTACAAATTGCATCTTCGGCCCGATCGGTGCAGTGAGCGTTCCTAAAGCGGAAGTGATCGTAATAGAATCTTTTGAGATTTTTTCCACGACGCCATGAACGGGGCTAATCGCTGCAAAAACCAAGTGGGTCGAAGTTAGAATAGAAAAGCTTACGGTCCAGAAAAGGCAGGATGGTAGTTTCATAGAAGCCTCCATAAGAGAAGGCTACAGATCGGAAAGTTCTTTAGGAAAGGCTATCGTGGGCCTATGCTCTTAGACATAGGCTTTTTTGAAAACTATTGAGAAAGATCATTTTCATTTAACAAGCCACTTTCAAAAAGGAGCTGGGTCCCAGAGACATTGGGAAGTTCGCTGGCTAAATGCTTAACCAAGAATTCGAAGCGGGCCACAGCCTGTTCCTTACGATCTTGGTCAGAGCCCTCAAGACCATCCGCAAGTTCACGCCACTCAGGAGATTGCAATAGCAGCTCTTGCAGTGACTTCGTGAAGATATCGGCCCACGTCGGTTGACTGAAAGTAAAATTCAAAGACAGTGAGTCCTCATCGGTCATAGTTTCATGCCAGTAACCGCGCGGTACAAACAATACGCAGCCGGGCTCCATAAGGACTTCAAGACTGTCTTCTGGAAGAACATCTAAAAGTGGTGCATGACATTGCTTTTCCAACGCCGCGGGCATTTCTAAAGAGCCTGTGGTGAAGCGTTCTGTCGGGCAGTCGACCGATTCGTTAGGAGCCAGTCTCCAACGTTTAGATCCATGAAGCTGAATAACGAAATTAGCATTGGCATCAAAGTGAAGGCGCGTGCCGCAACCAGCAGGTGTGGCATAGGCAATTGAACGGGCTTTGCAAAGATTGTTTTCTTCGCCGCCGGTGACCAGGCCCAAATCTGACCGAATATTTTTGAGGGTGCTTGCAATGACTTTGTCTTGAGTCTGCATTTGGTCAAAAACCAAATTCATATTGTTGCGATATGCTTTCAAAGCATCCTTAGGATCAACATGGATGGAGCTGTATTCGTCGTCAAAATCTGGAAGACAAGCACGCACCTTAAGAAGGCGAGCATCCACTAAAGACTCGAGCGTTTGCAGTTGGGGCAAAGAAAAAATTTCCTCAAGTTTACTGGCACTTGCTGGAATAAATAAAGGCTCATGGGGCCAGTATGAATTGAAGAACTCCTGAGTTGAAACAGGAGCGAGCAGATTTGAAAGTCCGATTTTTTTCATATGACGATTTAACAGTATATGGCATGCTGCTTCAACTATTAGTTAGAACTCTAGTAAAAAAGACCCCGTGATATCTAGCTAGCCTCGGCGATTTGCGAAGTCATTTGGGAAGATTTTTTAATCTCTTTTTTGATATGCAAGAACAGTCGTCCCTCAAGATTATCAACCAGAGTATTCAACTTCTTTTTGTGAAGGCCCAGTTTTTTTCTCAGGGGATCGCATAAAACACCTGTGATCAGAGTAAGGGCCGTAAGCATGAAACCCACAGTTATTGTCGCCGTATAGACCTGAATTCGAGTGGGTTCTGGAGGAAAGATTCTATAGAATGTCGAACCGAGGTTTTTTCCAAGAATGAAGTGCGAGGTGGCTTGGTCCCGCGCCATCTTGCGAGCGATATGCTGACCCAAACCAGAGATACTAAGTGTTTTGTCTCCAAAGAAGAGCCAGCCTGTAAACAGAGTCAAAAGAGTTCCGGATAAATCTGAAATCATCGCTTGGCTCGAAGAGTATTTATCTATTTCTTCAGAGAATAATTTGCCAAGTTGAAGACTGTCGAAGGAAAGTTGCTCGGCTTCCAAAAGATTCCCAAGGACAGGATTGTCTTTGAGCTCTTTGATAAGAGAGTTGCTGTCTACGAGTTCCTCGCCAATCAGACGCTCAATTTCCTTCTGATAGCCGGTTTTGATTCCAGCGGGGATCTTATCTATGGCTGGTGTCAACTGCGGCAATCCGATCTTATCTAAAGTCTCAATGGTTTTTTTGATAGAGAGATACGGAATAGACCATAAAGCATTGAGTGGATTTAACAGCAGATCCACGGTGAAAGACTTTTTTTGGATTTCGATGGTTTCTTTGATTGAGAAATGCCGCTCTATAAATCCATCGACACGCAGTCGTCGTTCGGCGATGTATTTTTCAAGACACTCATCCAGGGCTGCCAGTACGAGTGCAGATTTTTTGTCGTTCATGAAAGAGTCCTCGTGGTCACTCCATATATTTTTACAACGAAGAGGACGGTAATAAAATTGAATCGAGAGGAATCTCATTATTGAACAGAGAACAGGACTGGGGATTTTCACGATAGAGTGAATTTCCAATATTTTGATCAAATTTTTCACAGTCCTTCGTGAAAGATCAGCGAGTAACAAAAGACCCCTTGGAATGGGGTCTGATCCGCTAAAACAAATTAGACGGTGGTAAGCACTCTTTTGCTAAGACGTTCGGCAATTTGTTTAAGGGCCATGCTGTAGTCCCCAAGATCTTTAACAACCAGGTGGGCATGTTCCTTTGAGGGTTCAACGAATTGATTGTGCATCGGGCGAACTTGCAGTTCGAATTGCTTTTTTACGCCTTCAGGAGTTCTGCCACGTTCGTGGACATCACGGTTGAAACGACGTTCGAAACGCAGTTCTTCGGGAGTATCAAAGAAGATGGCTTCATCGAGTTCGGCACGAACCTCGAGGGAATGGAGAATTAAAATACCATCGACGATGATGACCTTTTTGGGTTCTCCATGAAGTGTTTCTTTTTTGCGTGAATGGGTGCAGAAATCATAGATAGGAATTTGCAGGGAATGTCCGGATTTTAAAGTCTTTAAACCTTGAGCCAGCATCGCAAAATCCAAACTGCTAGGATGGTCGAAATTCACAGAGCCACCATCACCATCAAACTTCGCGGATTGATCAAAATAGTAGTTATCTTGATAAATAATCGCGCAATGGGCGTCCCCCAAGAGTTGCTGTAATTCTTTTGCGAAGTGAGTCTTTCCAGAGCCACTGCCACCAGCGACTCCGATAATGTGTGGCTTTTGCATAATCCCTACTTCGTTTGAAACAGTCGGTCTCCGGCATCGCCAAGACCAGGAACAAGATAACCCATATCGTTCATCTCGTTTTCGATATTAATCGTGTAAACTTCAACATCTGGATGATAGTGGTGAACTTTTTCCAGGCCACTTCGGCTAGCCAGAATACTAATAACCTTGATTGGGCCTACTCCATAGTTCTTAAGGCGGTCCACAGCGGCTATAATCGTATCAGCGGTGGCAATCAATGGGTCACAAAGTAAAACTTCCTTACCTTTGATGTCCTGGGGCATTTTAAAGTAATACTCAACCGTATTATGTATGAATTTATCTCGGTATATTCCAATAAACCCAGTGCTTGCGAAAGGGATCATTGAGAGGGCGGCATCCAGCATCCCATTCCCAGCTCGCATGATTGAAACCACGACCGGCGGTTGTACAATTCTTTGAGCCTGGGTTTTTGCAATCGGTGTTTCAATGGCGATGCTTTCCAAATGCTTCCAGTCCCGCATGGCTTCATAGATCAAAACTTTAGAGATCTCTTTCACGATTTCTCGGAAGTCGTGGGAGTAAGTATTTTTATCGCGTAGGTATCCCAGTTTGTGTTTTAAAAGGGGATGATCAATGACTTTTACTTTTTGGTTCACGGAAAACTCCATCAGTCAGTGTTAGCATTCCGAAATTCTTCGGAGGAAAGTTCAACTAAAATACGGTTCCATCGCTTTCAATTTTCAAAGGAGGTGAGCTGTCTTCGCGAAGAGCTTTTGCGGCTTTTCGGCCGGCCCACCAAGTGCCACCTTCCAGAACTTTTGCTAAAGGAAAGTCCGCGGCGCTTTTGTTCAGCTTGTGGCGGACTTCTTCGCCAATTCGATCTAGCAACGAGACAGTAAGACCACGCCATTCAATGATAAGTTCTGACTCAGGTCGGTGGCTTTGCTTGTAAAGGTTCGCATCCTTTAACGAGATTAAGCCGCGATCCAAAAGCAAACCGCCATTGCGATATTCAGCAAGGCCTGTCAGCTTTTCGATATCCACCAATTCAAATCCCGCTTCGATCAAGGGTTCAATCAATGAATAGGTCATCCATTGTGAAAGTTTATGGAAGGCCGCCAATCCACCTGGAACTTTGGAATAAGACCAGATATCACCTAAATTCACTCCAGCCACTTTCACGCGACCGGGCCAGATTTCTCCAAGGCCATCAAGAACAGCGCGCAGCAGTTGTGGACCTGTGATTTTCTTTCCATAGCGATTGTGCAGATAATCCACTAAGCTTCCCGGACGGCCCCCAGGGAAGAGATCTTTTTTCTGTGCGATGGTCGCACCCAGATTATGCAAAAGAGACAATCGTCCTTCCACGCCAATCAAAGGATTTGCTTCACTGACTTGGAAGGCTTGTTTCAATTGAGATACCGAAAGATTCTGCAAACCCATGGCTGTAGCTTGAAGAGGCTTGGCTTTGTTATCTGAAAGATGACCATCCATAAACAGATAAAAGCTTGCGACCCCTAAACCTTCAGATCGAGAGAAAACTTTTCCTGAACTTTGTTCTTGATAAGACCAAGTGTTTCCTGCGCCTGCATCTAGCAGAACCGACGTGATCACGAGATCCAATTTTGTGCGGGCTTGCTCTAAAGCATCCAAAGAAGAAATTTTATTTTCTAAGACCTTCACTCGGTCCACGCCGCCAACGCGAAAGTGCCCCCAGCGAGAATGAAAGGGAATTTCCAAAGCTGGATAATTGGCGCGAATTACTTCGATCACATAATCCACCACGGGAGTGAACTGTTCAGGATGGTAGTGGAAGTGAGTTTGTCCCGCTTGAGTCAGTTCAAAAATCTTTTCCGCACTTTGACGAATGGCCAAAGGAGAAAGCAGAAAATCAAGATCTTCGGCAGAGTATGTTTTTGTATTCATAGTATTATTCATCGATGGGTCTTCCTACAACAGCTTCGAGTTCTTTTTCAGATTTCGTTTCGCCGGCATTAAAGTATCCAGCAGCTTTTTTTGCTTCGATTTCCACCTGCGCATCCGCCGGGATGAGTTCAGCAGGGATCGAAATTCTATTCACGACTTCAATCCCGCTTTTCGCAATGGCATTGTATTTCATATTGCTCATCGAGTGCAGGTTGTGGATTTTGGTGATTCCAAAGAAATGCAAAATATCCGGCATCAATTCTTGAAAACGTGCATCTTCAACTCCCGCCACACATTCTGTGCGATGGAAGTAAGTCGAAGCCGAGTCGCCTCCAACTTGACGTTTACGAGCATTGTAAACCAAGAACTTGGTCACTTCGCCAAGGGCGCGTCCTTCTTTTCTATAGTAAGCGATGATACCGACGCCACCTCGTTGGGCCGTGCGTGCCGCATCTTCAATACCGTAAATCAAATAAGGACGGCAGGTGCAAATGTCAGAGCCAAATACATCTGAGCCATTGCACTCGTCATGCACACGGCAAGTGAGTTCGATCTTTTCATTAGATAGATCTTGTGGGTTTCCGAAGATATAAACCGTCGTGCTACCAATTGGTGGCAGCATCACTTTAAGATCAGGGCGAGTGACCAGCTCCGGGAACATGCCGCCAGTTTCTTGGAAAAGAATTTTGCGCAGTTCGCCTTCGTCGACGTTCAATCTTTTTGCAATACCGGGAAGATACCAAACAGGTTCGAAAGCCACTTTAGTGACCTTGATATCTCTGTTTTCTTTGACGATCTTACCGTCAATTTTTAGGCGACCCGCATCGATGGCTTGCTGTATCTCTGGGATCTGCAAGTGCGCTTGAGTCACAGCAATTGTCGGGCGAATGTCATAGCCTTTTTCATAAAGATCTTTGAAATGGAATGGAATATCCAAACCCCACGGATCAATAGAGACAATTTTTTCTGGATCAGACCAAGACGGGAATGGTCCAAACTTAACGGGGCTTTCCGTATTGTGAAGATCTGGTTTGTGGCTTGTCGAGTAAGAACCTTGGGCGATTGAAAGCGCACGATAAACGGCATAGCTTCCGCTATGAGTTCCAATGGCATTTCTTTGTTTGACGTCCGTTAAAGAACCGATCACAGGTCCACGCTCGCTGGGATTCTTGACACCCCAATGGATCGGCAAACTGTCTTTGAAGACCTGGCTTGAATGCGATGTTAAAATGACGTGAGAAGATCTTTTCATTTCTTTAAGTTCTTTCATAACTGTTTCCTTAAGTTCCTGTAGAACTATGACATCCAATTGTTATCGTCTTGTTTTTCCCATTTGACGGTGACCTTTTTCACATTCGACCAGAAGTCCAATGAGTGTTGTCCCGTGATATCTCCATGACCAAATTTAGAAGCATTCACACCACCGAAAGAAAACGGTTCGCGCGGAACCGGAACTCCGACGTTGACTCCCACCATTCCTGTCGAGGCCATGCGAATAACTTTTTCAGCTAAGTTTCCGCTCGATGTGAAAACAGAGCAGGCGTTGCCGTAATCAACGCTGTTTTCAATTTTCATCGCTTGTGAAATATCTTTGCAGCGGATGATGCTAAGGATTGGACCAAAAAGTTCTAAAGTCGCAGCTTCACTACCGGGCTGAACGTTGTCCAATATTGTCGGACCAATCCAATTGCCGTTTTCCATTCCAGAAGGTGCTGGGGCTTTTCTTCCATCGAGCAAGACTTTTGCTCCGGCTTTTTCGGCGTTGGCAATAGATTGTTTCAAGAATTCGACTTGCGGCTTCGTGATGATCGCTCCCATGTCTTTTCCCAAAGCCAAAGAACTGGCGCGCTCAACAATTTTTTCGATATGATGATCAACATCACCAACGGCAAGTAGAACCGCCGCGGCCATGCAACGTTGGCCTGCGCAGCCCGTGAATGAATCGCTAATGCCTATACCTGATAGTTCAGGATTTGCATCAGGAAGTAGGACGATATGATTTTTTGCTCCACCGAGGGCAAGAACACGTTTTCCCAATTGAGTGCCGCGATCATAGACGGCCTTTGCAATTTTTGTAGATCCGACAAAACCGATGGCTTTGACATCTTTGTTATCAATGATCGCTTCAACAGTTTCTTTGGCTCCTTGTAAAACTTGGAACAAGCCATTTGGTAATCCCGCTTCTTGTAATGCGGCTGCGATTTTCATTGAGGTTAGAGGAGTTTTTTCAGAAGGTTTCCAGATATAAGCATTTCCCAATGTCAAAGCTATCGGGATCGTCCACATTGGAACCATTGCTGGGAAATTGAAAGGAGTGATGTTGGCAACGACACCCAAAGGTTCACGACGATATTCGCAAGATACTCCGCGCGAAACTTCAACTTTGCCACCAAGATCCATATTTTGAAGTGCAATGGCGTATTCCAAAACTTCGATGCCTTTAAGCAATCCGGCTTTGCCTTCCGCAAAACTTTTTCCAGACTCAGAACTTTTTAGATGAGAGATCTCATCTAAATCACGCATCAGAATTTGACGGAAGTTGAACATGGCTTTCGTGCGCTCTTTTAAGGGAACTTGCGCCCAATCTGCTTGGGCTGCTTTTGCTTGAGTGACCGCCACGTTTACTTCAGTCGCTGTCGTACTTTTGAAGGAACCAATGACTTTGCCATTGTAGGGACTAAAAATTTCAACCGTGGTTCCAGAGCCATTTTGAAATTTACCGCCAACAAAATTTTGGCAAGGAAGAGGAGTGCTTGGAATATTAATGCTCATTGAAATTCTCCATTTGCACTCCGTCATTAGAGTGCCATCTAACAGAAACAAGTAAAGCAGAAACTCTATGTCAAAAGTGGGTGTTTGAGTAATTACAATCAGGTATTGGAGGGGACGTGTTGTAATAAAAGTGCGGACATAAGTTTAAATAAAAACACGCAGTAGTCTTTTGTTGATTAATTATTTGGACTCACTTGGTGAAGTTCCATTGCGAAAGCGCACTTATTGAGGGACATTGTTAGAAACAGGCTTTGCGAAGTTGATAGGGTGCTATGAAAGATCTGCGATCCTTTGTTCCAACATTTTGTGACTTGATGGGTGTAAGTCTTCCCAAGCTGTCTTCCAGTGAGCGATTCACAGAACTGCAGTCCCCGAAAAAACCTTTTAAAAAAGCACTGATATATTGCCCCGATGCTTTTGGTATTCACGCACTTGAGCATTTTCCTGATTTACATTCCCGCCTTCGTCAAGCGAGCACTCACGAGGTGTCTTTGCGATCTGTTTTTCCGCCAAAGACGCCAGTTTGTTTTGCGTCTCTTTTCACAGGAGCAAGTCCTGAGGAGCACGGTATTCGCAGTTACGAAAAACCTGTCCTGAAATGCGATACCTTGTTCGATGCCCTTTTGCGAGAAGGAAAAAAGGTTGCGATTGTCGCTGTGAAGGATTCAAGCATAGATAGGATTTTTCGCGATCGTGCCTTGGATTATTTCTCGATGGACTATGATCCATTGGTGACTATGAAGGCCTTGGAGTTGCTAAAGGCAGATCGGCACGACGTGATCGTGGTTTATCATCAAGAATACGACGATCTTTTGCATGATACGGGGCCTTTTTCTGAACTCGCAGGTTGGGCTCTCGAAAATCATGTGAAGAGTTGGGAGCTTCTCACTCGTGCGACGCATGCCGCCTGGAAAGATAATTATCTTTTAGCCTTCACTCCCGATCACGGAGGCCACGTCGATACAAAGACAGGCCTGGGCGATCACGGTGAAAATCGTCCTGAAGACATGTCTCTAAGACATTTCTTTGTTTTGGCTTAGATTTCAAGCTCCTTAAAACGTGCTTTCAATTGAATGGAAGCGATATCCATAAAGGCTTGAAGTTTTGGGATTGCGAATTTGTGAGGCGGATAGACGAAGCTCACAGGGCGCACATCTGATTTCCAATCTGGCAGTACTCGAACTAGTTTATTTTTTTTAACTTCTGAGCCACAAAGAAATGTCGGCAACAAAGCGATGCCTTGATCTGCGAGAGTTAAATCTTTGATCATATTCAAGTCGTCTATGATAATTTTCCCCGGCAGTGCAACTCGGACTTTGCCTTTATTTTTGTTCACAAGTTCCCAGTTCTCTTTTCCCAGGGGAGTGAATTGCAAACACTGATGTTCACGCAAATCCTTGGGGTGAGTCGGGGAACCATGTTTTTTCAAATAAGCAGCAGTCGCAAAAGGCGCAAAATAGCTCACACCAATTTTTTTAGCGATAAGACTTGAGTCATGAAGTTCCCCAGCGCGAATGGCTAAATCTATGCCTTCTGAAATAAGGTCGACCACTCTGTCGGCAAGAATAAATTCCACTTTCATTTTTGGATGCTTCGCGAGGAACTGAGAAATCACATCAGGCAATAAACTACTGCCTAGGATGGCAGGGGCAGTAACTCGCAAAGTACCTTGGGGCTCACGCTGACTTAAGGTGACTTCCTCTTCTGCGCTCTTTAGCTCTTCGATGCCGCTTTGACATTTTTCAAAGAAGGCCTGTCCAGCTTGGGTCACATGCAGCTTGCGAGTTGTTCGGTGCAGAAGAACCACGCCCAATCTTTTTTCTAAAGAAGAAACCTTGGCGCTGACCGTAGAGTTCGGCATGCCCAGTAGTTTAGCGGCTTGGTTGAAGCTGCCAGATTGGACGACTTTGACGAAAACGAACATCTCATTTAAATCCATGGAAGATATACTACGTCAGGTCGCTGGGACTTTCATCTGTTAGTTCGCAAAAAAAAAGCCGAGGAATTTCTTCCTCGGCCTATGTTCTTGAATATGTCTTTTACAACGTTTGCGAATTTATTGAGATCCTTCAATGGCATCGATCTTTCCCATCAAACCTTTTTGAAAATCGCTGAAGGCCTGTTTGATCTCGTCGACTGAGGTCATAACAAAGGGACCGTAGCCCACGATGGGTTCATTAATAGGCTGACCGCCCATGAACAAAATCTTCGCATCACTTAGAGCGGTGAAAGCGAACGTGTCGTCGTCTTGATCCATAACTGCCAAGGTCGCTTCGCCGATTTTTTCGCCTCCGCTGAGTTCAATCTGTCCACTCAACACAAAAAGTGTTGCTGTGTGTCCGCGAGGAACTTTGAACTGGGCACGGTTTCCAGCGTTAACACGAATATCCCAAAGGTTCATCGGTGTGAATGTTAAAGCAGGACCCTTCACATCATTGTAGACCCCGGCAATCACGCGCACCGAACCAGCTCCATCTGCTAGGTCTACTTGAGGAATCTGTTGGTTCTTAATTCCTTGGTAGCGTGGCTTTGCCATCTTATCTTTTTTAGGAAGATTCACCCAAAGTTGCACCATTTCAAAAGCACCACCGCGTTTTGCGAACTCTTTGCCATGTTTTTCCTCATGAACTAGTCCCGACGCCGCAGTCATCCATTGCACATCCCCGGGAGTGATCAGACCACCACCGCCCGATGAATCTCTGTGTTCGACTTCACCAGAGTACACGATGGTCACCGTTTCAAAACCACGATGAGGGTGTTCCCCCACGCCACGAACGTGTTCAGAAGGAGGGAAGTTCGCTGGTCCTGCATAATCCATAAGTAAGAATGGAGAAATGTCTTTGGCAATATCATTGTAGCTGAAAATAGATCTAACTGGAAATCCATCGCCGACCCAATGACGCTCATTGTTTTGTTGAGAGAATAATAGTTTTTTCATAAGTCAGTCCTTTCCTTGAGGCTCATACTAGCGCAAGGCGAGGACTTTGATAAGACTGCAAAATACGAAAAGATTGTTCTATCTAATGGATAATAAAATTAACTCACTAGTATTACTGAGGAAAAATAAAGCGTTAAAGTACATAATGCGCAATGCTTTACAGCTCTCTAGAATCGGAACCATGGGAGATTCTATGAATCGTCGTAATTTTTTGCTTAACACTTTAAGACTGTCCTTTGTCTCTTCTGGATACCTTTTGCTAAATGCTTGTGGAGGTTCTGGTGGTGGAGGCTATGGCGGGGGCAGCAACACAGCAACAGGTCAGGGCGGAAATTGTCTTGCGAATGGAACTCTTGTCAGTATTCAAGTGGTTCATGTTCCCAACCACACTTTGACGATTCCCGCCGCTGATGTTGCGGCTGGCGTCGCTAAAAATTATGCTCTCGAGGATAATGGGAGCGGACATACTCATACAGTTCTTATTACCGCAGCAGACTTTATGAGTCTACAAGCTAACAATGGAGTTATGGAAGTATCGACGCTGACGGCCGGGCATACTCATAATGTCACGGTGAATTGTGCTTAACAGAAATATAAGAACTTTAATTTTTATTTCGCTGAATTGAATGCAGCCATGATTATAGCGTAAATCAGTCAAAGCGAAGCTTCGCATGGTAAAGGAACGAAGCTTCGCGTTCTACAGGAAGGTATCTTCGCTTTTTACGAAAGCTAAGCCTCAATCATGGATTGATAATGATCAATGGTCTCATTCAGAAAGTTTTGCGCTCGGTATTTATTGAACTCAGGAAGATCCGTCTTAAAGATGTGCATGAACTTCAAGCCCTGGGATTCAAGGCGTTCCTTTTGAGCGGACAGAAACTTGGAACCTTTCTTCGTGTAGCGGATGTATTTATTATTCTCGGCAAGATGAATGTAAAGATCACATTCTACCGGGACATCGGCTTTAAGCTCGGTCATCTTCACTTTGGCCATGTGCTCATCCAACGAATCATCGAAGTTTAAGCGAATATATTGGCGAGGAAAGAAGGCTATGGAAACCTCTTCTTGGTTGTGCACGGATCTGCGCAGAAATTCTGCTTTTTGGTTTGCCCAGTTTTTGAAATTTACTTTTTTGACGGTCAGTCTTAACGGCTCATCGGATTCATTGATTATTTCGCCGTTCTCTTTAAGAAATGAGAAAACTCTTTGACGAAGAGCCGCCATGAATCCTTTATCAACCTCACGATTGTCACCCAGTGCTGCAATCAGGTAGCCAGAGAAACGAGTGGACTGGATGATAATGCAAGAGATGTCAGAGGAAATTTTAATTTGTTCAATAGGAAGTTTCGGGGACTGCTTTACAGTTTTTTGCAACGCCTCTTGAGTGGCCCGGGAAATCAGTGATTCATGGGGGACGGCGCTGGCGGCTAAAGTGACTTTACCAAAATCAGACTCTTTACTCGCATCGTTCGGTGTCTCGTGGGCCTGGACAGGTGTCGATGCCTTCGCGGTTTCTTTTTCATTGGCTTCAGTGGCTCGGGTTTTAATTTTTCCAAGGGGTTTATCATTGATCACCGAAAACATTTCGCTCGCTTCAGAAGCACTTAAAGTCATATCAGAAGTAGTTTTCGGCTTGGCACCTTTGTAGACCCAGGCTTCATTTTTTTGCAGTTTATTAAATTGCATACCTGGCTGAATCAATTGAGGGGGAGGGCTACTGCTGAGTTGATTCTTATAATAGCTAAGCAGAACTCTTTCCATAGCGGGTCCTGTCACTGGTGGAAAGATATTGTAACGGCATCCGGTTTCGTTGAAGTGCACATAGGTCAGAGGATGGGGTCGTTCACCAAAGACGATCACACGTTCAGGAAAGGTTCTTAGCAGGAGTCGTATGAAAGCAATGATGTTCTTATTGCTGTGATCGACGCTGACAAAGATGAATTGAGGTTTTTCTTGGACGATGATCAGAATGGATTCATTCAGGTTGGTGCAACTGTGCACAGTCCATTCGCGCTTCACGATGAATGTTTCTGCTACAGAGAGATCTGCAGACTCTGATTTGATAATCAAAATCTTTCTGTTCTGCTCAGTGTACATATGGAATTTATGAAGCATTCCCCAATCTATGCCTAAAACAGATTTCTTCATAGAGTCCGGGATGGTTTGTAATTATCAACTTAAGGCAAAGGTCGGTAAAAGATTGTTTGAATGTGAGCTTATCCGACAAAGTCCCCATGACATTATCGTAGGAACTTGTCTGATCTGACTAAACTCAGAATTTGAAATCGCGAAGATAGTGATCGTTGTATCCATTCGGATTTTTCACAAGATACTTCTGATGATACTCTTCGGCTGGATAAAAGGTTTTCGCTGATTCAAGTTTGGTCACAACGGGGGCGGGCCATTTTTTCGCCTGATTCACCAATTTTATGACTTTTTCAGCTTCAGTCTTTTGGGCGTTATCCATATAGAATATTTCTGAACGATATTGGGTTCCGATGTCATTGCCCTGTCGGTTCATACTTGTGGGGTCGTGCATGCGGAAGAAGGTTTTCAGAATTTCCTCGTAACTGATTTTTTTAGAATCAAATTCTATTTTGAGGGATTCGGCATGTCCGGTCTTGCCGCTGCTGACTTGTTCATAACTAGGGTGGGGCATAGAGCCACCTGTATAGCCCACCTCAGTACTAATAACTCCAGGAACTTTACGATAAACCTCTTCCATTCCCCAAAAGCAACCCCCAGCGAGAATGGCGGTTTGTGTGGCGGCGAAGGCATTAAAGCCACAAAGCATAATAAGCGTAATGGCCAATTGCTTGAAACTCTTAAGATATGACATAAATCCTCCTGTCTACGTCCATATATTCGTGGAAGTCCTCTAAAAAGTTACAAGTAAAATGAAATAGAGAGGATCTGCATTTTTGTTTCGTGGCAGATAACATAGGGGCTTTGGGACGGGCATTGTCTTATCTTGAGAAAAAATCTTTCAGGCATTTTGCCTACAATTCTGTCACTGGCGATCTCAGGTTTGAAAGAACTGTCTAACGTAAATTCATTATTATGATATCTAATTTTTTTTGCGAAGGAACTGATCAATATTTTAAAAAATATTGTCGGATCCATAAACGATCCATAAAAAATCGTGGCTCGCGCGAAAGCTTCGAATTATTGCCCCGTATTTATTTTTTAAGTTTAGATTTAATCTGTTCATGGATTTCAATTTGGAGGAATCATGAAAAGAAAAAATCTGCTCTTACCACTACTGGCAGTTGGCTTTCTCGCTGGATGCGGAAACCAACTTCAAACCACCAGTCCTGCAGCTTCTGATAGTTCTTCTGCGCAATCCGCTCCGTCCACAGCTCCTTCTTCTTCAGCACAGAAAATGTTAAGCAGTCTTGAGGCGGATCTTAAAAGTCAGGCTGTCACCACAAGTTCAAGCGGTGCCAGTCAAAAGTTATCATTAAGTAGCTTAGGTTTAAGCTCCACGCAAATCAGCACTATCATTTCCAGTGCAGCTATGGCTTTGTCTTCGGCAAATTTGACCGGCAGCAATGATTTGGCTTCTATCATTCCGGTTCTTATTCAAGGGGCTAGTTTGGGTGTGGGGAGCTTGCAGCTTTCAGATCTGACGAGCAAGTCAGGACTTCTTTCCTTGATCGGTGATAGCGCCTTGAACTCGTTGGTGAATCAATCACAGAACGAAGTTTCTACGGATCTAATTAAAAAAATTGCTAGCTCATTGTTTGGAAACTTAACGACGGCCGGAGTGGCCTCGGGTTCTCAATCCGCAGTGGCAAGCTCTCTTATCAGTTCTTTGCTTGGTAAACTTGGAAGCAAGGATTTTGATACGAGTAGTTTGACCACTGTTATTCAAAGTTTGGCCTCTGGTTCCGTTCTTGGTTTAGGATCATTGGGCAATTCATCGACGGTTCTTTCCACGATCATGAACAGCTTGGGCTCGGGCTCATTGTCAGGATTGACATCATTGATTACTTCTTTGGGATCTAACAATAACTCGACAACGACTTTGGCAAGTCTCATCAGTGCATTCACTTCGGGTTCTAATTCGGGTTTGAGTTCTGTAGTTTCTTCTGCAGGAGGATCGTCTTCAATCCTCAGTACTTTGGTGCAAAGCCTTTTCTCTGGTATCAATGCCTCTGCCTCAACAAATACATCGTCTTCCACTGCCAATGTAGTGACTTCAGTCGTGTCATCTCTTCTTGGTTCTTTCCTTGCTAATTTAAAGCATTAATACTCTCGTATTCCTTAGGACCTTTCACCCCAAGTGTGAAAGGTCCTTAACTTGACTGAATTTGAAGTCATCCCATACTTGAGGTGATGAAATGATTCACAAGGAGGAATATATGCCTATGAGATCTCTGTCACCATGGATGGGACGTCGCCTTCCTTCCAATGATGTCTTTAATCAATTTGAAGAATTTATTAATGAATTTGATCGCGGTTTTTCTCCGGCTTTGTCCCGTGCGGGAATGGATTTTTCTCCAAGCGTGGATATTGACGAGCAAGAAAATGCCTATTTGGTCACTGCGGATCTGCCAGGTATGAAGAAAGAAAATATCAAGGTGGACATCAATGACAATGTTCTGACTATTTCTGGCGAGCGTTCAAAGGAAACCAAAGGCGAAGGCAAAATGGAGGGCAAATATTCTGAAAGGATCTATGGAAAATTCCAAAGAACCTTCAGCTTACCGATCCATGTGGCCGCCGACAAGATACAAGCAAACTTCCAAGATGGTGTTTTGCACATCACTCTGCCAAAAGCAGAAGGGGCCCGCAGTCATACAATTAAGATTCAATAAGTTAAAGTTCAATGAGTGATTCTTTAACGTCTCTTTTAGGAAGGCCCTCGTTCTGTGACGAGGGTCTTTTGATTTATAACAATCTCTTATCCATCCCATTAAAGAAATATCTTGGTCTACTTCTTGTAGAGTTCCTTTGCGAGGTGTCGTTATGCACCACAAACTTCGGGGGGAGTTTTATGAAAGGTCTAATTCTTTGTTTGTCACTGGTCATTGGGTTTCAATCTGCACACGCACAACTCAGTTCTGCCTGTCGAGGCGGGGAGCAAGGGCGCGGTGGCAACCTCACCGATGAGCAAAAACGTGATTTAGAAAAGCGTTGTGCTAATGCGATGAATTCAGAAGCACATAGAACCGTGAAAGCCGTGGGAATGGATGATCGGGATTGTATATCCCAGGCAAATTACAGGGCAGACCAACTGTCCTATGACGTTATTAGTTCATGCAACAGCCAAGCACAAGGGCTGGCATCTTGCTCCATCGTCGCCCGACATATCGTTCAATACCCGACATACATCTCTTCAATTTACGGTTCTGGGAAATACGATGAAAGAAAAAGTGATGAAAGCACTTGCCGCGCCAGTTCGATTGCCAGAGCAGAGTCCGATGCTGTGTCTTCTTGCAATAACGAATACGGGGTCTCTTGCATGGTTTCTTCTCGCGGTGTTGTGACAGATCATCACACGACGGTTCGTCGCCGCTTCATCATCATGGGACCAAAAGAGGAATACCAAATCTGTTCGGCCTCAGCCTCTGCTACACCTGATTCTCGTTATAGAGTTCAGTGTTCCGTAGAGATCGTAGCCCGAGCACAGTAGAGGTACGCCGTACCTTTTTGGCCCGCAGAGTGTTAGAGAATTGAAAAAAATGAGAATAAAAAACTAAATATTGTTTTTAAAAAGGGACAGTTGAGGGCTGTCCCTTTTTTTATTTGTGCTGCTAATTTACGTCTACTCGTAGGTGTTCTTGTTTAGTTTTAATGCCTAAAGCGTTCTGTGGAAAAACTCGACGAGTCTTTTGGCGCCATTGTATGCGTCCTGTATGAATAATAACAGAAAGACTCGCTGCGCTGTTAAGGTAAGTATTGTGACATACTTAGGACCCCGATAGGTTACAAACATGAAATACAGTCATCCAATTATTATTCAAGGTGGAATGGGAATCGCAGTTTCTGACTGGAAGCTTGCTAAAACTGTTTCGCAAACTGGTCAACTCGGAGTTGTCTCCGGAACCGCAATCAA
>CAZPYX010000058.1:0-1987 GCA_964590635.1 uncultured Bdellovibrio sp.
TATTTTGTTCTTTTATAAGGGTTGGTTCCTGGCGGAATTTTTTCGCAATAAGTTGAACGAAAAAGCTTTGGGGCCTGCCATGGGAGGTGCGCATTGAGACGCCTCTTTGGATTTGCTGCCGGCTTGATCATTGCCCTTCTTCTGACTTTCTTTGCCGGTGAAAATCCGTTGCATATTTTTATGATCCTGATGAAGAGCGCCTTTGGATCTATGTATGATCTAGGACTGACTCTTTCCTATACAACTCCCCTGATCTTCTGTGGACTTTCGGTGGCCATCGGTTTCCATGCGGGACTTTTCAATATCGGCGCTGAGGGACAACTGACAATGGCGGCAGTGACAGCGGCGGCCGTTGGGGTTTTATTTCCGCAGGTTCCTTTTCCGGCGGCTCCTGTTCTGGCGTTCTGTGCTTCTTTGTTTGTCGGTGGACTTTGGGGATTCATTCCAGGTTGGTTGCGCGCCTATCGCGGAAGCCACGAAGTTATTATTACGATCATGATGAATTTCATCGCTGCAGGTCTCGCAAGTTGGTTTACTCTGAAAGTGATTCCAAATCCAAACTCGCAAAATCCCGAAACAGCCATGGTCAGTGCAAATTATCTTTTCAAAGATTATGATCTGGTTGCTCGCATGTTCCCGGATACTCCAGCGAATGCTTCTTTGGTTTTCGCCATCATCTTGGCAGTTTTGATGTGGGTGTTCCTGTGGAAAACAACATGGGGCTTCCAATTGCGTGCAGTGGGTTCTAATCCTGAAGCTGCTCATCGTGGTGGAATTTCTGAAAAGAAAACTTTGATGATCGCAATGACCTTGGCCGGAGCTTGCGCTGGCTGCGTAGCCTTATCAGAAGTTCTTGGCAGTGCTGGTCAGTATCGTGTGGGTTTTTCTCCAGATTATGGATTTATTGGAATTGCGGTGGCTTTGCTCGCAAATAATAATCCACTCGGAATTATCGCTGCGGCCTTCTTGATGGGTGCCCTTCATAAAGGGGCTTCTGACTTAGATCTTGAAACTACGACGATCACCAGGGATTTCTCGCGTATTATCCAAGCTTTGATTATTTTGGGTGTCGCGGCCCAAGCTTATTGGGAGCATCTTCGATCTTTAAGGAGGAAGAACTAATGGATTTATTTCTAGTTCTATCAGCCTTGCTGTTTGCGACACTGCGTTTGGCAACACCTCTGATTTTTGCCTCCATGGGCGGGATGATGAGCGAACGTTCTGGCATTGTGAATGTAGCCCTTGAAAGTTTCATGTTAGTGGGAGCCTTTGTTGGCGCTGTTGCGGGTTATTACGCCAACCATGCTTGGATCGGCTGGGCGGCGGCACTTGTTGCAGGTCTTATCATTGGTGCTTTGTATGCCTTGTTTGTGATTGAACTGCGCGCCGATCAAATCGTCACGGGTATGGCCTTCAATCTTTTGGCCATGGGTGCGATTCCTTTTATGACCAAAATTCTTTTTAACTCAACGGGATCAACTCCGGCCCTTCCGGCAGAGACTCGTTTTACTTTTGAACCTTTGGTTATTGCCATCCTTTTGGTTTTCGCACTGACCTGGTGGCTTCGTAAAACCCGCTCAGGATTGTGGCTCTTATTTGCTGGCGAACATCCCGAGGCCTTGATGGCCAGCGGTGTGAGTGTTCGCAAAGTTCGTTGGGCTGCTGTGACTCTAAGTGGAGGCTTCGCCGCTTGGGGCGGCGCAAGTTTGTCTTTGTTTTTGGCTTCTTCTTATTCCCCACTGATGACTGGAGGCCGTGGCTTTATGGCCTTGGCCGCTTTGATCTTCGGAAAATGGAAACCTCTTCCTGCCTTTGCGGCTTGCTTGTTGTTTGCCTTTGCCGATGCTGTGCAGATTCGTCTGCAAGGGTTGCAAATCGGTGGCGTCGAAGTCCCCGTACAATTCGTTCAAATTTTACCTTACATCGTTACTATCATTGCCCTAGCTGGATTCATCGGCGCAAGCCGACCTCCCAAAGCCCTTGGCAA
>CAZPYX010000058.1:1997-20651 GCA_964590635.1 uncultured Bdellovibrio sp.
TGACGACATTGCTTCTTTCATCAACCGCATTTGGTTGGGGTGGAAGAGGTCACGACACCATCTGCAGAACAGCCAGCTTTCTTGTTAAAGAAAAAGGCTTGAAAGAATATTTGCGCAATAAACCGCAAATGATGGGTCATCTTTGCAACATGCCTGACTTCTATTGGAAATCTTTAGGCGGAGACGCCATTAAATATGGAAGCCCTACGCACTTCCTTGATCCTGAAATCACTGGCTTGCCGGTCAAAGCTATTCCTTTGGACTACAAAAAAATCGTTGAAGAATTCACCGGTCAACCTAACAAATTCAAAAATGATGGGTCGACAATCAAGTTTGTTCCGAACGAATTTGGTTCTGCTTGGTGGAGAGCTGAACAGTTCGTTCGTCGCATTGAAGCTTTGAAGCCGCAATTTGAGGCTGCAAAAGGCCCGACCAATCGCAAAGAAGAGCAAGACTACGATCTGCCTTACAACAAGCTAGTTTATCAAATGGTCACAGACATGGGGTTGATGGGGCACTTCACAGGTGATACTTCTCAACCTTTCCATACGACAGCTGACTATGACGGCTGGGCAGCTGGCCACGGCGGCATTCACGCTTACTTCGAAGATGGAGTTGTAGGTGAATTCGACGGCGACCTTGATGCTCTTGTTCTAAAGGAAGCTCGCGCGATGAAAAATCCTTCTTTCTTAAAACCAAAAACGGTTCTTGAGCAAATGAAGGCATTGAGTGAAATTTCTTTGGCGGAAGTTCCAAAGATTTTGAAACTTGATCCGATGACCAAGAAA
The DNA here is from genome assembly GCA_964590635.1 of uncultured Bdellovibrio sp. GTDB lineage: Bacteria > Bdellovibrionota > Bdellovibrionia > Bdellovibrionales > Bdellovibrionaceae > Bdellovibrio. The sequence goes on from CAZPYX010000058.1 coordinate 2,786, forward strand.
TCTTCTGTCGTGAAAGATCATGGGATGGAAGTTCGCACTGAGGCAGAAAGACTTCCAGCTTCTGTAGCTTTCAAGAAAATGCGCAAGATGGTACTTCAAGACCTTGCCCGTGGTGCGGTGATGACGGCGGCTCTTTGGGATGAAGCTTATGTTAAAGCTGGCAGCCCTAAGATCAATGCTTATAAGTCTTATAAGTACCCGTTCACAGTTGATTTCGTTCCACCGGATTACTTCGATATTCCGGCTGAAACTCCGAAGAAATAGTTTTCTACTAGATAGATCATTTGAAAAAGGCTGATATCTCTGTCAGCCTTTTTCGTTTGTAGCCCCGATTTGAGGCCGTCTCAAGGTGAGACATGGCTATTCAACTGGCTGCCCTCTTTTGCTCTCTGTCTTATTCTTAGACGCTGAAATCAAAATCATCAGACTTCACGCGGGCATAACACTGGCAGTGATCTTTTATGGAAATTCATAAAAGGAGAGATTTGTGAAAAAATATATCGTATTTGCCATGGCCGCGATGATGTTATTCGGTGCTCTTTCAGCAAAAGCAGAACAGGGCGATGATATCAGCAGAATGCTTACTGAAGGAAAAATTCAAGCTGCAGAAGAGCAAAATCGCATTGAAGATGGAAGCCAATTCGACCTTACCGAAGGAAAGATCGCTGCGGCAGAACAGGATCTAGCAGAGCGTGAAGCTCGCGAAATCAAAGCCATGCTTCCGCAAATTCAAAGAACTTTGAATCAAATCAATTCTATCTCTGAAGACATCAACTCACGTCTTTCAGAACGCTTTTCTTCTGACATGGACAAAGGCGAAGTCGCTGACGGTTCCGCTAAAATTGGAACTGAAGTTTCTACGGCCAATGAGTTAGTAAGAGAGTTGAATGCCAGAATTCCTACTAAAGCTGAAACCACTTATGTTTTGAAATCTTTAAAAGAGATTTTGGGAGAAGTGAACGCAGTTAATAAAAGTCTGCAGCACTAGTTTTTCCAACTAATCCACTTAAAAAACAAAAAGCCCAGGTTTCCCTGGGCTTTTCTTTTTACTCAAATTTACGAGTTCAAATTAGAACATGTAAGTAAGAGAAGCGTTTGCCAACAAAGCGTTACCATCGATATTACCAGTTGTTGAACCAGCAAGAGTTGCGTCGATTTCAACTTTGTTCCATTTCAAACCAGCGCCAGCTGCAACAACAGTGTCGTTAGTAAGGTTGGATTTAGTGTTAAGAGCTTCATTTTTGTTTTCACCAACGATAACTGTTTGTTTAACAGAGCCGCGAAGAGTCAACCAAGAAGCAGCATCAAGTTCCATACCGATTACGAATGGAAGGCCAGTAGCTGTAGTTTTAACAGCTCCAGAAGCAGGTTCTTGCTTAAGTTCGTTGGAAAGATAGCTTACGCCATAGAAGAAGTTTCCACCTTCAACTTTATGGTTGTTAACCATACCGATTTCCCAGTTGTTTCTAGTGATATCTTGGTCAGCACTGGAGATAGTCGCAGTACCTTTTGCATATTCGTAGTTAGCGAATGCATAGATAGAGTCAAACCAGTAACCGCCACCAAGACGATAGTAACCTTTTTGTTCCAATTTAGGAGCAGCCAAAGCAGCGATATCGCTGTCACTATGGCCAGACAAACCAACTTTAAGAGTTGCGTTCCAAATGTCAGTTCTTACACCAGCAGAAACACCCAAAGTGTTTTCTTTTTGAGTTACAGTTGCAGTTTGGTTTTTCGCGTTAGAATAGTGAACATCGAAGCCCCATTTCATGCCGCCGAAATCGTTACCATACAACAAATCCAAAGGATTTTGCTCAGTCAACAATGTACCGTTAGCGCCACCAGCTGCGAAAGTTGCGACGTTGATACCGTCTACGAAAGATGTAACTGCTTCGTTTCTGTGACCAAGGTAAGCACCAACTTTACCCCAAGAAAGAGTTTTTGTGAAACCACCTTCTGCTTGAGGACCACGAGTTACCGCAGTTGCAGAGTAAGTGGTAGTAGTGTTACCAAACTCCAAAGTTGCGAAGTCACCAACATAGTTCAAGTCAGCAGGGTTCACAAACATAGTTTGTGTATCAACCAAGTGAGAAGCGTTACCTAGTGAAGACAAGCGAGCTTTAGAAGCCATCGCTGGCGCTGCCGCCATAGTCAATGCTGCCAATACTAAAAGATTTTTCATTGTTGCATCCTTTCGATTCGTTGCAATTATGATTACTTTAAATCCATTAAAGTTTGTAATCCGTTACACAAAAAATGCTAATGAGGGTCCAGGGTAAGATCAACCACAAAAATGTTATTGCCCAAACTGCCCCGTGAAAAACTATGCAAAAAACATGGAGTCCTTTACTCCCCAAACTTTGCAAAAAATTTTTATGTTTCTTTGATTTTCGCGGAACAAAAATCTTTTGTCCTCACCTATGAAATTCAATACTGCAGCGGACTTCGTGGATTTTATGATTTTTTAATCACATGTGGATAACTGCTGATTTTTCCTGCAACGTTGACGTTCAACTTATAAAGAAAAGGTATAAATTTGGCCTCATTGACGCTCCCGTTCAATTTAGAGCTGGCGCACTAGATCATGGTCTGGTTAATGACATATTTACGTTACAGAAGCTAGACCAAGGTCTTAGGATTGATCTCGTCAAAACTTCAAAAGCAATTTTAAGGAGCTTGAATGAAGCCTTTCGCGTTTCTAATTATAGCAATTTCTTTTGCAACTTCTGTCTCTCGCGCAGCAGATATTGCAGGTCTCACTGTCAATGGCGAGGCAAGCTTCGACTACTATATGTTATCTTCGAAGGACAAAGCGACACCATTCATCGGTGGAGCTAGCAATGAAACATACCGTTTGAATCAAGCGCAAATCCTTATCAAGAAAGAAACTGAACAGATCTCTTTCCTCAGTCGCCTTGTTTATTCTCCAACATCTTATTTAACTAGCGCAAAAAGTGATGGCGCTGGAGGAGTCACAACAACTTCTAACAAAGCAAATTTGGGAACAATGGATCAGCTCGAGGTCTTTTATAAACCCACTCCTTCTATATATGTGGGCTTCGGAAGATTCCTAACAACGATGGGCTTCGAGTCTTTGCTTAAATCAGAAAACTACACCTATGGAAACACCATTGCCTTTCAAGGAATCGTTCCAGGGTATGGAGAAGGTCTTCGCGCTAAATATATTCCCGGCGAATATCTTACGGCGACAGTTTCTACTTATAATCAAGCCAACTACAATGCTTTCGGAGACGACTACACGCCAACAAAAACGACAGAAGTTTCAGCCACTGGACTTTGGGGCAATTTCTCTTGGTATGCGGGCTACTACTTCGGAAAAGACGGAGCAGCTCCACTTGACAGAACAGAAAGAACTGCCAGCAGTGTGTGGGCCTCTTATAAGCTTGATCCTGTTCTATTCGCCATCACCTATGATTCGCGCACGACAAAACCTGATATCAGCGGAACAAAATGGTCTGACTCAACAAGTGTATTGGTCAGCTATCAATCCGCAGTCTCGGCTACAATAATAAATACTGTCACCGCTCGTTATGAAATGGTTCGCGGAGCTGGGGAACTGATCGACCTCGCATCTGGAGCAACTTATGGAGCCGCTAACAAAGTAAACTCCTTCACGCTGTCTGACAAAATCGCCTTGAATGAATACTTCAAACTTTATGTCGAGTACAGATTGGACCGTGCTGACGAAGATGCTTTCTTCGATTCAAATGGAAATCCAACCAAAAACGCAAGCATTCTTGCCTTGGGCGCTGTTGCGAGTTTTTAAATAGTTGAATAAAAAGAGTGGGTTGCACTAGATGAACTCACTCTTGCCACTTTCCATTCTTATCTAACTTCATTTCATTATTTCCTGTCGTGTCGCCTAAGTTGTGCTAATCTTTAATAAAAGGATGAACATCTCGCACATGCAGAAAAAACAAATTCTACCAGGCACAATCAAAAGACATCCAGACGGCTTCGGTTTTTTCATCGCTGACGACAAAGATCAACCTGACGTTTATATCCCTCGCGGCTCCATGGAAGGCATCATGACCAATGATAAGGTCATGGCCGAAATATATCCTGAAAAAGGTGGAGAAAGATTCCGCGGCGAAATCGTTAAGGTGATCCAACGCGGAACTAAAACATTTGTCGGCCGCTTTTATAAACTCAACGATAAATATGGAATCATTCGTGATGAAGGAAAAGGCTGGAGCCAGGACCTTCGCATTAAGCTTGAAGATTCCATGGGTGCTAAAGACAAAGAACTTGTCGCAGCTGAAGCCATCACCTATCCCGACAATGGCCAACAATTTACTGGCAAAGTCACGGCGGTTATTGGAAATGCCCTTGATCCATTGACAGATATCAAACGTGTGATTCTTTCTAGCAATATCCCACAGGATTTCTCTAAAGATACTTTGGAAGAGGCTACACGTTACAAAGAAGTTCCAGAGGAAAAAGATTTTAAAGGCCGTAAAGATCTTCGCGATCTTAATTTGATCACCATCGACGGCGCCACGGCGAAGGACTTCGACGACGCGGTTTATGTTGAAATCAATAACGAGGGTTTCCAGCTTTATGTAGCAATTGCAGACGTCAGTCATTATGTTCAAAATGGTTCCGCGATTGATCGTGATGCCTATGAACGTGGAACTTCCGTGTATTTCCCGAACTTTGTTGTTCCCATGCTTCCAGAAGTGCTTAGTAATGGGCTTTGCTCTTTGAATCCTCACGTTCCAAGACTTTGCATGGTTGCAGAGATGCAGTTCGATTTTACTGGCGAAATGGTTAGCTCTGACTTCTATGAAGCTGTGATGGAAAGCAAATCTCGCGTGACCTATGGTGAGGCTCAAGAAGTGATCGACGGCAATGTCGTTGAAAAGCATGCCCACGTAAAAGAAAATATTCTTCGCCTTGCGGATCTTGCAAAGATCTTAATGGCGAAACGATTCAAAGATGGCTCTTTGGATCTTGAGATCCCAGAAACTGAACTTGTTATTGATGGAGCCGGAGTTCCTATCGATATTCAAAGATCAGAGCGCTTATTCTCGCATCGTTTGATTGAAGAGATGATGTTGGCTGCGAACGTCGCGGTCGCGAAGTTCTTGCACGGTAAAAATGTTCCGGCTTTATATCGCATCCATGAGCCACCTAATGAACAAGCCATCGGCATCCTTGAAAAATACATGGCTACGTTCGGTGGAAAGACAAAGTTGAACCAAGGAAAATTGCAGAAGCGATTGACCAAGGCTTTGGAAGAATTTGAAAACCGCCCTGAAGCTCACATCTTAAATATTTTAACTTTAAGATCCATGAGCCAAGCCAAGTACAGCCCCAACAATGTGGGCCACTTTGGTTTGGGCTTTGAATTCTATGCTCACTTCACATCCCCTATCCGTCGTTATCCAGATTTGATCATTCACCGCTTGTTAAAAAATCAAGTTGTGAAAAGTTCGCAGTATCGCTTAATCAGTGAAGATGATCTTGCCACAGCAGGAACGATCCTTTCTGCGGCAGAACAACGATCCACGAAGGCCGAGCGCCAAGTTCAATCCATTAAAAAAGCTCGCTTCATGGAAAAATTCATCGGACAAGAGTTTGATGGGATGATCAGCTCTGTGGCGAAGTTTGGTGTTTTCGTTCTACTTCGCGAATATGACTGTGATGGTTTGATTCGCTTAGATGATCTTGGCAATGATAAGTTTGAATATGATGAAGAGAATTTGAAACTGATCGCTAGACGTTCAGGGTTCTCTTACAGCATCGGTGATACGATTCGCATTCAAGTCGCTGCAGCCGATCCTGAATTGGGCCAAGTGAACTTCGTTAAAGCCGGTCTTCTTGAAAAAGATGAGGACAACGAAGATGAACTTCCAGATGGAAAAACAGCCGCGCAAGCTAGTTCTGAAAAGTATTTGAATCGTATTCGTGAAAAGTCGAAAAAAGAAAAAGATCGTCACGAGCTGCCAAAATTCACTAATTCACGAGGTGATCGTGGTCACCGTGGCTCGGGTCGCGATTCAGACCGTGCATCAGCTACGTCAATGGGCACTTCATTAGACAGAGAAGAACGCCGACATGGCAAAGAAGATCATCGCGGAGCAGGCAAGCCTGAACGCGGTGGTAAGCCCGGTCACAAAGAAGAACGTGGAGCTAGAGGTGGAAAACCATCTGGATTCCAATCTGGAAAACCTCAGAAGTCTAAGTTCTTCCGCGATAGCCGTGACGAGCCGAGTGGACAGGCCTTCAAGCAAGAAAAAGCGACTCAACAAAAAGCACAGTTGAAGCCTCGCTCTTGGGACAATGAGGAACGCAAAGGTCCAGATGAAAATCTTCTGAAGATGATCTTAGGGCCCAATGAGTATCGCAAATCCAAAGGTGATGATTCGACTCAAGATAAACCTAAGCTCAGTAAGAAATTACAGTTTAGCGAGAACTCGAAACTTCGTGATGATGATAAGAACTCCACCAGAAATAGTGAGAGCCTTAAGGATCCGAAGCTAGATAAGAAAGAAAAGCGCAACGCCACCAAGCCGAAGTCCTCTTTCGGTCGAGGCAAAAAGTAAGTCAGCATATTTACTAAGCAACAAAACCCACAGCCTCATAAACTGTGGGTTTTTTTTCTGCGTAAGCATCTGGCACAGCAATTGGTACAACAATGGGCCTGGACCACACTGCTGGACCTTAGCACTTGCCCAGCGCCTACGAACCAATTGCTGTTTGCCCGAGTATCTAAACTTCGGGATAATAACAGCAATTCCACGACATCTCGGAGTTCACTAGTGACTGCTTTAAAAACCGGAGCCCAGATCGGAAAGACTTTAAAAAATGCTGCTCGGCTAAGAACAATAGTCGGCGTATTTGCGAAGCATGGTTTTCATAAAGTCGCGGAAAAAGTTAAACTCGGAAAATTTATCATTGAACGTTTGAATTCATCTTCTGATATCGAAACACTTTCGATGGCAGAACGCATGCGTATGAGCTTTGAAGAACTTGGCCCTACCTTCGTTAAATTAGGACAGCTCCTTGCCACTCGCCCTGACTTAGTTCCCGAAGAATACGTCAATGAATTCGAAAAGCTGCATGATCGCGTGCAGCCCCTGCCATTTTCTGTGGTCGAAGAAGTTCTGAAAGAAGAATTTGGAAATACGCTCTATCAGAAATTCGAAAGCATCGAATCGGAACCACTGGGATCTGCCAGCATTGCCCAGGTTCACCGTGCTCGTCTCTCCACCGGAGAAGCCGTTGTCGTCAAAGTTCAAAGACCTGGGATCATTCAAACCATCAATGACGATCTGAATGTTCTCTATCTTTTAGCAGATCTTCTAGTCACTTACGTTCCAGAAACTCGCCCCTTCAATCCTACGGGAATTGTGGATGAGTATTTCAGAACTCTCGAGCTAGAGACAAATTTCATCGTGGAAGCGAATAACATTCGTCGTTTTCAAGAAAACTTTGCCTCTGACGATACAATTAAAATTCCTCAAGTGTATTTAGACTTCACGACAGAGCGTGTTCTGACTATGGAACTTCTGCCAGGAGTTCCACTGAGCCAAGAAAGCTCTTTGTCGCAGCAAGGTCTTGATTCCAAAGAAGTCATCCGTCGTGGCTTAGGAGCTTACTTAAAGATGGTCTTCCATGATGGGCTCTTCCACGGAGATCTCCACGCAGGAAACTTCTTTGTTCTGCCTGACAATCATATCGGCTTGATTGATTTTGGCGTGGTGGGCCGTTTGAATTCCCGCACCCAAGGAGCCATTGCCAATATGCTTCTGGCAATGTCCAAGGAAGACTATGATCGTCTAGCATTTGAGTATGTCGACCTTGCGCCCTTTTCGGATCAAGTGAATGTGGATTTATTCGCGAAAGACTTGCGTGAATTGATTGCGCCTTTCTTTGGACTGACCTTAAAGAACGTCAACTTGGGAAAAATCCTGATGAAGTCTTCAGGAATTGCAGCTCGCCATCATATTCAAGTTCCCACAGAGCTGATGATGTTCTTTAAATCCATCGTTTCGGTGGAAGGCATTGGTCGCAAAATTGATAAAGATTTTGATTTCTTAAAATATTCATTGGAATTTGCCGGCGAACTTGCGAAAACTCAGTTTGGTCCGCAAAGAGTGATGAACGATATGTCACAGATGGCCCGCGAGTCGCGCGCATTCTTAAATGCCTTGCCTCGCCAATTGAATTTCTTCTTTAGAAAGATCAATAGTCCTGAACATGCATTTAAACTAAAGATCGCAGAGATCAAAGACCTAAGACGTTCGATTGAAGTTTCTTTCAATTTGTTGTTCTTAGGCGTGATCATCTCGGCCTTGATCATGAGTGCATCATTTATTTTTGTACACGATACCGTGAACCATGTCTGGGGAATTCCTACTGCAAGCTTTGTAGGTTATATCCTGGCCGTTGTTTTGGGACTAATAGCATTTGTAAACTATATTAGAAAGCCCTGAGGTCCGAACTATATGCAGCAACTGTATTACGAACTAAGTGTCTTAGCGAAGGCCGTTAACTTTAAGAATCTTTCAGCAGCGGCTCTTCATGTGGGCCTCAGTCAGCCACAGCTTTCAAGAATTATCGCTAAAATCGAAGACGAATTAAAAATCGTACTTTTAGATCGTTCGGCAAAAAGAAAATCTGGATGGACCTCCGTCGCCTTCCAGCTTGCTGAAATATTTGAAAAGTCTATTCGCCGTCTTGAATTGGAAATGCAAGGTATCAGCAACAATCAAATGGTGGGCGAGCTTCATATCGGAACCCTTGAAGGTCTTTCCGACTTTGCCTTGAAAGCCGTTCATCTTTGTTTCGAAGAAGTCGGCGTTAAAAAAATCATTTTGGATATCTTTGACTTAAACGAGCTTGAAGCAAACTTCCTGTCAGGAAATTTAGATCTCATCTTTACTTCCAAGCAACCAGGACGTCAGAAGTTTAAATACCTCATGGAGTTGGGTTTCCAAAAACTTGAAGAAATCAACTCCAACAAAAACTTCACAGTTTTAAGTTCATTCGAATACGGTCGCTCGAACAAAAAAGAACTCGAGTCCTTCCCCCACGTCCTCGTATCAAACTCACTGGCTATGCGCCGTTCTTGGTTCGACAAAGTCGGCGGCGTAGGTCACATGCCCACGGAAGCAAAAAAAGGCCGTCAAAAAGACGCCGAACCCGTCCTCATGATCGGCTCCGAACTCCTAAGCCCCGTCCTCTGGGAAAACATAACCACCGCCATCTCCGAATAGGTACGGACACACTTATGGTAGCGCAGTCGCGTTATTATAAGACTATTCGCTGATTTAATCCTCTAACAAAACAAAAAGCCACTCTGGTCTTATCAGGGTGGCTTTTTAACTTTTAAATCCTAAAAACTTTTTTCAACGAAAATTAACGCAGATGCGACACCAAAAGTGTGTCCGTACCTATGCGGTTTGTGGCTTCGCAAATTAAAAAGGGCCGCTTTTGCAAGCAGCCCTTTTTTAATTTTTAAAAGTTCTTTAAATATTAGCCCAAAAGTTTTAGAGCCAACTGTTGCGATTGATTCGCTTGACCTAGTACCGATACACCCGCTTGCAACAAGATGTTATTTCTTGTCATCTCAGATGTCTCTGCCGCTACGTCAGTGTCACGGATTCGAGAGTTTGCTGCTGACAAGTTTTCATCTGCAATCAACAAGTTGTTAGATGTTGATACCAAACGATTTTGTAGAGCACCAAAGTTCGCACGAATCGCATTCACCGAAGTCAATGCTTGGTCGACCACATTCAAGGAAAGCTGAGCGCCTTCTTTTGTCGCCACCGACTCTGCTGTCATGCCAAGGGCTTCCAGTGAAGAGTTTGCAGCACCTGAGTTGAAGCTGATGCGATCTTGGAAAGCATCATTGTTCACACCCACTTGAATATCGATCATTCCACCAGTTCCATTTAGAAGATCGTATCCGTTGAACTTCGTAGATTCAGTAATACGCTGAACCTCTGACTTCAATTGTTGATACTCAACATCCAAGAACTTTCTTTCTGTGTCACCGATCGTGTCAGAAGACGCCTGTACGCCCAATTCTCTGAACCGAATTAGCATATTGGAAACTTCGTTTAAGCTTCCCTCTGCTACTTGCACTAGTGAAATACCATCGTTGGCATTTCTATTCGCTTGTCTCATGCCGCGAATTTGGCCTTTTAAATTTTCACTAATCGCAAGTCCCGCAGCATCGTCCGCAGCTTGATTGATTCTTTGTCCAGAAGCCAATCTTGCCATGGATTTATCCGCGTTGATTCGTGTCATATACAGATTTTTTTGCGCATTCAACGCTGACACATTTGTACCAATTCTTAATCCCATTCTATCCTCCGTGCATCATGTTTTCTTCCTCCGTGAAGTATTGCCATCCATTGGCATAAGGCGCGATCCGTGCACCTGTGTTATTAAAATTTGAAGCTTGCGATATACAGCTCCGCTAAACTTATCGACAAAAAAGTCAGCTCTCTCGAGTCCAGATTTTATTTTTCTTTTTTCTATTTTTGATTTTTTCAGAGACAAAATTTTGAACGCGCACTCAGCGCAGAGAAATGAAAATAAGAACATGTGCCAATGCCGGCGACATCATCGAGAGATTTCCCTCGGAAAAGAAAGGCGAAAACGCAGTACACGGCTCTGTTCTCTTTGCTCGAAATAATTTCGAAGCATCTGCTTTCTTTACTCAAAAAAGTTTTGAATAAATGTGGCCGCCGATGAAGACGGCCACGGTCGCAGGAAACAGATCAATTATTCAGCTCCTTTTAGAGAGCTATCGGGCTTACACCGGAACCGCCGTAAAGCGGTCCCTTTGAGGGTGATCTTGATCATGAAGATTAAGATCGGGAACCAAAGTCATCCTAGTTAGCTGTTAGACTAACCTTGGAATGACTTATTCAAGAGATTCAAAGCAACATTCGCTTGTTGGTTCGCTTGTGCTAGTACACTAGTACCCGCTTGCAACAAGATATTATTTCTAGTCATTTCAGAAGTCTCTTCAGCCACATCCACATCTCTGATACGAGAGTTAGCTGCTGACATGTTCTCAACTGAAACTTGGATATTCGAAACAGTTGATTGAAGACGATTCTGAATCGCACCGAAGTCTGCTCTCATCGCTGAAACGCTGACGATGGCTGTGTCGATGGCCGCTAGTGCATTTTGTGCAGAAGCTTTATCCGCCACTGAAGTCAGATTCACACCTAAAGCTGCAGAGTTTGCATCGGCTTTAGAAGCGTCGAAAGAGATACGGTCAATTTCTGGATTATTTCTAGTACCAACTTGGAAGTCCAAGATAGAACCAGTTCCTGCCAAAAGTTGAGTTCCGTTGAACTCTGTACCTTCGGAGATACGGTCGATCTCTGATACAAGTTGATCATATTCCACATTGAGGAACTGACGCTCAGTCGGTCCAACAGTGTCTGAAGCTGATTGCACTGAAAGCTCTCTAAGACGAATCAAGATCGAAGAGATCTCATTCATAGAACCCTCTGCCACTTGGACTAGAGAGATACCGTCTTGAGCATTTCGTGATGCTTGTTTAAGACCGCGAACTTGAGCTTTCAAATTCTCAGAGATCGCTAATCCCGCAGCATCATCACCAGCGCGGTTGATACGGAATCCTGAAGCGAGCTTTTCCATGCTCTTATCAAGACCAATCTTCGTTCCCCACAAAACTCTTTGTGCATTTAACGAAGCTGTATTCGTGTTAATACGTAAACCCATAATTCCTCCTCCTTGAAGATTTGCCGAGTCTCAATCCGTGAAACTCGAGGCACCCTTGTGGTGCCGATGGGCGGTTCATTTCTTACCTTACTCATCGGAGCAGCAGAAAATTCCTAAAGTGATACGTCTCAAAAAAGTGCATTTCTAGCCCCAAGTCCAGTGGGTACGCCGCACCTTTTTGCGATGCTGTGCGCAGTTTAAGCCACTGAAATAACAGAGCTATTTTAAATTTTAAAATTGACCGAAGGGATTTAAAATTGTCTCAAAAAAGTTTAATTAAATAACAAGATCATCAAGACGATGAGGACGTTGCGCCTTCTTTTCTCGTGCGAATCCGAATTCGTTTCTTCGCAAAGCAAGGCGAATAGCCTCTTTAGAGCAGTCTTCATAGTCTTCATTGAGCCAATGGAGGTGTTTCTCTATAGATCCCTGAAATGGAAACTCATCATACGTGGGAATATGAAGGTAATCTCTGCCTAAAACTCCTCTGAGTGTACTGTAAGGATAGTCCTCTACCCTCTTGCAGAGCCCCGCATGAACGGGATTTCTATAGATGTATTTATAAGCATGATGATAGTGGACGTTACTTTTAATAATGCTCCAATGATAAGGGCCGCCGAAGATCTGATTTATTCTCTCTGAGCGCTCGGCGATTCTTTTACTCACCTCACGCATGAGATAATTCATTGCTATATCAAGATTCCCCTCAGGCGTAGAAATCAACATATGAAAATGATTATTCATCAGCACAAAAGAATGAATCCTAACGTCATAAGCTCTCCATATAAAATGAAGATAATCCGCAAAGACTGACCAAACGAAGCCCATAGGCGCACCGAACCACTCCTGATTCGTACATCGAGCAGTTACGTGATAGGGATAGTCAGAAGAAGGATGGAATTTTTTTCTTGGCATGCATTATTGAGCATCAATATATAGACCAAGTATGAGCGCCCCCAGCCTAGACCTAGTAAGCAATAATTCATCCGAACATCGACAATCCCCCCTTATTGACAGAATAATTTGAAGGGCCCATATATAAGGCGATTCAACAGTCAAAAAGACGCCAGGCATCGCAAAAAGGTACGGCGTACCCTCGGGTTAAGGAGTGATGATGGAAATTCGGGATCCGGTTCATGGTTCTATTTATTATGCTGATCCAGAGGTGGCTGTTTTAGATACGGCGGAGTATCAGCGCCTTAGAGCCATTAAGCAGCTTGGGTTTTCGGAGTTTAGCTTTCCTGGGGCTACTCACAATCGTTATATTCACTCGATTGGCGTGGCTCATTTAGCTAGTCTGGTTTTTGAGTCGATCTTCAGAGTTTATCCGTTTTCTAAACCTTCTGTGAAAACTCGCTTCCGTCAGGTTGTGCGTTTGGCTGCACTTCTTCATGACGTCGGTCACGGTCCCCTTAGTCACACGACTGAGTTGGTGATGCCGCAACTTTCTGAATTGGATATTAAAATTTATGCGGAAGAGCAAAAGTACGGCGATGCTGCTCACACCGTGATGTATAAAAATCGCAAAGCGAATCACGAAGATTATACCATCAAGTATGTGACGGATTCGCCCATCTCTGAAACTATCAAAGCGCAGTTTCCAGACATCTCTCCCGTTCACATTGCTTGCTTGATTGATAAAGCCTTGCACTGTCCAGATGATTTCTTTGTCGATGCCGGAGTAGACTTCCGCCCGATTCTATCTCAGTTAGTAAGTAGTGAAATCGATGCCGATCGCATGGACTACCTTGAACGCGATTCTTATTTCTGCGGAACAAACTACGGAAAAATCGATTCGAATTGGTTGATTCAGAACATGACCTTCCACAGAGTGGAAAACCAACTGTATCTTGCCATGAACCGTCGTGCGCTTTATTCGTTCGATGACTTCTTGATCTCTCGCCATCACATGCATTTGATGGTTTATGGGCATCACAAAAGCATCATCTATGAAGAAATGCTCAATCGTTATCTGACTTCAGATGATTGCACCTTCAAACTTCCGGGCGATATTAAAGAATATACTTTGTACAATGACTACCGTTTGCACGAGCATCTTCGCAGCGTCTCAAATCCTTGGGCGCGAAGAATCGCTGAACGTCGTCCATTCAAAGTTTTGCTAGAACAACATAACACCACGGAATCAGAGCGTCCTGAATTCATGAAGAACTTGCTTGAAAAAGAAGGTCTGGAAGTGATTTGGGCAAGCTCGAAGGCGCGCCTTTCGAAGTATCACACGGCTTCTCCGGAAGAACGTGCTGCGCAGATTTTCGTTGTGGACCAGTTTGATCCTTGGAGCAAGCCAACTCCGATCAATCAGTCGACTGAGATCTTCAAACGCTACGAAGGAACACGTATCATTGATCGTATTTACGTAGCGCCAGAAGAATTTGTTCAAGCAGAGAAAATTTTAAAGGCACAGAAGTACTAGCGAGTAGGATGTATCGCTTCCGAGTGAGCATCCTCTGCCGCAATCCAGTTTTTCAGATGCTCCGACATTGATGGCGGAGCAAAATTATGTCCTAGAACTTTCATCAGATCTTGCGGAGGAACGACTCCTCCTTTTTTACTTAGGAAGCGTGACCGAATCATGCCCCAAGCAATGGCTTCTCCACGACTCATAAAAATATGCTCAAGATAAATGTACTTTTCGTCCCAATACACAAGCTTGCTGTGAATTTCAAATTTCTGAAACAGCTGCAAAGACTTTCTAAAGCGCAAGCGCTCTGCCACAACAACCGGATACCACCCCTTCGCGGTGATTGCATCCAAGGCGCCGATACGAATCATGTAATCGATTCGCGCTAGATCCTGCAAAGAAAAGTAAACCCCGTTATTCATATGACGAAGAACATCTAGGTCCGTTGGCATCACCCGAAAAGGCGTGGCACAAGTGTCCAACGCCTGAAGTTTGCTGCGATATCTAGAAATAAAGTAAGTCCAGATAAGTCGAAGAAGTCGATTCATAAAATTCCGTTACGAAAGAGCGAACTTTTGTCCATTCATAGTAGCGCCCATAGGACTCACCAAGAATGCGATGGTTTGAGAGATCTTGTCGGCCTCTGTTATCTTCAAAGATGGATCGATGGTTTTCATTTTCTCCATGGCTTCTTTGATCGATTTAGATTCCGGATCGTGGGCCAAGATATATTCTTCAGTCAAAGCCACCGATAAAGAGTTCACAGTCACATTGAACTCACTAGTTTGCTTTGCTAAAGCTTGAGTGAACTGCACCAAACCAGAGCGAACAGCTTGAGCCACAAGATCTTCTTTAATTTTTGCAACCGGGGATTCATTCATCAAAAAGATCACGCGACCTTTTTTTCTACTTTTCAAGTAGGCCATCACACTTTGAGTTATCATCAGAGGAAGCTTCAAATGTTTTTCAATCAAAGTGTCAAAATTTTCAATCGTTCCATCAAACTTCATCGGCGAAGGCTGTTGAATCATCAACGCATCGATATAGATATCCAATCCACCGAAAGTTTGCGCCGCTCTTCCAACGGTGTCTTTGATTTGCTCGGGAGTTTTAAACTCTCCTTGAATCACCATCGCGCGACCATACTTGTCGTTGATCTCGCGTGCATCGTTGATTTGATTTGTGAAGGCAGAGGCCACGGATTTATCAGGATCTAGAATCACACAGTCAGCACCTAGACGAGTCAGTGTCAGAACGATGCTTGATACTGTTGTCGTCATTGGGCCGGAAATAAGCGCGACTCTTTGATGTAAATTTAATCCGTTATCCATGATGCTCCTTCAACGTTCATTATCTCGGTTCCTGAGACAGGGCTCCAAGTGGAGCGCATTTGCGATGGCCTGATTAGACAAGGCGCATCGCAAAAAGGTACGGCGTACCCTCAGAGTTTTTCGATGATGATGGCTATGCCTTGGCCGCCGCCTATGCAGGCTGAGCCGAGGGCGTATTTTGCGTTTGTGCGACGGTGGAGTTCGTAGACTAGGTGATTCATGATGCGCGTGCCTGAGGCACCGAGGGGATGTCCCACTGCGATGGCTCCGCCGTTCACGTTTGTTTTTTCTGGGTTCAAGCCTAGTTCTTTTTCTACTGCTAAGTATTGAGCGGCAAAGGCTTCGTTCACTTCGACTAGATCCATTTGTTCTAGTTTCAGACCGGCTTTTTCTAAAGCTTTACGAGCGGCTCCCGCAGGACCGATACCCATGATTGAAGGATCACAACCTACAGAGGCATAGCTCACGATGCGTGCTAGAGGTTTAAGTGCTAGCTCTTTTGCTTTGCTTTCGCCCATCAACAAAGAACATGCAGCACCGTCAACGATGCCAGAAGCTCCGGCTGCTGTGACAATACCATCTTTTTTGAAAACTGGTTTCAAGGTTGCTAGTTTTTCTAAAGTCGAATCTGGTTTTGGATGTTCGTCTTTATCGACAACAAGAGAACCCTTACGAGTTTCTACTGTGATCGAAGACATCTCTTCTGCAAAGTAGCCTTTTTTCATAGCGGCATCGTAGCGTTGTCGCGATTGAATAGCATATTTATAAGCTTGCTAACGAGTGATGCTGTATTTGACTGCTAAGTTTTCAGCCGTGATTGCCATTGGCGTTTTTGAGTACGTGTCTGTAAGAGCACCCGTCATCATATCTTCAAGTTCAAAGTTACCCATGCGCATTCCATCAAAGCGAACTTTGCGAGCGACATAAGGGATCAATGACATCTGCTCTACACCACCAGCCAGAACCACGGTTGCTTCACCTGTTTGAATCATTTGAACAGCGTTGATCCAAGATTGGAAACCACTGCCACAAAGACGATTCACACCTAGAGCGCCAACTCCAACTGGAACTCCTGTTTTCAAACCAATATGGCGAGGAAGATAAGCGGCATCTGCGCTTGATTGAACAACGTTACCGAAGATAACGTGATCGACTTTCTCTGCAGAAAGTCCTGCTTGCTCAAGTGTGGCTTTGGCGGCAGCTACACCTAAATCAGTTCCTGTGACATCTTTGAGAGATCCACCAAAGGCTCCAAAGGGCGTTCTTTTTCCGGCGATAAATACGATTTTTTCCATGCCCTAAGGGTAGGACTGTTACCACTGCCAGGCAAGGCCAATCATAGAAAGATCCTGATCTTTCTTAGCTTGATGACTGACGATGAATTCCTTATTGGTGAAGAATTTTTCTTTAAGAAAAATATCCGTCGATGCGGCTTTTGCGTCATAATTGATAGCAGCCTTCATCCAACCTGAATATTCCAATTTAGCAAGGGCTTGAAATGCTTCCACTCTGAAAGAGAACTTATGAGTCACACCATCTGAAGAGTCGGCGGGAAGTATAACATCCGTTTTGAGTTTTTCTTGAGTTTCATCCACCGCGCGTCCCAACATACTCGCCTTCATTGTTGGCGAATTAAACCAATGATTAAAAGTGCGGTCAGCAATTCGAACCATCATATTGGAAGTAGAGGTCGTGCGAACAGATGCATCGCAGGGAATGACTTCAGCCACATCCGCAGAAGTGATCTTTGGAGTGAAGTTATCTACAGGAATCACCAAGGGCTTTGTCGAAGCCAAATCCACCTTTGCGTGGCATTTCGCGAAACCTAAGAATATGAGAACAAATGAAAGTATAAATCCCATATACACCTCCACTTCAATTATCATTCCACCGTCCCCCCCTCAGCTCCCCTTAAAATTAAGATAAAAGCTAAATTACACGGCCTCCTTCAGAAAAGGGTCATTAGGTGACCAAGGTGGTTTCAACCGTCGCAATCTTAACACTAGACCCCTGAATTTGGCCCCGTGGCTGTACCAACCTGAGCCAATTGTGCACCAGCTTTGCACTATTCAAGATCTGAAAACGTGTGCAAAGCCAAGCCGCCGACCAGGTTTCAATGATTTCAACTATTTGAAGTCAGGGAGGCTGATCGACTGCCTCAATTTGGCACGCGCAAAGAGTTACTCGGCGAAAAGTTAAACACCCGAAGTACACAGATTTGGAGAGACCGAAATGAAAAGAACGACACTCAATCGCCGCGCTATGATGCTCGCACTTTCGCTTACTATCGCGATTCCACAGATGCCTGCATTTGCAAAGGCTGCGACCGGCGCTCAAAGCTCCTCGGATCTTTTCCCATTTGATTTATTCGGTGATACTG
>CAZPYX010000059.1:0-20467 GCA_964590635.1 uncultured Bdellovibrio sp.
CTTCAAGCATACCTTTAAGGTCAAATGTTACCGGTTGGTTTTTTGCATCCAACGCCAACATAATGATACCGAAGCTAGTTTGAAGCTGCGTGAATTTGTAAAGTCTGTTCAAGATAACGCTAGCATTTTCACCGCGCTTAAGAACAACAACGATACGCATACCTTCACGTGAAGACTCGTCACGGATATCAGAAATACCTTCAATTTGTTTATCACGAACAAGGTCAGCCATGCTTTCAATGAGCTTGGCCTTATTCACTTGATAAGGGATCTCTGTGATAATAATTTCTTCACGGTCTTTATTAGGAACAACTTCAGCAACACCTTTCAAAGTGATGATGCCACGGCCTTTTTTATAAGCTTGAAGAACACCTTCGCGACCGGCGATTACACCAGCAGACGGGAAGTCAGGACCTTTGATAAACTGAAGAAGTTCCTCAAGTTGTGCATTAGGATTGTTGATCAAATGCACACAGCCATCAATAACTTCGCCCAAATTGTGCGGAGGAATATTGGTCGCCATACCTACGGCGATACCTGTAGAACCATTCACCAACAAGTTAGGGAATTTAGCTGGAAGTACAAGTGGGATTTCTAAAGAGTCATCGTAGTTGGGACCGAAAGGAATAGTTTCCTTTTCAATATCCGCAAGCAATTCCTCTGCAAGATGGGTCATGCGAATTTCAGTGTAACGCATAGCTGCCGCGCTATCACCGTCGATAGAACCGAAGTTTCCTTGACCGTCTTCAAGAGGATATCTCAAAGAGAAGTCTTGGGCCATACGAACCATTGTTTCATAAACAGCAGAGTCACCATGTGGATGGTATTTACCGATTACGTCGCCGACAACACGGGCAGATTTCAGATAAGGGCGATTCGAACGATTGTTCATTTCGCTTTGTGCGAAAAGAACACGACGATGTACAGGTTTTAAACCATCACGTACGTCAGGAAGTGCACGACCAACAATGACCGACATAGAGTATTGAAGATATGCACCACGCATTTCTTTACTAATGTCGACGAGGGTTACGCCTTTTTCAGAATTATTTTCCATACTTCACCTGTCTATACTCCGAATTTATCGGAGCAATCAAACTAACCAGTTTGCACACTGATAAAATCAGAGTGCATCCGATAAAAAATTAAACGTCCAAGCTGCGAGCAAGAAGGGCATTGTCGTGGATAAATTGACGACGAGGCTCTACCATTTCACCCATCAAGATTGAGAATGTTTCGTCAGCCGCAACTGCGTCTTCGATACTTACTCTCAAAAGAGTTCTGTTTTCCTTATTCAGCGTAGTGTCCCACAACTGTTCAGGATTCATCTCTCCCAGTCCTTTATAACGTTGGATGTAGATTCCTTTTTTCGTAGATTCCATAATGTGGGCAGAGAATTCAGTGTAATTTTCAAACTGGAATTCCGTTTCACCTTGAAGAATCGTGATCGGCAATGAGCTGATTTTTTGGATTTCCGCCCAAATTTTACGAAGCTCAATAACTTCTGAAGAACGTAAATTATCAAGACCAAACTTAGTCGTCATACGATCTGCATAACGAACAGTGTAGATCTCGCTATAAGATTTACCAGTTTCTGGATCTTGCTTCACTTCGCCTTTGTACTCTGTAATTCCAAGTTTTGGATCAGAATTAATCCACGCACCGAGATCTTTAAGTACCGCCGTCATTTTCGCATCATCAGCCAAAGTTTTTTCGAAATCTGGGATTTTACTCAACAAGAAGTAAAGGACATCTTTGTCGTATTTTTTCGAAGAAACACGTAGCAAATCATTGAATCTTTGAATGTTCAAGATCAACTGGCGAAGTTCGCTTTCAGGAAGATTTTCTTTTCCTTTGATTTTAAAGTTATTCAAACCAGAGCTCAAAAGATACTCGGTTAAAGCCGCTTCATTTTTTAGATAAGTTTCGTCTTTACCTTTTTTCGCACGGTAAAGAGGTGGTTGTGCGATATACACATAACCGCGCTCAAGTACCAATGGCATTTGGCGATAGAAGAACGTCAAAAGCAAAGTCATAATATGTGAACCGTCGACGTCGGCATCCGTCATGATGATAATTTTGTGATAACGGATTTTATCAACGTTCACATTGTCTTTGCCGATACCAGTACCAAGAGCGGAGATAATAACTTTGATCTCTTCGCTTGAAATGATTTTATCAAAACGAGCTTTTTCTACGTTTAGAATTTTACCTTTCAATGGCAAAATTGCTTGAGTACGACGATCACGACCTTGTTTCGCAGATCCGCCGGCAGAGTCCCCTTCCACCAGGTACAATTCACAAAGTGCTGGATCACGTTCTTGGCAGTCCGCCATTTTTCCTGGAAGAGAACCGCCATCCAAAGCTGTTTTACGACGAGTCAGATCACGAGCTTTACGAGCAGCCTCGCGAGCACGCGCAGATTCCACGCACTTCATGATAATATTCTTTGCGACCGCAGGATTGCGATCCATCCAATCCGCCAATTTTTCATTTACCAAAGACTCAACAATACCTTTTACTTCGGCATTACCAAGTTTAGTTTTAGTTTGACCTTCAAACTGAGGCTCACGAACTTTTACAGAAATAACCGCGGCCAAACCTTCACGGATGTCTTCACCTTCAAGATTTGTTTTTAGATCTTTTAAAAGATTTTTTTCAGTCGCATAAGCATTTGTCGTACGAGTCAAAGCCGCACGGAAACCAACTAAGTGAGTACCACCTTCGTGCGTATTGATGTTATTTGCGTAAGTGAAAACAGATTCTGAGTAAGAATCATTCCACTGCATGGCAATCTCAATTTCAACTTCATCTTTTTCACCCTTGAAGTAAACCACTTCATTGTGAAGAGCTTTTTTAGATTGATTCATGTATTTAACAAATTCAGCAACACCCAAAGCATATTGGAAATCTTGTTTTTTGCCGGTGCGTTCGTCCGTTAAAGAAATATGAAGACCGGCATTCAAGAAAGCCAGTTCACGGAAACGATTTGCTAGGGTAGCGAAGTCGTAAATGATAGTTTCATCTTTGAAAATTTCGCGATCTGGTTTGAACGTAACTTTTGTTCCTGTCTTACTAGATTCCTCACCCTTTTCAACAGGAGCCATGATTTTTCCACGCTCGTAATTTTGTCTCCAGAAGTGACCATCACGTTGAACTTCCACAGCTACGCGAGTGGAAAGTGCATTCACAACGGAAGCACCCACACCATGCAGTCCACCAGAAACTTTATAACCGCCGCCGTCGAATTTACCACCGGCATGAAGAACCGTCATAACAAGTTCAAGAGCAGATTTTCCAGTTTGTTTTTGAGTCGCAACGGGAATACCACGACCATCATCTTCAACCGTTACTGATTCATCAGCGTTGATTGTGACCTTGATAGTTTTGCAATAACCAGCAAGATGTTCGTCTACCGAGTTATCCACAATCTCATACACAAGATGATGATAACCTTTGAAAACTGTGTCACCGATATACATACCGGGACGTTTACGAACTGCCTCAAGTCCTTCGAGGACCTGAATCGAATCGGCGGAATATGATGTTTGTTCTTCGGACACTCTGTACCCCTCACTGAAAATCTGCTTACTTCAAAAAATCACGATGAAAAATTTCATCGAAAAATCAAAGTAGCGTTAATCAAGGATAAGACCATCCTTGATTCGCACGACGGAAAGTTGATCGAGGCTGAAGCTGTCAGGTAATGTGAAATCCGTGGTCGTAACAAAAATCTGCGTATTGATCTCGTGTAAGAACGTAATCAACGCTTCTCTTTTGGCTTTATCGAGCTCGGAAAGTACGTCATCTAACATCAGCACAGGATAGGTTCCGTGAGCCTTCCTATGATACACAATTTGGGCCATTTTGAAAGACAATATGATCGCTCTCTGCTGCCCCTGGCTACAAAAAAATCTTGAGTCTTTTCCACCATATAGGAAGACGATGTCATGCTTATGAGGACCCACTAGACTGGTCCCACTAGAGAGCTCTGCATCATGCAGTTCCAACATGCGTTTTTCGAGTGCAGATTGAACCTCTTCTCGGGAAAATTTCAGCGCATTTTGATCGGAAACCACATATTCCACGGAGATATCCACAGCGGAATTTCCAGAAATGTATTGCATAGCATTATTGAACTCTTTGGCCAAACCTTGCAAAGCGGAGGTGCGAGCATAGGTTAAATCCGTCGCCAAACGCACAAAATTAGGGCTTAGAGACTCTAAAAGGTTCTCGGTGACCATTTTATCCTGTAAACCTTCTAAAAAGTTTTTAAGGATCTTATTGCGCGTTTTCAGGGCTTTTCGATAATCCGAGATTAAATTTACATTTTTTCGGTCAAAAGTGACTAGGAGCTCATCCACCAATTCGCGGCGATGATCTGCACCTTCTTTGATCGAAGCTAAACTTTCCGGACTAAACACTACACTAGCAAATATTTTTCTAACATCGGCCGAGTTCACACGTTTTTCGTTTAACGTTAGAACTTTGCGAGATTTCGACAAACCCATTTTTAATTTGTAGTGAAGATCGTTTTGGCTAATCAAAGCTTGAATGAGTGCTTCTTGATTATTCGAATTGATCAATGTGGAATTGTCAGAGTAGCGAAAAGAGTCTCCTTGGGAAATCATGTACATGGCTTCAAGAAGATTTGTTTTTCCCTGACCGTTTTCTCCGAGGAAAACATTCACTCGTGGAGAGAAAGAGAGAACTACGTCTCGATAATTACGAAAATTAACCAGACGTAGTCTTTCAAAAATCATCAGATTCTCATAGGCATGATCACGCAAGTGTAAGACTGATCATTGTGAGGTCTTACAAGTCCTGGTGATAAATGATCATTCAATTCGAAATCAACTTTTTCATTGTTGATCGAAGTTAAAATGTCAGTGATGTATTTCGCATTGAAGCCGATTTTCATTTCATTGCCTGAGTAATCAACTTCGATCTCTTCTTTCGCATCACCAAGCTCTGGGTTGTTAGAAGAGATTTCCATTTTCCCATTCGTGAGATTCAAAAGAACCGCTTTGGATTTTTGATTAGCCAACAACGAAACACGTTTCAGCGATGTGAGGAAATGTTCGCGATTGATTTGCACTCTCTGAGTGAGTTTTTGTGGAATAAACTGTTGATAATTCGGGTACTTTCCTTCAATCAAACGAATCATCAAAATTGTTGATGAATGTTTCAATACGAATTGTGAGCCCTCAACTGCAATTTCAACTTGTCCGTCAATGCCTTCAAGAATCTTTTTGATTTCATGAAGACCTTTACGAGGAATGATAACACCTTGAGTGGCGCTAACTTTGATATCCGAAGAAGCTTTGCTAACCAAGCTCATACGGTGTCCATCAGTCGCAACCATTTTGAAACCTGTTTGCGGATTCAATTCAAAGAATACACCGTTCAAGTGATAACGAGTTTCGTCGTTCGATACAGAGTAAATTGTTTTATCAATCATCTCTTTCAAAACTTGAGCGTCAATTTTGATGAATGCCTGAGAATTGAAAGTAGGGAAGATTGGATATTCTTCTGCAGAGATACCAACAATTTTAGAAGTGTATTTCCCTTGTTTGATTTCCAGCCAGTTATTTTCTTTTTTGATCAGTGTGATCGGTCCTTCAGAAAGTTCTTTTGCAATTTCGAAAAGACTTTTTGCTGAAACAGCGACTTTACCTGATTGAGTGACTTGCGCCTTGATTTGATCGGTAAGACTTACTTCCAAATCTGTAGCGAAAACTTTTAACAAGTTTTGATCTGCCTCAAGAAGAACGTTGATGAGGATGGGCATTGTATTGCGCTTCTCAACAATGTTTTGAGTTTTTCCGATAAGGCTTAATAGATCTCTCTTATCAATTTCAATTTTCATAAAGTCCTCTTTAATACGCTCTCTTATTATCTATTACTTATAATATAAATAACTAGTAGTAGTAGTAGGGGCGTGGAAAACCTAACAAATCCCCTAAGTACGTGTAAACACTAAAAAACACTTGTGGATAAAGACTCTGTACAAGTTTGCACGAAAAGCTCTGTTTTTGGGGGTAACTTGGATCCACATTTTTAACCCCAGAGCCTTCCACATCTCTATCCACAGTCCACATTCACACCCCTGTGATATTGTGGATTCTCTGTTCCAAGTCTTCGATATCTTTCGCAATATCTTGATCCGTTGCCTGTAGATTCTTGACCCGTTCTAGAGCATTCATCACAGTTGTGTGATCTTTTCCGCCAAAAGCTTTGCCGATATCTACCAAAGATTTATCCAAAAACTTCTTAATTAAATGCATCGCAATTTGACGTGGAACGACAATTGGCTTCGCGCGCGTCGATGCTTTGAGGTCTAAAACTCTGACTTTAAAGTGATCAGCCACTAGTTTTTGAATCTCTTCCACAGAAATAGTGGACTGAGTTTCATGATGCGAAAGAATGCGCTTCACGAGCTCGCTATCAATCGGAAGACCTTGAAGTTCAGAGAACATTTTGACCTTTTTTAAGTTGCCTTCGAGCTCTCTAATTGAACGTTTAGAGATTCTTGCAATGTAGGTTGCAACATCTTCTGGCATGTGCACGTTATATTTCTCCGCTTTGTAGCGAAGAATTGCGATACGTGTTTCAAGATCCGGCATTGTGATATCCACGATCAAACCGCGTTCAAGACGGGTACGACTACGGTCTTCAAGGCCATGAATATCCTTGGGCATACGATCGCTGGCCAGGATAACCTGCTTACGACTATCGATGAAACTGTTCACAGTGTGAAAAAATTCCTCTTGAACAGCTTCCCCGCGGGCGATGAATTGAACATCATCCACCAGCAAAATATCTGAATTCTCTCGATATTTTTGTCTGAACTTATCCATTTCATGGCGACGAATCGCTGAAATACACTCATTCATAAAACGCTCTGCAGAGATATAAGTAATTCTAAGGTGCTGAAATTGATCACGAATATGGTTTCCAGTGGCATGTAAAAGATGGGTTTTACCCATCCCAACCGGTCCATATATATAGAGAGGATTATAATCGTCCGCTCCCGGGTTCCTAGCTACGTTATAACAGGCAGCATGGGCAAACTCAGAGTTTTTACCCACGACAAAGGTCGAAAAAGTAAGATCACTATTCAAAGACCCTTCAGAACTAGACCTATGTTGAGTAGTCTGGCTACCCTGACTACGACCAAGTTGAGCCTGGAGGACTTCAGATCCACCAAGGGCTTCCTCAAGTGAACTACCTGCGGTTTCGATATGAGCATTCACCTTACTTCCGGTGATGCTGAATTCTACTTCAAACGGATTGTTGTAAGTATCTGAAATTTCTGCGTAAATCTTATCTTGAAGGTTCTCAATAACGAAATACTGATGGAGGGCATTGGGTACCCCTAGTATCAATTTGGGACGCTCTTGAGTACCTGCAGTGCTGATATACTCAATAGGATCTAGCCAGGTATCCAATAACTTGTTGTTATCGTTACGGCTCTTCATTTTCGTTTTAATCAAATTCCAGAAAGAAGAGTTCAACTCCACGCGCACGTCCCCTCGGCGGCCTGTCTTAACAGACCTAGGGCACCTCTTAACAAGGGGAGCTGAAGTTTTCAACAGTTGACCTTGATGCTGCATTGTGATTAATTAGTGCCCCACGTATCTAGTTGGAAGCAACTTTGTGGGAAGCACATTTAGTCGCCACCGTATTTGACTGCATTTCTGTATTCATTGGTCGGCGTAACTGACGTTAATCGTCGTAAAAAGTATCAGGAGATAGAGAAAATGAAACGTACATACCAACCATCAAACAAACGTCGCAAAACTACTCACGGTTTCCGTGCAAGAATGGCTACTAAAGCTGGTCAAGAAGTTCTAAATCGTCGTCGCGCAAAAGGTAGAAAACGTCTAACGGTTTCTACTGGTGGAAAATAGTTCTCCACTAATTATTAAGCGCAGTTCTGAATTTCTCGCTCTCAAACAATCTGGGAAAAGACACTGGCCTACGAAATGGTTGCTTCTGAATTATCAGAAGAACTCAGTAGGTCAGTTGCGTTTTGGGGTAACGGCAAGTCGAAAAGTCGGCTCTGCAGTTGTTCGAAATAAGTTGAAACGTTGGAGCCGCGAATACTTCAGAGAGTCGCTTAAAGCTGGGAACCCACTTGAAGCTGACATCAATCTTATCTTTAGACCCATGGAAGAAAACTTCTACAAAGGCCTCCCACACGGGGAATTTGTTAAAGCTTTGGAACGTGGTTTACAAGTCGTACGAAAAAACCTTTAAGGCTTTCCTTTGGTTTTTCGTCGCTGCCTATAGATCTATCGGAACCACTCATCTTGGTGGTGCCTGTCGCTTCGAACCAAGTTGTTCAGCATACGCCCTCGAGGCAATTCAAACACATAAGACACATAAAGCTCTTTGGTTAATTGGCAAAAGAGTTTGTAAATGTAGACCGGGTGGACCTTATGGTTACGATCCGGTTCCACTCCCGGGAGGGACGCTTCATGCAGCAGCAACAACAGAACGATAAATCTTTTTTTGATCCAAAAACACTTATCGCAATCGCCGCCGTCGCTTTGGTTTATTTCGGTTGGCAGTCATATCTCGGTAAGAAATATCCTAATTATAATAAACCAAAAACTGAGGTAGCTCAGACTACAACTGCAGCAAATCCTTCTTCTTCCGCAGCTCCTGCAATAAACCCTGTCGATACAAAATCTGGAACCGTTGTTGCACCAGCCGTAGTTCAAGAACAAAAGTTTGTATTCTCCAATGATAAAGTTGCTTTCACTCTTTCTAATTACGGCATGGGTCTTAAAGACTTCACTGTGAATAATTATGAAGATAAAGAGAAAAACAAAATCAAATTGGGAGCTTCTGAACAGATCGCTTTGTTCTCTATGAAACTTGCTGGTTCTGATAAGCCAGTTGAGTTCAATGTCACTGAACAAGCTCCTGGTCATTTTGTTGGTGTTGCGCAAGTTGGTGCGATGACGATTAAAAGAGACATGCAGTTTGAATCTTCAAACTCTTCTTTTAAGAATACGATTTCTATTTCTAATCCAAGTGATGCTATCAAAAATGGTTTCTCTTTGATGATTCCTGAGCAAATTCATGTAGCTCAATCTCACTCGTTCTTGTTTCCATCTTATTCTCACCAAGATTTCTTTGTGGGCCACAATGGAAAAACAGAAACAGTTAATTTCAGTAACTCTAAAGAAAACTTCAATAAAGGTTTTGAAAACTCACCACTTGTTTCAGTGGGTTCTCAGTACTTCACGGCGGTGGTTTTAGATAAGTCACAAATCACTCCAGAAGTTAAATTGGTTGCGGATGTTGCTAATAAAACAGCTCTTGCTGAAGTGACTTATAAGCCTGTGCAGTTGGCTCCTGAAATGACTTTCAGCCAAATCTTCTATGCGGGTCCTAAATCCATCGATATTTTGAAATCTGTTGATCCTGAACTTGCTGGAGTTATCGATTTCGGTTTCTTTGGTATGATTTCTCGTCCTTTGTTGTACGTGATGAAGGCTTTCCACGGTTTCGTAGGGAACTGGGGTTTTGCGATCATCATGTTGACTCTTCTAGTTCGCCTTTGTGTTCTTCCATTCAACTTAATGTCTGCGAAGTCTATGAAAGCGATGCAAAAGGTTCAGCCAGTTATCGCTGCTCTTCGTGAGAAGTATAAAGACGATGCTATGCGCTTGAACACTGAGATGATGGCCGTAATGAAACAGCATGGTGCAAACCCTGTTGGTGGCTGTCTTCCAATGTTGATTCAAATTCCGGTATTCTTTGCTTTGTACAGAGTTATCGGAAGCAGTGTTGAGTTGTATAACTCTCCATTCATTCTTTGGATTCATGATCTAAGCGCTCATGATCCGTTCTATGTTCTTCCTGTTTTGATGGCTGTGTTTATGTTCATTCAACAAAAAATCACTCCGTCAACAATGGATCCTACACAAGCTAAGATCATGATGTTCTTGCCACTTGTGTTCTCTGTATTCATGTTGCAATTGCCAGCGGGTCTTACACTTTACATGGTTGTAAGTACTTTGTTCGGTATCATTCAACAGTACCTCATCATGAGAGATGTTAAGCCAGCAACTAAAGCCGTTAAGGCGTAATGGGAAGCCGACACTTCAAAGTTGTCGGCGTTAATATAAATTTTAATTACTTTGGCAGTGCCGAGTAAATCAGTTCTAGGGGGATATAATGGGTTTTTTCAGTAAGCTTTTCGGCGGAAAAAGCAAAGGTGCTAACAGCGAAGTAGAAGCACTTGTTCAAAAGACTCTTGAGGGGATTATTGAGAAAGCTCAATTCGACCTTTCTTTTGAGATCTCTTCTGAGAAAGAAGAAGATGGCGGCGCAATTTTAGCTATTCAATTCTCTGGCGGAGACGAAGAGATGTTGAAAGATAAAAAAGGCCAAATGTTAGATGCTTTCCAATTGTTCTTGAAACGTGTTGTTCAACATAACTTCCCTGAAGATAAAACAAGCATCACAGTGGATTGCGGTGGATACCGTGATGAATCCGCGAATGCTTTGATCGAGCGCGCAGAAAACTTGAAAGCAATCTGCATCGAACAAGGTAAATCTGTTTATTACAGAGCATTGCCTCCAAAAGATCGTAAGGTTGTTCACCAGTATTTGGCTAAGGATCCTCGTATCAAAAGCCGTTCATTGGGTGATGGCCTTTATAAGAAGATCAAAATTTATCCTGCTAAAGGCGGAAATAATTCTGCTGGTGGCGCTGAAGACGCTCACCACGATAACTAGTAAGTAAGAGGGCCCTATGTCATTCCGAGGAGATCGCGATAAAGACACCGTTTGTGCGGTCTCCACTCCTCACGGAGTGGGCGGAATTTCTGTAATCAGAGTCAGTGGCCCTCAAACTTTTGCCATTGTTTCAAAAATCTGTCCTTTCTTGCCTGCACATCCTGAGTCTCATAGAGTCTATTTGGGGAATTTGAAAAATGCCCAATCTGGTGATGAGATTGACGAGGTTTTGGTAACTTATTTTAAACACGGTAAATCATTTACCGGAGAAGAAGTGATTGAGATTTCCTGCCATGGAAGTCCACTGATCTGCCAAACTATCTTGGGACAACTCGTTCAATTGGGTGCACGTCCTGCCGATCGCGG
Organism: uncultured Bdellovibrio sp.; assembly: GCA_964590635.1. Taxonomy (GTDB): domain Bacteria; phylum Bdellovibrionota; class Bdellovibrionia; order Bdellovibrionales; family Bdellovibrionaceae; genus Bdellovibrio. Next base: position 11,125 of record CAZPYX010000059.1, read on the forward strand.
TGAGTTTACTTACCGTGCTTTTATGAATGGAAAATTAGATCTTGTTCAGGCTGAAAGTGTCCTTTCACTGATTGAATCACAAAGCCAACAAGCTGCTAAGTTAGCTTTACGCCAACTAAAAGGTCAGCTTTCTTTGAAGCTTGAGGAAATTGAAGACGATATGACTTGGATTCTTGCCCATGCTGAAGCCAGCATTGATTTCTCTACAGAGGGAATCACTGTGGTGGAAGATGATGTTGTGCAAGTTCGTCTTCGTAAGATTGAAGCTGGCTTAAAGGAATTGGTCGCGACTTTCAGAGTGGGACGTCTTTTGAAAGATGGTTTCCGCGTTGTACTTACAGGTCTTCCGAATGTAGGTAAATCGAGCCTTCTAAATACTTTCTTAGAAGATGAACGCGCCATTGTTACAGACATTCCTGGAACCACTCGCGATGTCATTCACGGGGACACTACTTTTGAGGGTGTTAAGTTTACTTTTGTCGATACCGCCGGCCTTCGTGATGAAGCGACGGATTTAGTTGAGCGCATTGGTATTCAAAAGAGCTATGAAGCTCAAAATGAATCCGATGTGGTATTCTTTGTTTTTGATATTGAGAAGGGTATGGGACCTGAAGAGATTCAGATTTTAGAGTCTTTGGATCCTCAAAAAACCTTCATTTTAGCTAATAAAACCGATCGAATTGGGGGCTCTAAGCCCACCTCTAAACTTGCAGAAACTGTCGAAAAATCCCTTAAAAACAGTAAATTTTTCCAAAAGATCCAAGATCCCCAAGCCTTCTTCACAAGAAGGGTGTTCTTTGTCAGCGCTCTTGATAAAAAGGTGCGTTCTGATGTTTTAAAGGAACTGGTTAAAGAGTTCGCTGATTTGCAGGTGGAAAACACAGTTTTGATTTCCAATGCTCGTCACTATGAGAATCTAACTAGGGCTTTAGAAAACACGCAAAGATCGCAAGCTTTGGTGGATCAGCGGATGGGTGCTGAATTCTTGGCTCTTGAATTAAAAGAGTCCCTCATCGCGATTCACGAAACTTTAGGAAAGCGATTCGATGATCAAATCATGGATCGAGTTTTTAAAGAGTTTTGTATCGGGAAGTAATTTATGACTAATAAAAAATTTGATGTGATCGTAGTTGGTGCCGGACATGCTGGTATCGAAGCTTGTTTAGCTTCTGCTCGTTTGGGTGTCCAAACTTTGATGATTACGACCAATACAGATCGCATCGGATACATGAGTTGCAATCCTTCGATCGGCGGTCTTGCAAAAGGTCACATGGTTCGCGAATTAGATGTTCTTGGTGGACAGATGGGCGTCGCGGCTGATGAGACGACTATTCAATATAAACGTCTAAATTCTTCCAAAGGTCCTGCAGTTCGTGGGACCCGTGTGCAAAACGATAAACATCTTTATTCTCAGTTTCAAAAAGATGCTCTTTTTAATCAGCCTAATTTTGAAGTTTTTCAAGGTGAGGTGAAGCGTCTTATTCTAGAGAATAATTTATGTGTCGGCGTGGTTCTTCAGGATGGTTCCGAGATTTTTGCGAAAGCAACGATCATCACAACGGGAACCTTCATGAATGGCGTTATGCATATCGGTCTTCGCCAAGAGGCGGGTGGCCGTGTGGGTGATGCGGCTTCGGTTGGTCTGTCAGATCAGTTGGCGCAATTTGGTTTTGAAGTGAAACGTTTGAAAACGGGGACTCCGGCGCGTCTTCATAAGGACAGTATTGATTGGTCAAAAACAATTCCTCAAGGTGGCGATGAAAAGGTTTATCCTTTTAGCTATCGCTCATCGACTCAATTGAAGCTTCCACAAATTCTTTGTTATCTAACTCGTACAACAGAACTTACCCACGACATTATCCGCGGGAACTTAGATAAATCCCCTATGTATTGCGGAATTATTGAAGGTGTTGGGCCTCGTTATTGTCCCTCCATCGAAGATAAAGTAACTCGGTTTGCAGATCGCGTGAGTCATCAAACTTTCTTAGAACCAGAAGGTTTGAATACTGATTTGATCTATCTTCAGGGTATTTCGACGAGTTTGCCGGAAGAGACTCAAGATCAATTTTTGAAGACCATCCCTGGATTGGAAAATGTAAAAGTCGTTCGCTACGGTTACGCGGTTGAGTATGACTATATTGAACCAACGCAAATCTGGCATCGCTTGGAAACAAGAACGATTCGTCAGTTGTTCTTGGCAGGGCAAATCAACGGAACTTCTGGTTATGAAGAAGCTGCGGGACAGGGTTTGATTGCGGGTATCAATGCGGCTCACAGTATTTTAGGCAGAGAAGAATTTATTCTCGCTCGTGATGAAGCCTACATGGGTGTCCTGATTGATGATCTTGTGACGAAAGGAACTCGCGAGCCGTATCGCATGTTCACTTCTCGTGCAGAACACCGTCTAGTTTTAAGAGAAGATAATGCTATCGATAGATTAGCTGATATTGCTGCACGTATTGGTATTGTCTCAACAGAGTCTTTAGACGTTTTATCTTCATTGAGAGCGCGCAGGCAGGATCTGCATGAAAAAATACGTTCAACGAAGATTTATCCTACTAAAGACATTCAAGAATTATTGGCTACAATTCCCTCTGCAGAAATGACAAAGTCTTTGTCTTTCGAAGAGTTGCTGCGTCGTCCTGAGATTTCTAGTTCTCATTTAGAGATGCTCAATTTCACCGTGGATCCGGATCCAAATGTGACGGAACCCGTGGAAATTGAAGTAAAATACTCTGGATACATCAAGAGACAAATGGATCTGATTCAGCAGTCAAAAAGACTCGAAGAATTGGTTCTTCCTGAGACACTTTCATATGCGGAAATCCGCGGTCTTTCCAATGAAGAGAAGGATAAGCTGCAACGCGTTAAGCCCCGTACCTTAGGTCAAGCTCAAAGGATAAGTGGTGTTAATCCATCTGCCATTCAGGCTATAATGATTCATCTTAAAGGTCATAAAAAGCTCAAGGAGATCAGTGTAGATGGACAACAACGAACAACAGGCGCCGACGATATTCTGGCGCGTGGATGAGTGGTTCCCTGATCTAAGTCCAGAAATTAAAACTCGACTAAAGACGTATCACGATGAACTTATAAAGTTTAATCGTACGCTCAATCTTATTTCTCCAAAGACTGTCTTTGTTGCAGATGCGATTCATTTTGCCGACTCTATTATCGCTTGCCAGACCATTATTAAGTCTAATTCAAATATTGATAAGATATATGACCTTGGTAGCGGAAATGGTTTTCCTGGGATTGTGATGGCTCTTTTAAGTCCAAAGACCCAGGTTGTTTTGGTGGAAGTCGATCAAAAGAAGTGCGAGTTCCTAAAACATCTTGCCGCGACCCTTGGCCTAAAGAATGTCACGGTCGAGAATAAGAATGTCGATACAATGGATGATAATTCTGTGAAGTATGCGATCTGCAGAGGATTTGGAAATATCTCGCGCACTATTTTAAGTGCTCGCAAATATATGGTCCAAGGTGGTTCTTTGTATCATCTCAAAGCCGAGGAGTGGGGTATTGAAGTGGGTGAGATCCCGAGCCAGCTTTGCGCGATTTTTTCGCCATCTTTGGTGGGGGAATACAAACTTCCGGTGGGAGCTGTGAAGTTTGGTGTCGTTAGAACTGAAAAAGTTCGATAATCGCTAAATTTATACCGAAATGAAGATGTTCCACGTGGAACATCTTCTAATGACCGCCTTTTTCTGCCTTTTCTTCACTTTTTCCCTCTCCATGACCTTCGCCAGCGGGCTTTTCATTATCTCCGAACGAAATACCGGCTTCCTTCATGCGATCTTTTACGTCCCATGAGCGTTTTGCTTTTCTTAGCTTCTGCTCCGCCTGATAGGAGGCATATTCTTTGGGGTCGGGCCAATCTTCTTTCTTAGCGAATGCTTTTCGATAAGAAAGCACAGCAGCCTTGCGCCGTTGTTCGATCTTTAGTTCAAGATAGCTTTTTTCTTGTTCAAGTTTAGAGATTAGCGCTTGTGATTCAAAGACTCGCTTCTGTGCGAACTTAATCTGACCTGTTTGCGGGATTGTTCCCTTAAGATCATTTTCAAATCCTTCAAGCTTCTTTTTTTCAGCTTCAACAGCTGCGGTTGTAGTTCCTAACTGTGATTGAAGGTCTGAATAAATAGGATCCTTCAACTCGGGGTTTGGATCCGGCTTATTACACGCGACGAGCGCAAAAAGAATGAGTATTGCGGTGATTATTCTCATAAATACAGTTGTTCCACGTGGAACATCGGAAAAAATGCAGAAAAACCTAAGGTGAGGTGCGAAAAACTAGTCTTTATTCTTGCAAGCTTTGCGGAAAAGGAGGATTTTTTCTACATCAAGGAGGAATCATGGCAAAAACTATCTGCATAGCGAATCAAAAGGGTGGAGTAGGCAAGACAACGACGTCTGTTAATCTATCTTCTGCTTTAGCAACGCTGGGTAAGCGAGTTCTTTTGGTGGATATGGATCCACAGGGAAATGCTTCAAGCGGACTAGGCATCAAACGCTTCGAAAGCCAGGATGCTAATTCATATCATGTGCTCATCGGCGAAAAGACTTTGACTGAGGCTACTCAGAAAACTTCAAATCCAAATCTAAAGATATCCACTGCCAATCCTGACTTAGTAGGTGCAGAGATTGAATTGGTTGATATGCCGCAGCGTGAATATCGCTTAAAACAAGCGATCGCTTCAGTTGCTGATCAATATGACTATGTATTGATTGATTGCCCACCTTCTTTGGGACTACTCACTTTAAATGCGTTGAATGCAGCAGATAGTTTCCTTGTTCCCCTTCAATGTGAATACTATGCGCTTGAGGGGTTGAGTCAGTTGTTGAATACCGCTGGACTAATCAAAAAGAATTTGAATCCTCAATTGCATATCGAAGGCATCGTTTTGACCATGTTTGACATGCGTAATAACTTGAGTCATCAAGTGGTCACTGAAATCAAAAATCATTTTGGCGAAAAAGTTTTTAACGCCATCATTCCAAGAAATGTTCGGCTGAGCGAAGCACCAAGCCATGGTCAATCCATCCTTGAATACGACAGCAAATCCGTTGGTGCCGTTCGCTATCTAGAGCTTGCTCGTGAGGTTGTTGCCCGTACAGAAGTAAAACCTTCCGCAGAAATCGCTCCAGCAGCTGAACAAAATGCTTACCAAGGGGAAGTAAATGTCTGATATTGCTGTCGAATCATCAAACAATAAGAAAAAAGGCCTTGGTAAAGGCTTCGGAGCTTTGCTGGGTGAAAACACTCGCACTGAAATTCCCACCTCCGCACCTAAAGGTGCTATGGCAGGGCAGGCCCCAGTGGTCGCAGCTACTGTGGTAGCAACAACTACAACTTCAACTTCAAATACTGTATCTCAACCAGTCGCCCCTCCCGTAGACCCTGAGAGTAAAATTTGGAAAGTTGCGATTGATAAGCTTTCTCCGGGTAAATATCAGCCCCGTACTTCTTTTGAAAAAGAACCACTTCAAGAGTTGGCTCAATCTATTAAAGAGAACGGAATCTTGCAGCCCATCGTAGCCCGCCGAACTGTTTCTGGAAAATTAGAAATCGTAGCCGGTGAACGTCGTTGGAGAGCTTCGCAAATTGCGGGTCTGCATGAAGTTCCAGTTATCCTTAAGAATTACGATGACAAACAAGCGCTTGAGTTGGCGATTGTTGAGAACATTCAACGTGAAGATTTGAACGCTATTGAAGAAGCAGAAGGATATTCTCGCTTAATCACAGAGTTTAAATTGTCTCAACAACAGGTGGCTGAAAAAGTTGGTCGTGATCGCGCGACTGTGGCCAATGCAGTTCGTCTTCTTTCTTTGCCTTCTGAAGTAAAAGAAATGATTTCGAACAATGAGCTCTCTGTAGGTCATGCAAAAGTTCTTTTGTCTTTGCCAGATGCTAAGAAGCAGTCTGAAATGGCTAAGAAAGTTTTGAAGGAAAAAATTGCGGTTCGTAAGCTTGAAAAAATGGTGCAAGCCATTGTTAAGGGCAAAGAAGAGGAAGAGGCTCCGGTTTCTTTTGATTCAAATGTGACGCAAAGACTCATTGCTGGATTGAGCGATGAACTTCAAAAAATGTTGGGCACGAAAGTGAACATTGATTATTCCAATTCAAAAGGTAAAATCAGCATTCATTTCTATTCCGATGACGAACTCACCAATATGGTAGATAGGCTGAAAGAAGGATGGCAATCGTAACTCCCGAAGCTTTTCAAGAAGACGTGCTTTCTGGTCATGTGACTGCAATCCTTGATCAGGGGACACATTTCGAAGGAAAGCTCAGCTTCGAAGGAACCGTACAAATTGGCGGGGAATTTCAAGGGGAAATCTTTACTAAAGATACCATCATTATTAATGAGGGGGCCTCTGTGGCTGCCCAAATTGAAGCCGATACTATTATTATAAGTGGCAGGGTAGAAGGAAATCTCTTTGCTCGCCGCAGAGTTATCATGCATCCACCTGCCATTTTTAAAGGCACTGTGACCTCTCCAAGTCTTCGTATTGATGAAGGCGTTGTTTTCGAGGGTGCGTCTTATATGCCCAATTCTTAGGCATCAATTCACTTAAGTTACGCCTTTATATATGTAGCTAGAAGCTATTTGAAAATCGCCTTGACCTTTTCCAGCTTGAAATGCTAATTCCGAAGGACTTAAAAACAGTAGGGATTTCAATCAAATGGACATATTTGGACAATTAGGTATCAATTCAACCGCCGGCATCCAGTTCGTTTTTTTCGCGATTGCTTTGTTATTTTTAAATAAGGTTGTTTTCACACCTTATGCCCATGCTCTTGAAGAAAGAGAAAGAAAAACTAAGGGTGGCGAAGACCTCGCTTTGGAATACCAAGCAAAGTCAATTGAGCTACAAACTCAATATGAAACGAAAGTTCGCGAGCTCAACCTTGAGATCAAAACTATTGTTGATGCTTCTAAAGCAGAAGCGAACAAACAGTATGAATCTGTTGTTTCAAAAACGCGTACTGATGCAGACAAAACTATTTCTGAAAACAGAAAGAAAGTTTCAGCTGCAGTTCAATCAGCAGCTCAAGAGTTGAAATCACAAACTCAAACTGTAGCGTTGGCAATCACTTCTAAATTGCTCGGCAAATAAGAGAGTCTATAAAATGAAAGTATTAGTAAACCTTCTCATTCTTCTTGCGCCAGCGATGGTACTAGCAGCTGGTGCTGAGCACGGCGCTGATCATCACGCAATCGAAATTCCTAAATCAGTTATCTATCAAGTGATCAACGTTGTGATCTTGTTGGGTGGACTTATTTACTTCACTAAAGATGGCATTGTTTCTTTCTTCTCAGGAAGAAAAACAGCTTATCTAGAAGCAGCTCAAAAATCTGCTTTCGCTCGTGAACAAGCTGAAAAAGAATTCGTAGATATCAAAAACAAATTAGCTAACTTGGATAACACTCGCCAGGAAGAGCTGAATAAAGCAAAAAATCACGCTGATGATTTGAAAAAACAAATCATTGAGGAAGCGGATCTAGTAGCTAAGCGCATTCGTGATGAAGCTGAATTGACTGCGAAGCTTGAAGTTCAACGTGCGCAAAAAGATCTACGTCATCAATTGTTGAATGACTCTGTAGAAGCGGCTCGTATCGTTTTGACTAAAGACATCGGTGCTTCTGACCAACAGAAGCTTCAAAAAGAATTTATCAACCACATCGAGGTCGTTCGATGAAAGTAAATGAAGTATCTAAAAGATATGCGAAAGCTCTTCTTGCTGTAGTAAAGCAAAAAGGTGTTCACGCAAAAGCCTTCGCTGAATTGCAAACAGTTGCAGATTCTTTCCAAAAAGACACTGCGATTTCTGCATACTTTGAAAACCCAATGATCAGCTCTACTGAAAAAGTAACGGCGATCAAAAATGCATTCCAAGGAAAAGGTCTTTCTGAAGAAGTTTTCAATACACTTGTATTGATGGCTGAAAAAAACAGAATCCAATTCCTTCCAGAAGTTGCTCTTGCGTTCCAAGGTTTCTTGGATATCGAAGAAGGTGTAACTCGCGGAACTGTTCGTTCAGCTCAACCATTGGCAGCTGACGCACAAAAAGAGCTTGAGTCGAAAGTAAGCAAGGTCCTCAATAAGAAGATCGTTCTAACTTACCAACAAGATCCAAAACTTTTGGGTGGCGCTGTTGCCCAAGTAGGTGGATGGACTTTCGACGACAGTATCGAAACTCACTTAACGAAATTAAATGAAGAATTAAACAGGAGAGCCAACTAAAAATGGAAACAACAATCCGTGCTGACGAGATCAGTCGCGTTCTCAAAGAGCAAATCAATCAATACAATAAAAAGATTGAAGTTAGTGAAACAGGTAGCGTTCTTTCAGTAGGTGACGGGGTTGCCCGCATTTACGGTCTTGAAAACGCAATGGCCGGTGAACTTGTTGAGTTCCCAGGTGAAATCTACGGAATGGTACTGAATCTTGAAGAAGGTCACGTAGGCGCCGTACTTTTCGGTGAAGATCGCCACATCAAAGAAGGCGACACTGTTAAAAGAACTAAAAAAATCGTTTCTGTTCCAGTTGGTGAAGCACTTCTAGGTCGCGTTGTAGACGCTCTTGGAAACGCTATCGACGGCCGCGGCGCTATCAACACTCCTCACAGCCGTATCGTTGAAACTAAAGCTCCTGGTATCGTTTACCGTCATCCAGTTGAAGAACCTCTTCAAACAGGTATCAAAGCTATCGACGCTCTTGTACCAATCGGTCGTGGTCAACGTGAATTGATCATCGGTGACCGTCAAACTGGTAAAACGACTATTGCGGTTGACACTATCATCAACCAAAAAGGTCAAAACGTTCAGTGCTTCTACGTAGCTATCGGTCAGAAACAGTCGACTGTTGCTCTAGTTGTAGAAAAATTGCGTGCAGCGGGTGCTCTTGAGTACACGACTATCATCGCGGCCAATGCATCTGATCCAGCACCACTTCAATACCTTGCTGCTTACTCTGGTACAGCAATGGCTGAATACTTCCGTGATACTGGCAGACATGCTTTGATCGTTTACGATGACTTGACGAAACAAGCTCAAGCTTACCGTCAATTGTCTCTTCTTCTTCGTCGTCCTCCAGGACGTGAAGCTTACCCAGGTGACGTGTTCTATTGCCATAGCCGTCTTCTTGAGCGTGCTTCTAAATTGTCTGCAGATAAAGGCGGCGGTTCATTGACTGCATTGCCAATCATCGAGACACAAGCGGGTGACATCTCTGCTTATATCCCTACAAACGTTATATCTATTACTGACGGTCAGATCTTCCTTGACACAGTGTTGTTCCACAAAGGTATCCGTAACGCTATCTCAGTGGTTAAAACTCT
>CAZPYX010000060.1:0-20454 GCA_964590635.1 uncultured Bdellovibrio sp.
CCTGCTCGAGGAGACCTCGGAGCCGCTCGACGCGGTGTGCCGGAGGTGCGGACTGAGGAAGCATGCGATCGCGATATGCCAAAATAGCAAGATCGGCTACGCAATAACCCACAAAAGCAAATAGCAAATAGGAATACCACTTCTCAAAAGGTGGGCGCTGGTTTTTGGGGCTCTTTGAACTCACGGTATTACAATCCTTTGCTTTACCTAATGTTTTCTAAATCGCATTGCTTTCTAAAACACATATTTAAAAAGCGTTGTTCAACTGTCGGCGCCTAGTCCTTGGGCCTCCGGATATCCTATCAAAAAGGCGGGGGAGCTGCACCAAAAAATACATACTAGACTATGGTCTTGAGATCGAAAAAAACCGCACAAATTTTAAAAACTTAGGTCATGATAAAAATATGAGAATTCTCTACTTCACGGATGGAGCAGGAATTGATCTATCAGGAATTCGCGAATCGTTATTGCGGATCCCTGAAGTGCTTACCTCTCTTCGTCGCGGCCAGGAACAAGCACGTTACGTAGATTTGATGCAGGTAATGGCACTACCTGATGATGAATTTCGTCAGGTGCCAAGCGTTTTACGCACACTACTGATCAACCTCGTGCAAAGAGGCTTACACCAACGATGGGTCAATCGCGACCATCGTGCTGATTTGATTCTGAGAAGAATCAATCATAGATCATTTGCGGACTTGAAGTCCGAGGTGCTGCGCTTTATCCGAAACAAAGTAGACGGTAAGGAAGTCGCAACAAAGGACCTCCATCTTCTTCACTTCATGAGTCATATTGAGATTACAATTATTGGCCCAGGTTACGACGAAGTTGAAATCTGGTTGCGCAAAGAAATCTCAACCCGGACCGATGTGAAGGTCCTGATTAAAGATGTTATCGCTGCTGATCCACAACTTGATTGGTTCTGGCCCCAAGTGCGCGAAACATTTAGCAGCAATGAAAGCCCCATGATTTAACACATACATTTGTAGGTAATTCGGGGAGCAAATAAACAAAAATATATATCTTTAGTTGAAAAGTTTGAATCCGAAAAGACCTCATCAACAGATGAGGTTTAATTTATGTCAGTTTTCTCCAAGGTCCGCTTCTTCAACATTCTTTCAATCACTCTCGTTGCAGCTCTTTATGTCTGCATCGGAGCTTCGTTCTATTTCCAGAAGAAATCCACGCAAGCCCATGAGTCGCGCTTTGAGTCTCAGCGTATTGCTGATGATCTGCGTAAGAGTTCTCGAGACCTGACTGAAAACGCCCGTGTTTTTGTTGTGACGGGTGATAGTAAGTTTTTTGATACATATTGGGATATCGTGGCTGTTCGCGCTGGAGAAAAGCCACGCGTCGATGGACGTAAAATTTCTTCGAATGAAATTATGAAAGAGGCGGGCTTCTCGGAAGAAGAGTTTTCTTTCTTAGCTGAAGCCGCGAAACGATCCAATGACCTTGTCAAAACTGAAGAGACCGCGATGAATGCTGCAAAAGGTCTTTTTGCAGATGAGTCCGGAAAGTTTACTCTGCATAAAACTCCAGATCCAGTGATGGCTCGCGATTTGATGCACAATAAAAAGTATCAGGAAAATGCGGCTTACATCATGGAGCCGATTGCGAAGTTTGAAGCCGCTTTGAATAAAAGAACTTTAGCTGCGGTAGAGCAAAACACTGGTTACGCAAATTTTGCATTGGGATCTGTAGCAATCATGATCATTGGTCTGTCTTTGACGATGTTCTTTGCTTCGTTCTCTTTGAAGCAAGGTATCCGCATGCAAACGGAATCTTTATCTAAAGCTTACGGTCAAATTCGTGACCTTGTTTCTAGCTTAAGTGGATCGAGCGCGGATCTTTCTGCTGCTTCTACGGAATCCGCTGCGTCACTTGAAGAAACCGTGGCGTCATTAGAAGAGCTTTCAAGCATGGTGAAATTGAATGCGCAAAATGCCAAGTCAGCTTCTGATTTATCTAACGTTTCGCAAGTCGCTGCGGAAGAGGGAACTCGTGAAATCGCGACCCTGACTCGCTCCATGGATGAAATCGTTAAATCATCTAGAAAAATTGAAGAGATCATCTCTGTTATTGACGATATTGCTTTCCAAACAAATCTTTTAGCTTTGAATGCAGCGGTTGAAGCGGCCCGTGCGGGAGAACAAGGAAAAGGCTTCTCTGTCGTGGCAGAAGCTGTTCGTGCTTTGGCGTTAAGAAGTGCGACGTCAGCAAAAGAAATCTCTGGTTTGATTAAGGAAAGTGTTGAGCAAATTGAGCGCGGGCAAGATGTTGCGAACTCAAGTGCTGGCGTGTTGAAAAGAATTGTGGATTCTGTGAATAAGGTTGCAAGTTTAAACAATGAGATCTCCGCTGCCAGCACAGAGCAAAGCACTGGTGTGTCGCAAATCTCGCAAGCTATGAATCAGTTGGATCAAGTGACGCAAACCAATGCTGCTTCTGCAGAGACTATTTCTGCGGCAGCTGGAAAATTGAATGAGTCCACTATGGGATTGACCACGACGATTTCTAACTTGGCGTTGTTGACGGGAATCAAAACAGAGGATTTTGAAAATCCAAATCCTGGAGTGAGAAAATCTCCTGGCGCGCCCGTGGCTATGCGTAAAGCAGCGGTACCTAACAAAGGAAAGCAGAATCACGAAGGCCTGCTTCCTTTGAACAAAGCGAGCTAATTGAATTAGTTTTCAAGCTATTGAAACTTTTTAATCACTGGGGCGATGGAGGATGTTTTGAAAACTCTTTCGCCCAGGCATGATCCAGAGGTGCAGACCTTCACCATGTTGCATCCGTATTGTGGATTGTAGGCCATGTCGCCCTCTCCACCGGATAGCAAGCCAATCAAAGTATGAGTTTGTTCGTCGTAAACAGGGGACCCTGAGTTTCCGGCGAAGGTGTCAATGGCTGCCTTATAAGTGTTGCTGTTCATATCTTCACGAATACGACCATGGGCATATTTCAAGGCCACTCCCAATGGATATCCCAGAGTGTAAATTCCAGCAGCTTCTTTAAGACTGCGTGTTGCGAATTTGACTGAAGCTCTGCCAGTGACGGGACGATCTAATTCAATGATGGTATAATCTTGCTTTGTCCAGCCAGGTTCGGAAACGCGGGCTGCAATTTTTTTGCATGAGAAAAGATTCGCGGCTGGAATGTTATAGTTCTCTGATTCTGGGGAGAAATGCTGGCTGTCATTTTTGAAGTCAAAAACCATTTTATAGTTATTGCAAGTGTCTTCGTTTAGACAGTGCCCAGCGGTAAGAACATATTTCGGCGAAATCAAAATGCCCGTGCAATTAGCGATGCTTTGTTGTTCGGCGTATTTTTGACCGGGACAGAGATTAAACTGCGCCGTTAAAGGCGTGCCTGACAAGGTCACAGAATTGCCATTTTGATGGATGTATTCATTGCCAATCAAAGCCACGTTGGACTTCGAGTTCGTAAGAACTTTAGCATCACTTATTTGAGTAATTTCTTTGCGCGAATCGGAAACATAAACCACTCCAGCAGAGTCTTTGTTTTGCTCTAGAGAGGAATTTGTGCTGACACGTGCACAGTTAGAAAGAAGCACCATTAAAATTGAAATGATCATCATGTTTTTCATGGTGCGCAAGCTAATCAACTTCTTTTGATTAGGCTAATTTCAATTGCGCAAGAAACTTCTTTCGACGTTACAAAAGAAGCATGGCGATTTTTCTAAAGCGCAAAGAACGGTTCGATCTCGATAGATCGTTCATTGGATGGGTGTAAGAATGCTGGCGGCTCACTGTCAGGGGGCTGCAGAAGATACACACCAAAGGGCATTTTTGCGGAAATCCAAGTGCGCGGGCGGCGATAGATATACTCCGAGCGCATTTGATTGTAGACGAGGAATTCATTTTCTTCCGCATCATCGAAGGCTTTCCACAAAAGGCTTTCAAAGATGTCGCCATTTTCAGCGTGAAGAAAATTTAAATATTTAAAATTAAGACTGGCCTCTACTTTGAGACGAGAAAAAGGTTTCGTCAAAGTGCGGGTCCAACCCAACATCTTTCCAAATTTCAAAAACTGTCTGAAATTGTGGGCCTTTAAAGAGTACTGCATCGGAATGAAGTCTTGCAGGCCTCCGGAAGACCACGGGGCAACACAACCAACAATGTTGTCGTCTTTATCGAAGGCGATCAGAAAATGTTCGAGCTTTAAGCCCTTCCAGCGTTCCAACTTGTCGTAAAAGCTTGCAGAGTCCCACACCGTGGAAAGATCTTTTTCCTTGGATTTTTGAGAAATATAATTGATCAAAGCATCGACATTTTGTGGGCTGCCATGACGGATCTTTAATTTTGGCAGAGGATTGCTGGCCCAGGGCAAGCGACCGTGAACCGAAATCATATTAAAGCGACGGAAAAGATGGTACTGCGGTAAGGGTCTTTTCATCGTGCGTGGACGAACAAAGGCATTGAGGGCCTGAACTTCACCCATGCTCAGGATGGAAAATAAATATTTGCAGTTGAAGGTGCTAAAAACTTCCTCCATCACGGGAAGAAAATGTTGCGACCATCCAAGAACCGCACGACGATTGGAAGTGATGCGCAGATCACGGCCAAAGGCCACCGGTTGAGGCGTGTTATTTAAAAGCACATCACGCACCACGAAGCTGGCCATGCCTTCAAGTTTATCATCTTCCTTAAGAAGATAAGTGATGTGTTGCTCGGCCTGAATATCATACGGAGCAAAGAAGTCACCATCGCGGTCGATTTTCATTTCGACAACACCACGGACAGGAAAGCTTTTATAGAATTCGGCTAACAGGGCCGCGTCTTCGTGTTTGGCTACTTCAAGATTCATTAAGTTTTCTTCCAAAGAACATCTGCAATACCGGTCGCATGGTTAGACCAGCGAGCTGCGACAAAGAGATAATCACTCAAACGATTGAGATATTGCAGAGTCATCAAATAGCGTTCATCTTTTACCGCAATTTCTGCGCAACGACGTTCGCTGCGACGACAGCACGTGCGCGCAACATGCAGGTGTGCAGCGACAGGGTGGCCAGCTGGCAAGATGAAGTTGCGAAGTTCTGGCAAGCCCACGGTCAGTTCGTCAATTTGGTGCTCAAGGAATACAATTTGTTCTTCTGTAATCGGTGGGAGTGTTTTTAAGACTTCATCTTTTTCGGTGGCAAGCAGGCTTCCGATATTAAAAAGTTCATTCTGAATTTTCTCAAGAACGTGATCCATGCTTTGAAAAATACTTTGATCCGACAAAGAAGTTCGAACAACTCCGAGATAACTATTCAATTCATCCACGGTGCCATAGGCTTCGACGCGGGGATTGAATTTTTCGACGCAGGACCCATCCACCAATCGAGTGGAGCCTTTGTCGCCAGTACGTGTGTAGATTTTTGCTTTGGGAGGTGTTGTCATAAGATTTACCCTTTTCAAAGTAATTGTCGCGATTTAGTCTGTCAGGGTCAAGCTCTGAAGAAGAGCGGACAGATCGCCACAGAAAGGCAGCACTATGGAAATCACAGCGCCATTGATAGTCACAATTCCTCACTCAGGGGAAAAAGTTCCACCGCAAACTCCGTGGTTGAACACATTGCCTGAAGAAGTTCTTATGTGTGACGTCGATCGCTATGTTGATTTTCTTTATGAACCCACTTTGCATAAACTCAAAATTCCCTTTATGAAAACAGAGTGGCATCGTTATGCCGCAGATATGAACCGAGTTCCTGAAGATGTGGATGCTTCGTCTGTGGAAGGAAATTCTAATCAAGCCGGGACATTCAATCGTGGATTTCACTGGGTGATTACAACGTACAAGCACCAACTCATGTCAAAGCCAATGAGTTTGCAGGCTCACAATGAGCTTGTGAAATTGGTGTATGAGCCCTTTCATTCAGGAATTCGTGATCTCTATCAGGCGTTGCATGACAAAGGTTATAAAAAAACCTTTCATATCGATGCCCATAGTATGCCATCCGTAGGAACCAGTGAACATCGTGATCCGGGTGAGCGTCGTGCTGATATTGTAGTCAGTGACAGCAAGGGAAAGAGTTGTGATCCAAGATTTAAAGATCTGGTCATTGCCGCCTATGTGACGGCGGGCTTCAAAGTGGGTTACAATTGGCCTTATTTTGGCGGACGCGTCACAGAGCAGTACGGAAATCCATCCCGTGATCAACACACCCTCCAGGTGGAGATGAACCGCGAACTTTATATGGATGAGAAAACCAAAAAGTTAAAGCCTGAAGATGCGAAGAAAGTTCAAGAAAAAGTATTTTTCGCTTTGGATTATATTCGCAAAAACCTTCATACAATTTCTTAAGTCGATTCCGCAATTGCGAAACCACAGATGTGAGGAGGTTTCGCGCAAGAGTGCATCGGGCGGGCTGGCGGCAACAATTTGTTGCGGTTTCAGCGCTCAGTCGCTCTTGTCCTGGAATCAAGGGCTATTCTGTTGAGTTGGAAGCCATTCTAAGGGCCTCAACATACAGCGTCGATGAGTGAAAAGCGTAGTCAGAGGACTCGATCTAAATTATTGATAGCAGTGAATAAAAATCATTAGCTATCGATGCCGTTTCGATTGCGTTATCTATGAGGATGCAGCTTTGACCACATCTGGCTCGCAAAAAAAATCTTTGCTCAAAAGACTGAACAAGCCGTTGGCTTCATTGAAGCTGGCAGTTTTTATTATTCTTTCCATCGCCGTGATCACCGCAGTGGGTACAATCATCGAAGCTAAATACGATGCTTATGCCGCTAAGAAGCTCGTTTACGATACTTGGATGATGTACACGATCATGGGGCTCCTTGCGATCAACTTGATCGGTGTGATGGTTGATCGTTGGCCCTGGAAGAAAAGACATGCGTCTTTCGTTCTTGCGCATATCGGAATTCTGTTTTTGCTTTTAGGTGCGGTGATCACCGCAAAATACGGACTTGATGGGTCTATGCGTGTAGGCATTGGTGATCAAAATACCTTTGTGCAAACCGCTGAAACTGACATGGTGGTTTATTCTTCTTTTGATGGCGATCGCTATTCAAAGACTTTTGAAAGTGAAGTGGACTTTTTTAGAAAGCCGCCAACGGAACAAAAACCGTTGGAGATTCCAGTGGTCGAGGGTGCTATTAAAGTCGTCGATTATAAAAAATATGTTTTGCCGTCACGCAAAGTTGTCGCGGATGAATCTGGAAAAGCGGGTTCGGGCTTGCGCTTTCAAATTCAAAATCCCAATGTGAATGTTATTGAGTGGTTAGTGCAAAGAAAGCCCAACGCTTTGGCGACCCATGATTTTGGACCGGCGCAAGTTCACTTAGGTCCTATTCCGGCTAAGGGTCTCATGAAAAATGAAATCTATGTGAGCCCGGAAAAAGATGGACGTCTTCGCTATGCCGTTTTCTATAAAGAGTCAGAAAAGCCAGGTAAAACGGGCTTCCTCAAAGAGGGCGATGTTTTTGATCCAGGTTTTAAGATGTCCATGGAATTCCGTGTTCTGCGCTTTATGCCGTCAGCGGTGGAAGACTGGGATTTGCAAACACTGGAGCAACCGACGCCACTGACAACTTCGGCGGTAAAGATTTTGTTTGAAGGCAAAGAGCACTGGGTTCTTTTGAATGACATGGTGAAGTTGTTCACCAACAACGGAGTTTACCTATTGACCTATGGCAATCGCCGTATAGATGTCGGCTTTCCTTTGAAATTAAAATCTTTCGAAGTGGATCGCTATCAGGGAACAACCCGCGCGATGGCTTATAAAAGCGTCGTTACGGTTCCTGATTTAGGTGAACATGTGATTTCGATGAACGAGCCTTTGAAGTACAAAGGTTTGACGATCTATCAGGCCAGCTTCCAAGAGGAAAATGGCCAACCGGTGGCATCAATATTTTCAGTGAATGCCGATCCGGGCCGCTTCATCAAATATCTAGGGTCTTTGATTATGACCTTGGGTGTGATTTTGTTGATGTGGTTTAAGCATCTCGATTTTAAAATTGGTAAAAAGCAAGGCCCTAAGCCTGCCGTTAAGGGAGAGAAAAAGTAATGAAGTCTCTTTTAGTTCTCATATTAACCTCTCTGATTTCTTTGTCAGCCTTCGCAGCAAAAACAGGAGATGCTATTAAGTATTTGCCTGTTCAAGACGGGGGGCGCATTAAGCCTTACGATTCATTCTCACGCGAGATGCTAGAGATTATCTATGGCAAAACTAAGTTCGAAGGTCGCGCAGCGACTGAGATTGTTTTGACTTGGATGCTTTCGCCGCAGGCTTGGCAAGATAAGAAGATCTTTGAAGTTCGCAATCACCAAGTTTTGGATGCGATGAAGCTTTCTAAAGAACAAAGATATTTCTCTGGTGATGAGCTGTTTGCTGGGGATCGATTCCAACTTTTGCGTCAAGAGCTGCAAGCAAAGCGTGAAACGAAAGAAAAACTCAATCCTTACTTTCAAGCGGTACAACGTTTGGAAAATCAGTTTTTTATTTTCCAAGAGGTGGCGGCGGGCCGTTTGTTGAAAGTGCTTCCTCCGAAAGAAGGCAATGCTTGGATTTCCGTGGCGGATTTGCCCGCAGCTCAGCAAGAGCTTTTCCTAGAGGTTACCAAGGCCTTTGTTAACAATATTGGTGCCGTGGCAAAAGGGGAGACCGGTGAGGCCCTTGAGCAAACTCAAAAAGCCCTTGATGAATCGGTTTTGAAGTTTGAAGCCGCAGCCCGCGCTGAAAACCCAACGGCTTATGATCATGATACAAAAATCAAGGCTGAAGTTCATTACAATGACTTCCATCCGTTCCGTTGGGCCTATATTTTCTATTTCTTGGCGGCCACTTCGATTTTGTTGGTATGGGTTCTTAACAAAGAATCTTTGATGAAATTTGCCTGGGTGATGTTGGGCGTTGGCTTTCTTCTTCATACATATGGCTTCGGCTTGCGCATGTATATTATGGACAGAGCACCCGTATCTAATATGTATGAAACCGTAATTTGGGTTTCATGGGGTGTGATTGTTTTCTCTGTGGTTCTTGAGCTGATCTATAAATTCAGAATGATTCTTTTTGCGGGAACCTTGGCGAGTTTGTTTGCCTTGGTTATTGCGGACTTTGCCCCGGCGGTTTTAGATCCGACATTGACTCCATTGGAGCCGGTGCTTCGCAGTAACTATTGGCTGACTATTCACGTCATGACTATCACTATCAGTTACGCCGCGTTCTTCTTGGCGTTTGGTTTGGCCGACATTGGTCTATTTTATTATTTGCGCGGCGAAGAAAAACATCACGAAAAAATTCGTGCGATTGTCATGGGGATTTACCGCGCAATGCAAATCGGTGTCGCATTCTTGGCGCCGGGAATTATTCTTGGCGGTATTTGGGCGGATTATTCTTGGGGCCGTTTCTGGGGATGGGACCCTAAAGAAACATGGGCGTTGATCGCGCTTCTTGGGTATCTCGCAGTTCTTCATGCTCGTTATGCAGGCATGATTAAGAACTTTGGTATGGTTGCGACTGGAATTGTCGCATTCTCGTTGGTAATTATGGCTTGGTATGGCGTGAATTTCGTGCTTGGCGCAGGGCTCCATTCGTATGGATTCGGCGCGGGTGGTGTGGAATACGTGTCGGCATTTGTGGCAGCACATCTCTTGGCAGTTGTGTATGTTGCGATCGTTCGCCAAGGCAAGACGAAGAAAGCCTGATTTGTTCCAACTTCAACATCGGAGTTGTTCGAACTTCGGTGTTGTTTCCTTAAAACTGCTTGCATACTTTTTGAGCGAAGTCCGCGGAGTCCTTTGTGTTTTCGAGGGCTTTTTCAATAGGTTTGCAAAAAGAATATGGACAACTGGACTTTTTGGTCTTTAAATAAGGCAAAATAAAAATAGGACAGCATTGTTGGCCTCAAGCGAACTTGTCTACACTCCGATTTCGTCGGAATAGCAAGTCACGGCAGCGAAGGTTTGGCAAAGGGATGATTATGCATCGGGTATTTAAATGTACGGCGGCGAGTGCGATTGCCTTTTTTAGCGCACTTATGATTACAACACTTCTTACTGGTTGTTGGTTTCAATCTGGTATTGGTTACAACAAGGGCTATGCCCCTGAACAGCCAATTGCTTTTGACCATCAATTGCACGTAGGGACGAACAAAATTCAGTGTCAGTACTGCCACAATCAAGTGGAAAGATCTAAGCACTCGAATATTCCAGCACTTTCAACGTGCATGAACTGTCACTTGCAAGTAGCGACAGACAAACCAGGAATTCAAAAGTTGCGTGAAGCCTATGACAGCGGTGGATCTGTTGAATGGGTTCGCGTGCACATGCTTCCTGATTTCGTTCACTTCAATCACAATGCGCATATCGCAAAAGGCGTGAACTGCCAAACATGTCACGGCCCAATCGAAACAATGAAGCGCGTGGAGCAATTCTCTGATCTCTCTATGGGCTGGTGTGTGAATTGTCACCGTCAACCTGAGAACAAAGCTCCTCTTAACTGTTCAACTTGTCACTACTAAGAGTTTCGGAAGGTATCATGTCTGAAATGCATCACGATCACGAATTAGAAATGAAAATGGCTCTACGACCAAAAGTTGAGCATGACACTAAATATTGGGAAACGTTGGAACAGTTGAACAGCGATCCTGAGTTTGCAATAAGAGCGCAAACAGAATTCATGTCTTCACCATTGCGTGAAGGTGCCAAAGAAGGTAGCGATGAAGATGGGTTCGCTCGCCGTGAATTCTTGAAGCTTATGGGAGCGTCTTTGGCAATGGCCACTGCGGGTTGTATCCGTCGTCCAGTGCAAAAGATTGTTCCTTATAACAAAATGCCTGAAGAGGTAACTTTGGGTACTCCGAACTACTACACATCAGCTTACTTTGACGGTTCTGATGCGTTGGCGGTTCTAGTTAAAACTCGCGAAGGACGCCCAATCAAAATTGAAGCGAACCCTGGTCATCCATTCAGCGTGAGTGGTTTGAACATTCGTTCACAAGCTTCTTTGTTGAATATGTACGATCCTGAAAGAGCGCAAATGCCAATGCGCAACTTGTTCAATGAAAAGAAAACCAACAGTCAATTGGTTGAAGTAAAATGGGAAGAGCTTGATAAAAAAGTTGTCGAGCAACTTGGCAAAGGTGACGTTGTTATCTTGTCTGGTGCCATTTCTTCTCCTGCGACTCGTGCTGTAGTTTCTGATTTCGCTCAAGGTTTCAAAGCAAAACATGTAGTTTGGGATGCTCTTTCAAATGACGATGTTCGCGAAGGTCAAAAAGCTTCTTACGGAGAGGAAGTAGTTCCTGCATACCGTTTTGATAAAGCTAAAATGATCGTTTCTGTTGATGCTGACTTCTTGGGAACTTGGATCAGCCCGACAGCTTTCACTAATCAGTTCGTTCAAGGTCGTAAAGACATTAAGAACATGAACCGTTTGGTGTCTTTCGATTCTAATTATTCTCTAACAGGTGCGAACGCGGATATCCGTGTGAAAATCAAACCTTCGCAACAACTTGATGTTGTGATGGGTCTTCTTCACGAAATCATCGTGAAGAAAGGCGCTTCGTCTTACGCTGGCAATGCCAATGTAAAAGCAGCTTTGGCTCCATTCGCAGATGTTGCGAAAAAATTGAACATTGAACCTGAATTGTTCGCAAAAGTAGCTGCTGATCTTTGGTCAAACAAAGGTGAGTCACTTGTTGTTGCTGGTGGTTTGGCAACTTTGACTGAAAAGTCTAAAGAATTGCAAATTGCAGTGAACATGTTGAACTCTGTTTTGGATAACGATGGCAAAACTATCGATTCAAAAGGTGGCAACTCTGCGCTTAAGGGTTCTTATGAGGACATGGCTCAGTTGATCGCGGATATGAATGCTGGCAAAGTGAAAACTTTGATCATCCACCGTTCAAATCCTGGTTATGTTTTGCCTAAAGAAATGGGCTTCGCAGACGCTGTTAAAAAAGTAAAATTGGTTCTGTACACTGGCGACCGTATCGATGAGACGGGCGTTCACGCGGACTACTTGATTCCAGACAATCACTTCCTTGAATCTTGGAGTGATATGGAAATGGCAAATGGTGTTTACACGATCTGCCAACCAGCAATCCGTCCTATGTATGACACTCGTTCATTCCAATTGTCTTTGATGAACTGGGCATTCATGGCAAAAGCGGGTCCTCAACGTCTTCGCGACTACGAGACTTTCTATGACTACCTTCGTGTATTCTGGAAAACTGACATCCATCCAAAAATGGGTAAAGGCCAAGCTTTCGAAGACTTCTGGCAAGAAGTTCTTCAAAAAGGTTACGTTGGAGATATCTCTAAAGGTTCTTCAGCCCGTTCATTCAAAGTGGACGCTTTCACTGCAATTAAACCAGCTAAAGCTTCTGAAGGCTTTGAATTGGTTCTTTACTCAACTTCGCAAATGGGCGATGGCTCATTGGGTAACGTGCCTTGGTTGCATGAAGTTCCAGATCCAGTAACTAAAGTTACTTGGGACAACTACGCTTCAATCTCTATCGCAACTGCGGAAAAGCTTCATTTGAAGCAAGGTTCTGTTGTTGAGTTGACTGTTGGCGATAAGAAAATGGAATTGCCTGTTTATATTCAACCAGGTCTTCATGACGAAGTTGTGGCAGTAGCTGTAGGTTACGGTCGCACAAAGGTTGGTAAAGTAGGTAATGGCGTTGGTCAAAATGCTTTTGCTTTGATGTCTGTTTCTAAAGACGGAAAAGTAGTAGCTTCTGGCGCGACGACAACAATCGCTAAAACTTCTAAAAATATTCCTCTAGCAACAACTTCTGGTCACTTCTCTATGGAAGGCCGTCAAATCGTAGCGGAAGCTACTTTGAAGGACTACAATAAGAAGGGCGCTGGCGCTGGAATCAAACAGCATGAAACTTGGTCCATCTGGTCAGGTCACCAATACTCTGGTCACAAATGGGGTATGGCTGTAGATCTTCACACATGCACAGGCTGTTCTTCTTGCGTAGTAGCCTGCCAATCTGAAAATAACATTCCAGTTATCGGTAAGAAATATGTTCTTGAAGGTCGTATCATGCATTGGTTGCGTATTGACCGTTACTACACGGGCGATCCAGCAAATGCAGAAGCGGTTTTCCAACCAGTTATGTGTCAACACTGTGACAATGCTCCATGTGAGACTGTTTGTCCGGTTCTTGCGACAACTCACACTGACGAGGGTCTCAATGACATGGTTTACAACCGTTGCGTGGGTACTCGTTACTGCGCGAATAACTGTCCGTACAAAGTACGTCGTTTCAACTGGTTCAATTATGCGAAGTTGATCGAGAAACCTATGCACATGGCTTTGAATCCTTCAGTAGGCGTTCGCGCCCGCGGGGTGATGGAGAAATGTACATTCTGCGTTCATAAAATTCAGGATGCTAAAACTACGGCTCGTAATGACAAACGTCAGTTGAAAGACGGCGACATTAAAACAGCCTGCCAAACTGCATGTCCTGCAGGTGGTATCGTATTCGGTGACTTGAATGATCCGAATAGTGAAGTAGCAAAAATCTTCAAAAAAGAAGAACGTGGATACGCGCTTCTTGAAGAATGGCATGCAAAACCGTCTGTACGTTATCTTTCTAAGATCCGTAACAACGATAAAGAAACTGTTGGTGGCCAAGAAGGTCACGGAACTGCGAAACAAGGTGAACACTCATGATTAAGCGCAAACCATTAGTTCTTGGAAATAAGACACTGAAAGATGTTACTGATGACATCTGTGCGCCATTGGAAAGATTCCCCTCTAAAGGTTGGGTTGCTCTATTCCTAGGTGCTAAAACATTGTTATTATTCTACATCTGTATCTTGGGTGCAGTTGTAGGTGTTGGTATCGGTTTGCTGGGTGTTACTCATCCGGTATTCTGGGGTACGATGATCGTTACTTTCGTATTCTGGATCGGTATCGGTCATGCTGGTACTTTGATCTCTGCCGTTTTGTTCCTCTTCCGTCAAAAGTGGAGAACATCGGTGGCGAGAACTGCGGAAGCCATGACGGTGTTTGCCGTTATGACAGCGGGTCTTTTCCCATTGCTTCATACAGGTCGTCCTTGGTTGGACTACTGGTTGTTCCCGTATCCGAATCAACGTGGTCCATTGTGGGTGAACTTCCGTTCTCCGTTGTTGTGGGACGTTTTCGCGGTATCAACTTACGCGACTGTTTCAATGGTTTTCTGGTACATCGGTTTGGTTCCTGACTTTGCAACTATTAAAGATCGCGCGAAAAATAAAATTCGTCGTTCAGTTTATGGTGCTTTGTCATTGGGCTGGAGAGGTACTGCAAGAAACTGGAGTCACTATGAGATGCTTTACTTGCTTCTTGCAGGTCTTTCAACTCCGCTAGTTCTTTCAGTTCATACGATCGTATCATTCGACTTCGCGGTTTCTAACTTGCCAGGCTGGCATACAACGATCTTCCCTCCATACTTCGTTGCCGGAGCGATTTTCTCTGGTTTCGCGATGGTTGTGACGTTGATGACTTTGGTTCGTATTGGCTTCAAAGAATTCCAAAACTACGTAACTCTAGATCATATGGAAGTGATGAATAAAATCATCATGACGACAGGTATGTTAGTTGGTTACGCGTACGCTTCAGAGTTCTTCATCGCTTGGTACTCTGGAAATACCTACGAAAGATTCGCCTTCGTGAATCGTGCGTTTGGTCCTTATGCTTGGGCTTACTGGATCATGGTTTCGTGTAACGTATTGTCTCCGCAAGTTTTCTGGTTCAAAAAGTTCCGTCGTTCGATCCCTGTGATGTTCGTAGTTTCTATCTTCGTAAATATCGGTATGTGGTTCGAGCGTTTCGTTATCACTGTGACTTCATTGCACAGAGACTTCTTGCCAGCCAACTGGGGTATGTACCAATGGTCATGGTTCGATACAGGCGTCCTTGTGGGATCGTTCGGTATGTTCCTGACGTTGTTCTTGTTGTATTTGCGTTTATTCCCGGCGGTTTCGATCGCGGAAGTGAAGCCTGTTTTGCATGTAGGTTACGATGATAAAGGAGGGCACCACTAATGGCAGCTCAATACACTAAAGGTATTGCCGGCATTTGGGATAGCGAAGCAATGATCTTGAAAGCAGCGGCGAAAACTCGCGAAGCTGGTTTCACTAAGTTTGATGCTATTTCTGCATATCCTATTCATGGTATGGAAGAAGCTGCTGGTATCAAACGTTCTTGGATCCCTTACGTAACTTTCGTAGCGGCTTTGATCGGTGGATCAGCGGGTCTCTTGTTGACTTGGTGGACTTCGGCAGTGAACTGGGCAATCAATGTGGGCGGTAAGCCGTTCTTCTCTTTGCCAGCGTTCATTCCAATTATTTTCGAATTGACGATCTTGTTCGCGGCCCTTGCATCTGTAGGCGCTTTGTTCTACGCATGCAAAATTCCTCGCATGGATCCTCCAGTTATTGATCCTGATTTGAGCTGTCACAAATTTGCGATTTTCATCCCGCACAATGATACGGGTTATGACGAATCAAAAATTGAGAAAATGTTCAAAGACCTTGGCGCTATTACGGTTAAGAAGACGGAGTACTAGAATGAGAAGCCTAGTGAATATCTCTATGGGTGTAGTTGCAGCGGGTGCCGCGCTAGTTTTGTCTAGCTGCGGTCCAAGCGGTAACAAACCAAACGTTGAAATCATTCAAGATATGATGGAGTCTCCGGCGATCAAAGCGCAGGAGTACGATGAAACATCTCCACACCACAGCGGAATGAGAGTTCCGCCTGAACACACAGCTCCCGTTGGTTTTGAACCGTACAGATATGCGACGGATGTTGAAGGTGCGGCAAAAAATTTGAAAAACCCAATTGCTGGTAAAGTAGACGAGGAAACTCTTTTCACAGGCCAGAAATACTACGAGACAAATTGCGCAATTTGCCACGGCTTCAAAGGTGAAGGCGGCGAAGCTGCTAAATCTGTTGTTTCTGCAAAGATGGCGTTGAAACCACCTCCATTGTTGTCTGATAAAGTTAAAGGCTGGCCAGATGGACACCTTTACCATGTTATCACAATGGGGCAGGGTGTGATGGGACCTTATGCTTCTCACATTCCGCAAAAATATCGTTGGCAAGTTGTTAACTACATTCGCTTCCTTGAGAAGCGTGATGGTAAATAGGAATCGGTATGGCTGATCATAATCACGCAAACCTTCATGTATCTAAATTCGAAGCACCAGCAAAACTTAAAACTTTGAGTTATGCTTTGGTAGCGATTGGTCTGATCACCTTCGTTATCGGCTTGATGAAAAGTCCAGATCGTCTTTGGACTTCTTATCTTGTGGCTTATTTCTTCTTCTCAGCTCTTGGTCTTAGCGGACTTTTCTGGGTAGCGATCAACAATACAGCGAACGCTGGTTGGTCAGTTTCTATCCGTCGTTTCGCTGAAGCGACGACAGCATTCATCCCTTGGATCTTTGTTGGCGGCTTGGTTTTGCTTCTTGGCTTTAAAAAGCTTTACTTGTGGGCGGATCCTGCAGTTGTTGCTGCAAATCCTGTAGTTGCTGCGAAAACAGCGTACTTGAACACGGGCTTCTTTGTCGCTCGTTTGTTGATCTTCGTTGTGGGTTGCTTGATCTTCCGTTGGGTGATCGTAGGTAACTCTTTGAAACAAGATCAAAGCGGTGACCAGAGTTTGACTACTAAGAACGTGGGACCTTCTGTTGGTTTCATCGTGTTCTTCGCGTTGATGTTCTCATTCTTCAGCGTGGACTTGTTGATGTCTCTTCTTCCAACTTGGTACTCTACAATCTACGGAGTTTATACTTTCGCAGGTTTGTTCCAAGCGGGGTTGGCATTCCTAGCAATCGTGATTGTTTTGATGAAGAATTCAAACTTCATCAAAGGTTACGTAACTGTTGAGCACCAACATGACGTTGTGAAGTACCTAAAAGGTTTCACAGTGTTCTGGGCTTACATTGCGTTTTCTCAGTTCATGCTTATGTGGTATGCCAATTTGCCAGAGGAAACTGAGTTCTACATCATGAGATCTTTGGGCGGTTGGATGTCTATCTCAACAGCTTTGTTGATCTTCCGTTTCGTAGTTCCATTCATCGCATTGTTGCCAAGAGCAGCGAAGCGTTCTGACACAAACGTGTTGGCAGTTTCAACTCTAGTTTTGGTTATGCAATACGTAGATATCTATTGGTTGGTATATCCAAACTTCTTCGACGGCCAAGTAACATTCGGCTTCTGGGAAGTTGGTATCTTCGCAGGTTTCGCAGGCCTTTTCATGTTGTGCTTGTTCTCTTTCTGGAGCAAAAACAGCCTGGTTCCAACAAAAGACCCACGCATGCACGAAGCTTTGAACCACCACGTAGCTTACTAATCCCAAGCCACAAAATCCTAAAGCTTAAACAAAAGCCATCCCCTAAAAAGGATGGCTTTTGTTATTTGAGGGTACGCCGTACCTTTTTGCCACGCAGTGCATGGCAAAAAGGTACGGCGTACCCTGCTTGTTTTTTGCAGGGTTGAGCTGCCTTCTTTCTTTTAGTCAGGAAGACTAGATGCAGAGAGGGGGCATCATGAAACTAAGTTTTAAAAAAGGTACCTGCTTCCCTTTGTTACCAAAGGGAAGCAGGTACCTTTTCGGGCTGTTTTTGATTTTTTTTGTTTCGTCTTCCTATGCTGTGGATGCGGGCAAGATTAAAGGACTTGTTGCTGAATTTGATAAGGTTCAAACTTTTAGAGCGATCATGGCGGGGAGGATGTCGCAGATTCCGCAGCCTTTGCCGGATGATCCTAATAATCCTTATCCATCCCCGAATCCTCCGGAACACAGTCCGCCTTATCCTCCGGGGAATTGTCCTCCGTCGGGTGGGTTTCCTAAAAGTTGCATTGAGGCTGTCTGCAGTCATCTCAGCCGATTCGATTGTAATGAGCAAAGTGAGCTCGCTGAAATCACGCGCAACTGTCGTAATGTGAATGGAAGCTGTGTGAACTCTATCTGCAATCGAGTGAGTCGTTTTGAGTGCGATGAAAGAAGTGAGCTTTACACAGTCACCGGAATTTGTCGGGGTTTTTTGGATACAAGCTGCATAGATTATGTGTGTTCGCGGTTGTCTCGCTTTGATTGTGATGAGCTGTCAGAGCTTCGTAAAATCGCGGATCAATGTCGATAGGGGCTTGGATGAAATGGCTGTTGGTGCTTTTTTGATAAAGGTTCAAAGTGAAGTCAGCGCTGCTAATGGCGGCACTCGCCTTACCCAGGAGGAGTTCGTGGTATCCCGCGGGATTTTGCAAAATGAAGGACCAGCTTTTTGATGTCGGGAATATTGCCAAGAAAAGTAAGCAAAGTCCGAGCAGTCGCATGCTGATCCTGCTTTTGTTATTTAGTCATTTCATCCATTTTTTCTTCAGTTTTTTTGCTTGTGTCCTTCATATCTTTTTTAGCTTTCTTCGCGTGCTTCTTCATATCTTTGTGGGCCTTGTCGCCTTCCGCTTTCATTTTGTCAGTAGCCTCTTTGCTAGATTGCTGCATTTTGTCTGCGGACTCGTTGGCTTTTTGCTGCATCTTATCCATGTCAGATTGAGCAAAAGCCATCGTACAAAATAGTGAAGTCATAAGTGCTGTGATCAATAGTTTCATAAATTTCCCCTTTGTGAATAAAATTTGTGTCTTGATAGTTATATGTGAAATAGCTTTGGTAAATCAGTAATTTGACAATGTTGTTTAAAGCTTTGTGTTCACATGTCCACGACATTGACGGTAATTTTCTTTAAAATGGAAACTGGTGGAACTGACCTTTGGGCGTCGTCTTTGCAGTAAACATAACTACGATGCAAGAACCAATTCGAGACATTATTTATCTCAGTCCGAGCCAAGCTTTGCCGACTTATCTGACTCAGTTAAGAGGGGTTCGTTGGCGTTGGGCTCAATCGCCTGAGAAGTTAAAGCAACTTATAAATATTCAACAAGGAGAGATCTGCGTGATCGTACGCTCTGATTTTTTAAACCTGCGCACTGTTCAAGCCTTCATGAGTTGGACACAGCTTAAAGCCAAAATGTCCTTTATCTTTATTGCGCAAACCTTTGAAAATTCTGTTTATCAATTGGGTTTAGGAAATTCGACGGCGCTCTTTTTGAGAGAATCAGAAGGTTCTTCCATCACCGGCATTGTGACTCGACGCCTCAATGGCTTGATGGCTAAAAGCCGTAAGTCGGAGCGCCAGCCAGTCCAGGCCGCTGTTATGTTGAAAAAATCTGTGATCGCCGAACAATCACCGACGGGCGCTGGGGTCCAGTTCCTGCGCGAAGGCTCAATGAAGGATTTCTCGCAAGGGGGAGCTCAAATCGAAGTCACTCAAGGCCTAGTCCATGTAAAGGACTTCGTGAGCCTGATGTACCAAGATCAACGGGGAAAATGGGTTTCCATCGAGTCTCAGGTTCGCTGGATAGCATCATCTGTAACCGGACAGCAGATTATTGGTGTGCAATTTCTTGCGGTCTCTGCTTGACCCTCTGACGGTGGGGGATTACAAATAATGTGATGCAAAATTTGCTTATTCTTTCATCACAATCAACTAGTTATCGCATCTCTGCGGTCACTCTATCTACTCCGGCGAAGTCGGAGTGAAGACCAGCTAATGTCACAAGTTACAATTATTTTGCCTGATAATTCTACGAAGGTTTTTGACCATGAACCGACGGCGCTAGAAGTAGCGCAGTCCATTGGCCCCCGTTTGGCGAAAGAAACTTTGGGCTGCAAGCTCGATGGTTCTAATGTTATTTCGGACCTTCGCACCAAACTTAAAGATCAAACAAAAGTTGCCTTGATCACCACGAAATCTCCAGAGGCCGTAGAAGTGATTCGTCACTCTTGCGCGCACATCATGGCTCAAGCGATTCAAGATCTATGGCCCGAGGTTAAAGTGACCATCGGTCCGGTGATTGAAAATGGATTCTATTACGACTTCGATTCTCCGTTTGCTTTCACTGAAGAGCATTTTGAAAAAATCGAAAGGAAAATGTCGGAAATCGTTTCGAAAGATCTGCCGATTCATCGTGAAGACTGGCCAATAAAAAAAGCCATCGAAACATTCCAAGGAATGAATGAGCGCTTTAAAGTTGAATTGATCCAAGACCTGGCTGCCAAAGGCGAGACAGTTGTTGGCATCTACTTCAACGGAACAAGCTGGTTCGATCTATGCCGTGGACCCCACGTGCAATCAACAGGTCAAATCAAGTCCTTCAAACTATTGAGCGTGGCAGGAGCATACTGGAGAGGCGACGAGAAAAACGCGCAACTTCAACGTGTCTATGCAACGGCTTTTGGCGATAAAAAAGATCTCGATTTGTATCTTCACAATATCGAAGAAGCAAAAAAACGCGATCATCGTAAATTGGGTAAAGAACTAGGTCTGTTCCATTTCAATGAATTGGCTCCGGGATCTCCGTTCTTCACGGGCAAGGGCGCGACTGTTTATACTGAGTTGCAAATTTACCTTCGCGAATTGTACTTCGA
>CAZPYX010000061.1:0-20248 GCA_964590635.1 uncultured Bdellovibrio sp.
AATGCATAGATTTCAGTCATAAGAGAGCTTCTTTTTAAGGTGAATCATGGCTAAAAAAACGAGCAAGAAAAAAATATCGGCAAAGACTGAGGACTTCCACGCTCTTCCACTGAACGTGAAGAAAATCCTCGCCAACGTGCGCCCCACTCCAATGATTGAGAATGGTCTTTCTAATGAGGAAAAGATCGAAAAAATCACAGAGAAATTCACTGAGATTTTAGAAGTTTTAGGTTTGGACCTGAGGGACGACAGCTTAACGGATACGCCTAAACGTATTGCTAAGATGTATGTGAACGAAGTATTCGGTGGTTTGGATCCGCATAAGTTTCCAAAGATGACTGTGATCGAAAATACGATGAAGTATGATCAAATGATCGTGGTTCAGTCCATTGAGTGCTTGTCATTCTGTGAACATCACTTTTTACCTATCGATGGTTTTGCAACGGTCGCTTATATTCCAAATAAAAAGGTCATTGGTCTTTCAAAGATCAATCGTATTGTTCAGTACTTCTCGCGCCGTCCTCAGGTGCAAGAGCGTTTGACCAAGCAAATTGCAGACTGTCTTCAGTATGTTTTAGAAACGGATCATGTCGCGGTTCACATCAACGCAAAACACTATTGCGTGATGATGAGAGGAATTGAAGACACTCATTCCACCACAGCGACTTCAGATCTACGTGGACACTTTAAAACACTTCCGGAAACCCGCGAAGAGTTCCTTCATCATTGCCGTCTAAAATAGTAGTTAAAGAAATACGACCCTGATCTTCTTGCGAAGCTCAGGGTGCCGTTCAGTGCGCAGAGTGAGTTTCATTTTTAATGAAACGGACCTGCGCCATTTGTATGGTGGTAAATGCGAAGACCACTTAAAGAGTTAAGCTTTTTCTGATCCTGCAGTTTCTTTATTACTTGCGGGCTTTACATGAGAACTGAACTTCGCTGAAGTCTTCGCCAACTTGTCTGAACTTTGCGATTCCATAACCATTTTGAACCAGTGTTTCCTCAAGAAGGAGGCTGAAGGTCTCATTGCCATCCCAACCTAAGTTGTATGCAAGATAGCCGTTACCGGTTTTCGCTTTGACATATTTCAGATAGCTATAGATGCCTGCATTGAAATTTGTTGAGTTGTTGGAAATTTGAATTGCAGCGGTTTGAACTGTCAGATCAAAGTGTGATCCTCTGTCGGGACCAATCCCTTCGCATGTGTATGAAAGAGTTCCCGCCGAAGCGACCTTTGCGAACATCAATAGTGAAAGAAAAAGATACTTAGCCATAAATGCCTCCTATGGAGACGGACTATATAGCTGCTGCGCGTTAATTTCCTTGGCTGTTTAGAAAATAGTTCACCTAAAATGTTATCTGGAAGTTATAAATTGCACCTCAATGGCTCGCAAGTATTTGAATTTACTTAATAATTAATATTTGCGATGTGGATGTTCGAAGCGCCGCCCGGGCAGTTTTTAATGAACCGTGCTTTTAGAAAATAGATTCATCACCAGAACGCCGGCGATGATTAAGCTGATTCCGATGATGGCAGGCAAATCCAGCACCTGCTTATAGACAAAGTAAGCAGCAACAGAAACTAAGACCATGCCCAATCCAGACCACGTCGCATAGACGATTCCCACAGGAATGGATTTCATCACAACCGTCATACAAAAGAATGCGATCAGATAGCAGACGACCATGGCGATCGAAGGAACAACCTTGGTCAGTTGTTCTGTCTTGTTAAGCAGGGTGGTTGCGATGACTTCAAAAACAACCGCAGTAAGAAGAATGAGATAATTCATGTCGAGGTCCTCGGGCTTCACTTTCTGAAATATCCGAAAATGAAAAAGGGAGGTTGCCCTCCCTTTAAAAACTAAGTTGTTAGGGCTGATTGCAAAAGTTCTCGCGAATTTTTTGACAAGTTCGGAACTGCCACCATGCGCTTAATCTGCGTCAAAGCTTTGTCCTTCATAACAGGGTCCAGCTTTTGTACGAAATTGAAAGCCGCGCACAAACGTGCCGCCACCTGCGGATTTTTGGCATCCACTTCCAAAATCTTATCGGCGTAAGCTTCGTAGACATTCAACTTCGGATCATTGAAGCGAACGATATTAGCGCCAAAAGCTCTCAACAATGAATAAACATTATTAGGGTTCTGCAAATTGAAAGTCGGGTGTTGAGTCAAAGTTATTACGTCCTTCAAGATTTCGGGACGAGATGTCGCCGTTGCTTGAACCGTGAACCACTTGTTGATCACCACAGAATCATTTTTCCATTCGTCATGGAAGTGCTGAAGAGCTTTGTCACGATAAGCAGACTCAGTGTCTGCCAAAATCGTCAATGCCGTCATACGATCTGTCATGTTTTGAGCATCCCAATATTGTTTATTTACGATTTCAAGAATTTCTGGATCCTGCAGTTCCGCAAGATAAGACAACGCCTGATTTTTCAACTGGCGATGGCCAAAGACTTTGGTGTCACGGCTTTTTGGCTCAACGCCATGATATTGACGATAAGTCTCTAAAAGAGCCGCTTTGTTTTCCTTTGCGATGGTCTGACGGACTGCCAGACGAGCTTTATGGAAAGCCTCTGCATCTAAAACCGGCTCCACTTGCGCAAGTACTGCGTAGCTAGGCAATTGCAACATCTTCGCTTTGAATGATGGATCAATATTTGGATCACGAATCACAGAGCTTAGAGCGCTAACGTATTTTTCATCCACCTTCAAAGCTTCGCCTTTGCGAGCTTTGGCAATAAGATTTGAAAGTACACGAAGACCCAATTTTTGTGCCATCTCACGACGGTTGAAAGAATCAGAATCTCTTTCCATCAAGAAGAATAAATCTTCTTCAGCTGCTTCCCATTGCAAATTCACTGGAGCAGAGAACTCTCTCAAAATTGAAAGCACAGGACGTTCTTTGATACCTTTAAAAACATAAGTGCTCTTTTGATCCTTCAGCTCGATCAAATGTTTGCCATCGGTGTTTTGTGTGATCTTGTCGCAATTTAAAGCAAGCTCTTTGCCACTTTTGTCTAAAAGACCCATCATCAACGGAACGTGGAAGGGCTCCTTCGTTGGTTGATTTGGAGTTGCAGGGCAGCTTTGCTCCAAAGTCAGGTGATACTCTCCGGCGCCAGCGTCAAATTTTTCGTGGACTGAAACAACTGGTGTACCTGATTGATTGTACCAACGCTTGAACTGAGAGAAATCTTTGCCATTGGGCTCAGAGATCGCTGACGCAAAATCTTCCGTCGTTACCGCTTGGCCGTCGTGGCGCTTGAAGTATTCATCCATTCCTTTGCGGAAACCTTTACGGCCCACAATTGTTTGCATCATGCGAATCAACTCAGATCCTTTTTCATAGATCGTCATCGTGAAGAAGTTATCAACAGCCATGCATGATTCTGGACGAACGGGATGAGCGTTGGGACCTGCATCTTCAGCAAATTGCCCCGCACGAAGAGCATCGACATCTTCAATCCTTTGCACCGCACGTTCTGTCATATCGGCAGAGAACTCTTGGTCACGGAAAACTGTTAAACCTTCTTTCAAAGAAAGTTGGAACCAGTTCGCCACGGTCACGCGGTTGCCTGTCCAGTTATGGAAGTATTCGTGGGCCACAACAGATTCGATAGAGTGGAAATCGGTGTCAGTTGCAGAAGATGAATCTGCAAGGACTAAGCGAGAGTTAAAGATATTCAAACCTTTATTTTCCATGGCTCCTGCATTGAAATCATCAATCGCGACAATCATGTAGTCGTTCAAATCATATTCAAGACCGTAAACATTTTGGTCCCAGGTCATGGCTTTTTTCAAAGAATCCATGGCATGCCAACAGCGATCTTGTTTCCCGTGGGAAGCGTAAACTTCCAAATTCACTTTGCGACCGGAAGTCGTTGTGAATGTATCGCGAATAACGCCAAGGTCACCGGCCACTAGGGCAAATAAATAACATGGCTTTTTATGCGGATCGCTCCAGTAAGCTTTATGACGTCCATTGCCCAAGTCTTCATTTTTGATGCGATCACCGTTCGAAAGAAGCACAGGGTATTTCTTTCTATCCGCCTCAATAGTCACAGAGTATGAAGTCATCACATCAGGACGATCGAAGAAGTAAGTGATTTTTCTAAAGCCCTGCGCCTCACACTGAGTGCAGAAGATACCACTGGATTTATAAAGACCTTCTAAAGAGGTATTATTTTGCGGTTCAAGTTCTGTTTCAATTTCCAAAGTGAATGACGCCGGAACAGAAGGGATGATCAGTTCTTCCGCAGTGACTTGGTATTGATCGACTTTGAGCTCTTGGCCATTGATTTTGACCGCGATCAGTTTGAGGTCTTCACCGTTCAAATGAAGGGGAGCACCGGCCGTGAGCTGTTTAATAGCGCTTTTGGCGCGAACTCGACAAAAGTCCTCATTCAAATTGAAGTCGAGATGGATAGAATCGACAGAAAAAGCTGGGCCTTTATAGTCTTTGAGGTAAATTTTTTCTTGTTTCACAGTGCCTCGCTTCTGATAATAGGTGAATGAGCTTGGTTTTCACTTCTATCACAATAAATACTATGCATCTACAGGACATGCTCGATTTTTATCGAATTATCGGCTTCGAATTCAAGGCCGTAAAAGTCGATAAGGGCAGTGAAGTTTATCGAGCGGTGCATAGCGGAGTAGAGTTCTCTTTGTACTCGATTAAAAACGTACAAAAATCACAAATTCCCAGTCTCCAGTTAGGCTTCCGCATTACAGATCTTGAAAAGAGTGTGGCGCAACTGAATCAAGTGAATGGGGCTATGTGTATATTAGATCCGACAGAAATGCCTGACGGGAAGAAGTCCATCATTCTTGATCCAGATGGTCATTCTATTGAGCTGATTGAAAGCTAATGCACTGTCGCAGCACAAAAATTTTAGACGAAAAATCGAGAAATTTTTCAATAAATAAAGGGGCCGCAAAGCCCCTTTTATTTTTTATTAGTGATTATAAATGCGGTCTTCAAAGGCGGCCAGGGCGGCCTTGGCGCCTTCGCCCATGGCAATGACGATCTGCTTGTATGGGGTCGTCGTCACATCGCCTGCAGCATAAATACCTGGAACGGATGTTCGGCATTTCTCGTCCACGATGATTTCGCCAAATTTACTCATATTCACAGTGTCTTTAAGAAATTGACTGTTCGGCACTAAGCCAATCTGTACAAAGATTCCATCTAGATCCATCTTTTCAGTTTTATCCAAAGAGCGATCGACATATTGGATCTGCTGAACTTTTTGACCATCCCCAATGACTTTCTCAGTGCGCGCACTGGTGACGATGGAAACGTTAGGCAATGATTTAAGTTTGTCGACCAAGATCTGATCGGCCTTCAAGGTGTCGTTGTATTCAAAGACCACAACTTCACGAACGATGCCCGCAAGATCAATGGCCGCTTCCACTCCAGAGTTTCCTCCGCCGATGACAGCCACTTTTTTGCCTTTATAGAAAGGTCCATCACAGTGTGGGCAGTAAGCGACACCGCGACCGAGATATTCTTTTTCGCCGTCAACATCCAGCTCACGCCACTTGGCGCCGGTTGTTACGATGATTGAATCAGCAGTCAGATGCTCGCCACTTTCCAGTTCGATGGCTTTGATTTTATTTTCAGTGTGAATCTTTTTAACTCGGCGGTTTTCAAAAACATGAACTGGATAGCTAGCCACGTGTTGATTGAGCTGTGCCGCCAATTGAGGACCTTCTGTGTACGTCACAGAAATAAGATTCTCAATGCCTTTGGTTTCTTGAACTTGGCCACCGATTTTTTCAGTGATCAAAGCTGTGCTTTGACCTTTACGAACACTGTAAATAGCTGCAGCAGCCCCAGCAGGGCCACCGCCAATGACTAAGACATCAAAGTGACCCAGATTTTTATTCACGGGCTCAGAGACTGCAGCGGACTCATCAACTCCAAATGTCGCTTCTAATTTACTAAGAAGATCCAGAAGTTGAATTCGACCTGAATGGAACATTTTAGAGTTCGCAACCAAACTGGGAACACCTTGGATTCCTAATTTTTGAATGTCGTCTTGAACGTAGCCACCGTCGATAATTTCATGACGAAGACTACCATGAACCAAAGCCATTTGATTGATGGCTTGAACAACTTCGGGACAATTTTCACAAGTTAAAGAGATATAAGTTTGGATCATGATGTTTTTATTCAGACGTTTCACGCGGTCCACGATCAGGCTGTCTAAGAGCTTACCTTTACGGTTTGTATTCAGAATTGCCAAAATCAAAGATGTAAATTCGTGTCCGCCAGGAATGCCTTTAAAGACAATGCCTGTGTGTTTTCCCTCATAAGAAATATGGAACTGAGGCATGGCAGAAGTGCCGCCTTCGTTCTTACGCAAGACAATTTGAGAGGAAGTGCTTGCGACATCTTGAAGCATTTCAAGAAGATCATTTTGATCATCATGGGAGCTGTTTTCGTAGACAAGCTCTACTGGTTTATCAAGGGCTGCAAATACCGAGGTGAGTTGTTCTTTCATTTGTGGGTCTAACATGAAAGCCTCCTAAAAAAGACAAGCCTATACAAAGACAAAAAAAAGCAGGGAAGAAGTCTCTGCCCAAAATTGGGCAGAGACAGAATGTACCGGAAAAGAACTAGATTTTACCAACAAGGTCCAAGCCAGGTTTCAAAGTAGCTTTACCTGGAGTCCATTTAGCTGGGCATACTTCGCCAGGGTTCGCAGCGATGTATTGGGCTGCTTGAGTTTTACGGAACAATTCATCAGCGTTACGACCGATGCCGTTGTCTTGGATTTCTGCCAACTTGATTTCGCCAGCAGGGTTCACCAAGAAAGTACCACGGTAAGCAAGACCAGCTTCTTCAATGTGCACGCCGAATGCGCGAGTCAAGAATCCAGTTGGGTCAGCCAACATTGGGTATTTGATTTTTTTGATTGTTTCAGAAGTGTCGTGCCAAGCTTTGTGAGTGAAATGAGTATCAGTGCTCACGCCGTAAACTTCAACGCCGATTTTTTGGAAATCAGCATATTTGTCAGCCATGTCGCCAAGCTCAGTTGGGCATACAAAAGTGAAGTCAGCAGGGTAGAAGAAGAAGATAGACCATTTACCTTTGAGGTCTGCTTGAGTCACAGTTTTGAAATCACCGTGGTGGTAAGCTTCAACTTTAAAGTCAGGCACTTTTGTATTGATAAGAGTTGTCATTTTTTCTCCTTGATGGGTTTAGTTTGTGGCTTTCGTGGCTCATTTTAAAGCGATCCAGTGGCAGCCTTTTTGTTAGCAAACATCTTTCGTCTTCCAGGCTAGAGGATCAACCCTTTTTAAGGAAATTGATAATTAAAATTAATTGATAGATTTTCTCGATTGCTATAATATGGGCATCTAGGGACCTCGGACTGCTGCGAGGCGTAGAATGAGAGGAATGTTATGACTCCTAAAGTGAACTTTTCTTTAACTCAACTCGAATATGGGATGGCTGTACATAAATATCGTCATTTTGCGAAGGCCGCCGAGGCCTGCTATGTGACGCAACCAACCTTAAGTATGCAAATTCAAAAGCTAGAGGAAGATCTTGGTGCGGTGATTTTTGATCGCTCCAAAAAACCTATCCTTTTGACTCATGTCGGAAAAAAACTTGTCGCGCAAATGCAGTCTGTTCTTTTTGAAGCGAAAAAAATTGAAAACATCATTCAGCAGGAAAAAAAAGGAGCTAAGCAGGGCAGTCTGGTTATTGGTGTGATTCCGACGATTGCTCCTTATCTTTTGCCGCGTTTGTTGCCCGCTTGTGAGGAACTTTTTCCCGCGGTGGAGTTGACCATTCGAGAAATGCAAACGGATCAGATTTTAGAAGCCTTGAATAATGATGAAATTGATGTGGGACTTTTGGCGACACCGACGCAAATGCCAAAGATTTTTGAATTGCCTTTGTACTATGAACCCTTTTACGTGCTCTCGCATAAAGGTCACGAATACAGTCAGATGAAGAAAATCAAGTACCACTCGTTGGGGCGAGATGACATTTGGCTTTTGCAAGAGGGCCATTGTTTGCGCAATCAAGTTCTAGATCTTTGCGCGATCAAGAATGGAAAGGGCAAAGATCGTCGCTATAAATTTGAAAGCGGCAGTTTAGAGACTTTGAAGAATCTTGTCGATCTTTACGGTGGCTACACCCTGGTTCCATTTTTAGCCAGCGAACAAATAGGCGAGCACAGTCAGATCATTCCGTTTGAACGTCCCATCCCGGCACGTGAAATTGGATTGGTTTATCGTCGCGAACATTATAAAAGTGAATTGATTGAATCTCTTGGGGAAGCTGTTCTGAAATGCATTCCTGACGAGCTTCGTAAGATTCGCGCAAAAGATTTGGATGTTTTGCCGATCAGTTAATTAGACGAGAGAGAGACCTTATGACCGAAACCTCTTTGAAAAAAACTTTAGAATCCCGCGAAGACGTCCAATTAATGGTGGACAGTTTTTACGATAAAGTTCGCAAAGACGGCTTGATCGGCCCTATTTTCAATGACGTCGCGAAAGTTGATTGGTCTGAGCATTTACCAAAGCTTTACAACTTTTGGTCAGATCTCCTTTTAGGAGAAGATACCTATCGGGGTCGCCCATTTCCTCCACATATGCATTTGAATTTAAAGCCTGCTCATTTCGAGCAATGGCTTCGACTCTTTGTTGAAACCGTCGATGAGCACTTCATTGGTATGAAAGCAGAAGAAGCCAAGACACGAGCTTTTAGAATTGCGCGTAATTTTATGATCAATTTAAATCTTACAGATTCGAACTAATTGAAGGTCAGTAAATAACATATTCTGCCCCGTCTTTAGTGTGAACTTGAGCTGTATTGTAGCAAAGTGAAGGCTTTTACTACATGCCATGGGCTGCGAGTTTTATTTTAAAGAAGGAGGTCTTTATGAAGCTCATTGTGACATTCACCTCTCAAGGACGCATGTTGGAAGCGGCTCTCTTTCTTCCGCCGCAAAGCACGGCTCAACTTGCACCGGCCTTGCTTTTCGAAGGCAGCATGACCGGAGCAACGATTCCATTGACCGAACATATCGCAAGTGAACTCAGTAACGAGGGCTTTGTGTGTCTGGTGCTGGACCATGCTTTTTACGGTGACGATGAAGCCTCTGCTCAAGCTTGGGAATCCCCCAGCAAACGTGTTGAAGACATTAAAGCCGGCTTAAAGTTTTTGGGCGAGCAAGCGATTGCGGACAGCGAGAGTCTGGTGGGCGTCGGTGTCAGCGTGGGGGCAGAATACCTTGCGCGGGCCATTCAAGAGACTTCGTTTTGCAAAGGTTTTGTGATGGTGCAAGGGCCGTTTGACGATGCTCAAAATCAAGTGGGAACTTTAGATCTTCCAACGTTGATTGTTGATGAAAATAATTTGGATGCGGCCGTGGACGAAATTTCAATTTGGGTGAAAACACTCTTTGATAGACCGAATATCAGAAAACAACTGCGCAATGTGGGGCCTGTAGATTGGAGTGTTTCTGACAAATAACTTCACAATAGTTAGGGTTTTAATTCGTTTCTAGGCATGTTATAGTGGCTCATCATGTGCGCAAAGGTTTTACTATCTACTATTAACAAGCTTCTGGAAGCCCATAAGGGTCTGAAGCTGTTGTGTGCGCTTCATTCTGCAAAGAAGTAATTTTCGTATTTAACGAAAACCCACTTTCTTAAAATCCTTTTGATATTCATGAAAATTTAACCTCTTAATAGGAGAACTCTATGGAGTCGCAATCGCGAATTTTTGTTACTGATCTTGATTACCAACGCTTGTCATCTTTGGCGGCACAAACTGAATCCGACACGGGGCTTGCTCTTGAAGAAGAACTGAGTCGCGCCAATGTGATCGCGCAAAAAGATATTCCTTCGACAGTAGTGACGATGAACTCGCGGGTTCGCTTTGTTGACGAGTTGTCTGGACAAGAGCAAGAGATGACTTTGGTATATCCGAAAGATGCGAACTTGGAAAAAGGGCAGATCTCTATACTTGCCCCGATCGGCGTGGCCCTTTTGGGTTTGTCCGTGGGGCAATCGATTGATTGGAAACTTCCGAATGGCAGTGTTAAAAAACTCAAAGTGAAAGAGGTTCTCTTTCAACCTGAATCCCAAGGACACTACGATCTCTAAATGAAACAGGGCACGGGCTTTGTATTAGATATCCTTAACGAACTGAAGTGAGGGTGTGGATGACAAAGTCCAAGTGCTTAATGTTAGTCATGGCTGTTTTATTTGTAGTAGGCGCTGCGGAGGCAAAACCGCGCAAGGCTCCTCTCAAAATGAGACAGACGCAGAAGGTCTCTTCTGTGACAAGAGTGGGCAAGACACCCATCGTAAAGCCTAATGTCGTCAATACGCTTCGTTCTGCGGTCGTTCTGGCGGAAAGCTTGGATGATAAGGCAGGTCGAATTATAGAGGCGATGTCACTCAGCCCGTTTAAGAAATGGCTTCGCAATATTGATGAAGACAAACTCAAAGCCGAATATGCCGAAGAGCTGATGGTACATATGACCCGCATGACGACCTTATTTGGAACTCATCGTAAGAGCGGTCCTTTTGCGAAATTTAATGAATTTGAATTTCAGAATCTTCTCGTGAAGAGCGATTATCTGTTGTCCCTGGCGATCTCTCGTCAAAGTCTTGAATATGCACATCATAAAGAATTGTTCGCGCAAAGGTTTAACAGCGCCTTAGCTGCATACAATGCAGAACGTGTGGGCTTCGATCAAAAGATGATACGCTTTGTCTTTGCCGCCAATAATTAGTAACGGACGACGACTTACTTTTGAAGGTGTCTTCAAAAAGTAAGCGATATTTTCTAATAAAGTCCGTGGGCTGTTAACGCTTCAATCACAATTTGCTTGGCGTGGCGGCCACCACTCAAAGAGTCATTGGCACCCTTATCGTTAAAAGTTGCAACAGCAATATATTCCTGACCGTTTCCTTCAACGTGAGCCACGAACCAACCCAAGCGGCCTTTAAAGTCCGGGCCCATAAAGCCTGATCCTGTTTTCCCGTTCAGCTTAAATCCATTCGGAGTGGTTTCAAGAAAAGTGATTTGTCGAGTCAGCTCCATGGATCTTTGTGACACAGGTAAGGTCGATTTCCAAAGTTTCTTCCAGAAATTAACCTTCCCATAACCTTAAATTAAAAACAAAGTTTTAGTTCGGTCGTGAAGAGCAGGGCTTCCGGTCAGCCATGCAGTTGCGATGTCGCCAGAGAAGTCGTGGTTTCCATATTGGAATTTATCCAGATAGGCTTGTACTTTCTTGCGACCCATTTTTTTTGTGATGATTTGTGAATACCAAACCACAGACTCTTTCATCCAACTGCTGGCTGTTTGATCTTGGTTCCACGTTAGAATGCTGCGCTTTTTGCCATCCCATTTAAACTTTGTTTGTTCGTCTTTTAAAACCCCAGCGTCGAAGGCCATGACAGCCAAGGGAACTTTGAATGTTGAGCAAGGTGCAGTCTGCTGGCGGCAGCGAGCTGAGTTAAACTCCTCAATGTAATCTTTGCTTTTCATATCATAGAGCAGAAAGCAGCCATCAAGTTTTTCAAATGACATAGTCAGAAGGTTGAACGCGGACGCCACCGGGGCGACTGGGGCTTCTTTTTTTTCGGGGGTCGAGGAACAGGCCAGAAATGCAAAGACGAAAGGCGAAAGTAAAAAGTATTTTGTTAATTTGCTCATGGGGCCTCGCTCAGGGTTGCCAACTAGTAAGTTGAATGGGGGAAGCAGTTCAGCTCTATTAACTCAATTCTTACAAAGATAAACAAGGAGTATTGAGATGATGAAGCTTCTCGCAGGTTTGATCATTTTTGCTGCGGCCCCATCATTTGCGCAGGAAATGACTTTTAAATGTTTTGGTACAGAGCCTTTTTGGAATGCTCAGATCGCGGACGGTGTCGTGATACTTGCGGCCACTGGTGAAAAAGGCGAAAAGCTTGTGATCACACAAAGATCATTTCCAGCGGGAACGTCGCCAACATTTGGGCAAGTCATTAAAGCCAAAGGGACTACGGGGGAAGAATCCATTTTCACGATCCGTTATGATCCCAAATGTTCTGATGGAATGTCTGAGACAGAATACTCTCAGGAAGTTTGGTTTTTAAAGGGCACACAACTTGTCGTAGGTTGTTGCAACCCTAAAGATAAAATCGACGTAAAGTAGATAAAAAAAACCCAGCTCTTGCGAGTTGGGCTTTTCTCTTAATTTTCATTCCTACTCCGACGAAGTCGAAGCGTAAGCCGGCTTATTTTCTTTCAGACAAAGGCACAACTTTACGTTGCTCAGCACCTACGTACTCAGAAAGAGGACGGATGATGCGGTTGTCAGCAGTTTGCTCCATAATGTGAGCAGACCAGCCCGTTGTACGAGCCATTACGAAGATCGGTGTGAAGAAGTCGATCTCGAAGCCCATCATGTAGTAAGCAGGACCCGCTGGGAAATCCAAGTTAGGGTAGATCTTTTTCTTATCAACCATAACTTTTTCCAAAGCTGTGTACATTTGCATCCATTTTTGTTCGCCAGTTACGTCAGCCATAACTTGAGCGTACTTTTTCATAGTTGGAACGCGAGAGTCACCAGAACGGTAAACGCGATGACCGAAGCCCATAACTTTTTTCTTATTAGCCAGAGCATCCAACATCCACGCTTCTGCTTTTGCAGGATCCGCGATCTCTTTCATCATGTGCATAACCATTTCGTTAGCACCACCGTGCAAAGGACCTTTCAACGCTCCGATACCCGCAACAGTTGCAGAGTAGATATCAGATTGAGTTGAAGTCACAACACGCGCTGTGAATGTAGAAGCATTGAAGCTGTGTTCAGCATAAAGGATCAAAGAAACGTCGAAAGCTTTAACAACTTCTTTTTGTGGAACTTTACCGAAACACATGTGGAAGAAGTTTTCTGCCATCGTCAAATCAGCTTTTGGAGGAATAAAGTCCAAACCTTTTTTGAAACGGTAGTCAGCAGCAACTGCAGTCGGGATCTTAGCAAGCAACATCATTGCTTTATCAAGATTTGTCGCAGGAGTTGAATCCCAGATACGTGCGTCTTCACAACCAAGGAATGAAACCGCAGTGCGGATTGAATCCATCGGGTGGCATTTTTGTGGAAGAGCTTTGATCACGTTCAACAAAGTTGCAGAGATATCGCGGTAACTACGTTCTTTTTTCGTGAAGTCAGCAAGTTGAGAAGCTGTCGGCAACTCACCATTGTACATCAAGAAAGCAACTTCTTCGAAAGAGCAGTTTTCAGCCAAGTCTTGAACTGGGTAACCGCGGTAGATCAAAGAGTTTGTGTGAGGGTTTACTTTAGATACTGAAGACGTATCCATCACAACGCCATCAAGACCTTTTTTAACGTTCATTTTCTCTGGTTCAGGCACATAATCTGGATTGATATATTCAGCCATTTTTTCCTCCGCGGAATGGGTACGCCGGACCTCTTAGAGGCTCGCCGTGTTAATTTATGAAAATGTAATGGCTCAAGCTAGCCCTTGGCATCCCTTGGGTCAAGGCGGGGGAGAAGAGTATGCGGCGCTTCTTGGCGTAGCTCCCGCAAAGTGGAGCGATACGCCGTGTTGTTTGACGGGACTAATTAGTTTGCTTGGGCTGCAGGTGCAGCAATAGGTTTTGTACCGCAGTTGAATGTCGAGCTCATTTGCGAGCTGGCCGTTGCAAGCTGAGCATCCTGTGCAATCGTGGAACGAATTGTCGCACTCAAGCTAGGGCTGGTTTCGATAATTCCCAATTCGCGAGCCGCAGTCAGGCTATTGAAACTAAAGTTTTCAGAGCCAACGTAAAATTCCTGATCATCGACCACAATGGCCTTCGCATGGATGTAAGGATTTTGGCCCGTGTAAGGAGGCACAGAAAGCCGTGCATCCACGCCCGCGTCAGCAAGCTCTTTCATAAAGGGAAGATTGCGAGTTCCTCCTCCCTCTACGCAGGCAGGAACAACCACAACAACTTGGATTCCCGCGTGGGCTTTGTCTTCGAGGGCGGAGAGCACATCTTTATCGCCTAAATTTTCAACTTCTAAGTAAATGGATTTTTTTGCACTCTTTAACAGAGTCGAAAGTTTATCCA
The DNA here is from genome assembly GCA_964590635.1 of uncultured Bdellovibrio sp. Lineage (GTDB taxonomy): Bacteria > Bdellovibrionota > Bdellovibrionia > Bdellovibrionales > Bdellovibrionaceae > Bdellovibrio. Next base: position 14,106 of record CAZPYX010000061.1, read on the forward strand.
AAGAATTGACCGGGCTCCAAAGGAGCTTTTCCACAGTCAGCTCTGGAGTGTTTCCAGTTTTATTCTGAGCATTGTCCCAGTCAGCATCAAAAACTTTTTCGAACTCTGCAATGACATCTGCATCTGTTGTCTTAATGCCGAAATCGCGAGTGTAAGAATCTGTGCGAGTGAGATTGATCGAAGTCACTAACGCCCAAGAATTATCGAAGGTCGCAGACTTAGCATGGGAGATCGAGAACGCCGGCGAACTTCCACGGGCAGATACTCCGCCAGCTATGAGCTGATTAAAAATAGCCGTGGATGAAGGGGTCGTCATCGCCTTGGCGTCTAAGATCATACGCACTTTCACGCCACGTTTTTGTGCTGCGAGCAGATGCTTTGTCGTCTCTAGATCTGAGAGATGATACATCATCATATCAATAGATGACTTAGCCTGATCAATGCTGTCATTGAATAAGCTGTGACCATCTTGAGGAGTGATTGATAAAGAGTCATCCGAAAGCGCCTCCGCGCCCAGGGCATGAACAGAGAACATCAACAAGGCAGAGAGGGCAAGGGCGCGGGATCTCATAAGGCCTCCGGTTTCGTCTTTACGTAGATAAAGACATTGCTCCAGGATTTGGGGCAATTATTCGCGGCCATATTAACAAATGTTAAAAGTCCGTCAACGGGAAATCGACGGCTTTATGAAAGTGGCAGGAAAATAAGAAATCCGGGCCCCAGTTCTTATTAGCTGAACTAGACACTTCGAAAGGGCCTTGAGAATGGCTTTGAAAGCCCCAGAAGTCAGTTCAGCCTGCATTTTTGCCATGCAGGCCAAGTCATCCGATGGCGAGCTTCCTATCGTTGACCGGGATTGATCGGTCTTCCGCCTGCGGCGTCCCCCGTACCAGCCTGGGCCGGTTGGGCTGAATAAAGGGCCAAAGTTAAAAGAGTAAGAGCTATAAGTTTCAAATATTTTGTCATTAAAGGACCTCGTTATTAATTTTCATTTTATCAGTGACCATGAAGGTCAGTCCGCGAATAGAGCCTAGGGCTCCGGGCATTTTGGTGAGTTCGACTTTCTTATAGTAAGCCTCTTTGTCGATGCGGATCCATTCTTTGTAAGTTTCTTCGGAAATGCCTTCCGCGAAAACTCCCATGAAGTTTGTCATGGGAAGATCGGTGTCTTTACTGCTGGCGAAAGTTTCTACCATGTTCAGACCTAAAGTTTTAATTCCCGCTGCAGAGAAGTTGGCTTGATTGGAGCCAAGAACATAAAGCTGTGGCGAAGATTCTTTCAGGGCGCCTAAGCTGAGCAAGCGTCGAAGAGCTTCCATGCCGAACTGCCCATAGCGAAAAACAATTTCATCCCTGCGAACGGCAGAGCAGGCAGCGAGAAAATAAATTTCGCCCATCACGCGATCTTTTAAAAGTTCACGTTCCAGATTTCCGTTCAACTGCACTTCGGCATTTGGCAGTTTGGGATTCATCTTCACAATGTGTTCTCGAATTAATTCAGGAACGTTTTTGAGCAGGGTTGTGTCATCGTTCGCAGAAGTTAAAACACGATAAATTTTGTAAAGAGTCAGATAGTTCGGAACATGTTCACGCTGTAAAAGTCGGCGCAGAGTTCGCTCGTGGATGTCCATTTTTTGCGAAAGGATGCGCAGACCTACACGGAGATCTTTAAATTGCGCCAGAGCGCCCTCTAGATCCAATGAAACCTGCTGTGAGAGGTCGCAAGCCGGTGGTGTTTCTTCAACAATGGCAAGCACGAGAACTCCTTCGCGAATGGGATAATTTTTTAAGAGCAACTGTCTAGTGCGAGGAGTTTGGTTTGTAAAGTCCTAAAATAGATTCGATTTTTGTAAGGGAACGACAGCGGAACGGTTTGTCCCAGATATTTTGGACAAACTTGGGTTTGTCAGAGAAAGATGAAGTTATAAAAAAATATGAGTGCTTGTTTCTCCGAGCATTTTTATGTTGGCTTCACAAAATAACCACGGAGGTTTTAAATGAAAAAAATCGTTCTTGCTATCGCTATGACTTTGGCTACTTCTGCTGCATTCGCATCTAATGACTACGTTGTATTGGCTGACAACTGCCCAGTAGGTTATGAAGCGACTCCTTCATACAAATGGGATTCTTCTGCTCACAAATTCGTATTTGTAGGTTACATCTGTAAAAAAGTAAAAGAGAGCAACCACTAGTTGGTAAAAAAAAAGCCCGGGAAACCGGGCTTTTTTTTCAGCTTTTGAATTCAAACGACTTCATCCGAAGGAGTTTACTTTTTCACAACTCCAAAGGAGTTTATTTTAAAGTGAAGTTGAAAATATTCTGGTCGAAGCTGCTGTACTCATCATAACGAGTCAAAGCATAAAGATCTTTGCGTGTTTGCATCTTGCCCAGCAGGCCTTCTTGAGTGCCCTTCGCTTTAATCTCAGCCAGACCGTCAACAGTTGCGCCCATCGCCAGACGGAACGTCGTTACTGGATAGATCACAATATTGTAGCCCAAGTTAGAAAGCTCTTCGTAAGTGAACAAACGACCTTTACCGAACTCTGTCATGTTCGCAAGAAGTGGAACTGAAACAGCCTTACGGAAGGTTTCAAATTCTTTCTCGTTTTCAAGAGCTTCAGTGAAGATGCAATCCGCACCAGCATCAATGTAAGCTTTTGCACGATCAATCGCCGCATCTAAACCTTCAGAAGCACGAGCATCCGTACGAGCAATCAAAAGGAAATTTTCATCCATTTTTTTGCCTTTCGCTGCCGCCGCCACTTTGCGAGTCGCCTCATCACGTGTCACAAGAGATTTACCATCAAGGTGACCACAACGCTTTGGATTGATTTGATCTTCAATATGGCAACCCGCAAGTCCCATCTCGATCATTTCTTGAACCGTACGAGTCGCACTCATCGGTTCGCCGAATCCTGTATCAATATCAATAATAGTAGGAAGCTTCGTCGTGCGCGCAATCTGACGACCACGTTGCCCAACCTCAGTCAAAGAAGTCAAACCAATGTCAGGATAACCAAGATCATTCGAAAGCACGGACCCAGAAATATAAACTCCATCAAATCCCTGCTTTTCAATGGCCATACTCACAAGAGGAGACCACGATCCAGGGAACTGAAGCAATTTACCAGTTTTCAAAGCCGCTCTAAAATTAGCGCGTTTCTGTGCGGGAGTAATTTCAGGAAACAACATAATTTCCTCCAAGGAAATCGGCCCCAAAAAAAGGCCATTAAATTCAAAAACCAAATTCTAACGCCAAGCATGGCAAAAAGGTACGGCGTACCCCAAAATCCGCGAGTCCCACGACGTGGGACAAGCCAGATTAAAAGACCCAACAAATTGGATCTTTTAGAAAAGTCAGCCGGCGGAGAGTGCAGAGTCGGGTTGGACCTCTGCGGGGGCTGGATGCCCCTCGCCGCAGGCGAAGCAGTGAGGCAGGAGGCCGTGTCCAACACGACTCTGCACTCTCCGCTGGAGGTCTTCTTACTAGAAGATCCCTTTTGTATCGCGTTTGTTGTTTGTCAACTTGTCGATAGGGATTTGCACGTTCAATTGTTTCACTTGATCAGCAGTCAAGTTCTCAAGGTTCTCAACCAAAGAGATGAAACGATTGCGTTCCTCTTTAGTGATGATTCCTTCAGTCAAAGTGTCAAACTTACGAACGTAGTCTGCACGTTTGAATGGTTTAGCTCCCGCTGGATGCGCGTTTGCTACGCCCAATTCATCAACCAATTTAGTTCCGTCTTTGAAAATGATTTCAACACGGCCACCGAAACGTTTTTTGTCTGGGTTTTGATCGTGGTAAGCCTCTGTCCAAGCTTTGTCTTCTTGAGTAGAGATTTTATGCCACAAAGCCACAGTGTCAGCACGTTTCGCACGCTCTGGAGCGTAGGAGTTAACATGGTGCCAAGTACCGTCTTGAAGAGCCACTGCGAAGATGTACATGATCGAGTGATCAAGAGTTTCACGAGATGCATTTGGATCCATTTTTTGCGGATCGTTTGCGCCAGTACCGATAACATAGTGAGTGTGATGAGAAGTGTGGATCACGATGTTAGAGATATCATCGAAGTTCGCGATCTTAGTTTTCATACGAGCAGCCAAGTCGATCAATGCTTGAGATTGATATTCCGCAGAGTGCTCTTTTGTGTATGTTTCAAGGATAGCGCGTTTTTCTTCGCCAACTTCTGGAAGTGGAACTTCATATTTTCCGTTTTTGCCAGAAAGCATGTAAGCGATCACAGAGTCTTCACCTTCATAAATAGGAGACGGAGCGCCTTCGCCACGCATAACACGGTCAACGGCTTCAATCGCCAATTTACCAGCATGTGCCGGAGCGTAAGCTTTCCAAGAAGAGATTTCACCTTTACGAGATTGACGAGTCGTGAATGAAACGTGAACCGCTTGTTGAATCGCTTGGAAGATAGTTTCAGTCGGAAGACCCAACAAAGTACCGATGCCGCCAGCTTGAGCCGGGCACAAGTGAGCGATATGGTCTTTTTTGTATTCGTGCAAGCAGATCGCTTTTACTAGATCAACGTGGATCTCGTAACCAGTCACGATACCTTTCAAAAGCTCTTTACCATTTTTACCCATTTGTTGAGCAACCGCCAAGATAGCTGGAATGTTGTCACCAGGGTGAGAGTAGTCAGCTGCCAAGAAAGTATCATGGAAATCCAACTCACGAACCGCAGTTCCGTTGGCCCAAGCTGCCCATTCACAGTCAAATTTTTGATCGTTTGGCATACCGAAAACAGTCGCGCCAGTCGCGCGAGGATGCGCAATCGCCATCGCACGTGCTGAAGCAACAGGACGACGGTTTGCTGCCGCGATAGCAACAGAAGCATTGTCGATGATACGGTTGATAACCATATCAACAACGTCAGCTTTGATCGGAGCATTGTCAGAAGAGATTTCCGCAAGTTTCCAAGCAAGTTGATCTTTACGATCTAGTTTTTCTTTAGATGGATAAACACGTACTGTGTGTTTCTTCATGGGCAGTCCTTTCGACTTATGGGATTGCGTCGCTTTTGTCTGAATCGTGCTGTTTCGCCAAAAGGCGAACATATCAATCAGCCAGGCGCATCGCATTATTTTATTAATATAAACCAAGCAAAATTAACTTGGCCTCAGATAAGGGTCAAGAAGGTGAAAACTTGATTCAGAGCGAAATTGAGAATGATTTTTTCAAATGAAAGTCGGGTTGAGGACCAGGGTGGGAGAGGGCAAAAAAGCTGCGACTTCCATCTATAAATTCGATCACAGCGGTCATCCCAAGATGGCGGGCTCCTTGGAGGCCATTTCCGCGGACTTGAATGCGAAAGAAGGCTTCATTGGAACCGCCCTCACGATGAGTAAGCTGCACTTTCAGATCTTGAGACGCCTGCATCCCCTGGCGATAGCTGCTGAAAGAATATGCATTCCAGTCACCACTCGGGGAACAATTGATCTCAAAATAAGGAGCCGATTCTTCCAAGTCGGTTGAGAAGAAGCACTCTAAACAGGTGTGCTTCCAAAGCTCATCAAGGCGAGATGCCACGAAGGCGCTGTCTTGAAAACGAATCTGCTGAAGGTCCCCACGAATCGTGAACTCCAAAATAAGTTCCGTGGCAGAAATAAGTTGGCTCGTTGTTTCGATACGAAAGGATTGAGTGAGCGCAGTTTCGACAAAAGGCTTAAGCAAATTCATGCTTAAATCTTCTCCCATTCCAGGCGCGCTGTAAAAAGAATCTTATCATCTTCAAGTCGAACGCCACGATAAGTCGAGACCCCAGAGGACACCTCGTGGGCTGAAGGTGATTCGTAGGAACGCTCCACCTTCACCTTGTCGCCAAGGTGAGTCTCTGCCAGGAAGTTGACGGAATAACTTTTAAGGAGGAGGCTTTTATGGAACTCATAGGGAATCGAATCCAAAATCCATTGGGCATACTTGGTGTTGTTGACGTGCTGGTTTGCATCCAAATCAGAATTGCGCACGCGGAATTTGGCCAGAGTTTCGTAGTCCCCCTGAACGGGGATTTTTTCTGGCACGAGTCCGTTGCTTTGGTCTAAACAAATTTGTTCCCAGGGACGGAGATCTTGAGATGGCAGAATCTTCTTCGTGTGGCGATCTAATGCCAACCAACTTGTTGAACAGGTTCCGA
>CAZPYX010000062.1:0-20031 GCA_964590635.1 uncultured Bdellovibrio sp.
GCTTCAAAAAATGGCTGGACTGTCATGGCAATCCACGACTCGAAACAAAGTTGGGAGCGGTTCCGTGATGATGTTCTTCTGCCGAAAATCAAACAAGGTATTAAAGGTGGGTTCTCTTCTTTGCCGCAAGAGCAAACTTTTGAAATTTCTAATCTACAATCGCAAAGACCTGGCCAACGAGAAGCAAGTCTGTAAGTTCAATCTCTGAAAATAAAAAAGGGGACCTTCCGTCCCCTTTTTTAAAATCTAAAAATTATTTCTCAATCTCTTGCAACTGAGATAACGGATGATGCTCTTCAATCGTGCGAGTCATCGTGTTCGTTGTCACGTTCGTGTAGATCTGGGTCGTTTGAATACTCGCATGACCCAACAACATTTGAATCGAACGAAGATCTGCTCCGCCTTCAAGCAAAGCCGTTGCACAGCCATGACGGAATCTATGAGGATTCACCGGTTCTGCAAAACCTGCACGCAAAGACCAAGCAGCAAGCCATCTCCAAACATCGACTCGCGATGGGCGATGTCCACGATCATTGATCAGAATAGATGGAGAGTTTTCCTTCATCAAAGCAGCACGGGAATCACGAAGATACTTCGTCAATTCTTCCGCAAGCTTTTCAGTCAAAGGCACCAAACGTTCTTTGCTGCCCTTACCCAAAACTTTAATCCATCGATCTGTGGCATTAAAGTCCGCTACATTCAAAGAAATCAATTCTGAAACACGACAACCCAATCCATAAAGGAAAAGTAACGTCAGTTGATTGCGAGCTGTCTTAACGGGATCCGTTGTTTCCGCCGCATCAAAAAGTTGCTGGAACTCTTGAGGCGTTAAAACTTTGGGAAGACCCACTTTGACCTTTGGTGGTTTAAGCTCACGAAGCTCTGGGCAAGTCTGCCCGCGAGTTTCACAGTATTTAAAATAAGTGCGCAAAGAAGAAACCACGCGCGCTTGCGAACGAGTGGAAAGCTTATGCTTTTTCATAAACTCGTAAAAGCCAGTCACGGATTTGCTAGTTTTTGAGTATTCGATATAGAGTTCCAAATCACGACGGTAAGCCATCACTGTGTTTTGGGAACGTCCTCGCACATTCTGAAGTTCATCAAAGAAGTCGATCCAAAGAGGTAATTCCATACACTCATTAGACCCAGACTTTCTTCTAAGAGCAAGAATTATTATGTCACCAGAAATAAGAAACCCCGAGTTATGAACCCGGGGTTTGGTAGTTTTATTTTTTCAAATTTACTCCTGCAAAGCAGAAGCACAACTCAGTTAGTTCAAAACATCAGAGAATGCATTCGTACATGCAATGCCATTCACGCTCTTGATAAACAATGAACCATACATGCGAGTCATCCCAGTGGCTGCATCCTTATAGAGGATACCTTCACGCAACTCCATGACGATATTTCCTGTATTCGTCACCAACATTGGAACATTTAATGTGCCCATCGACATTTGACCTACTTGCGCCGTTTGAATCGTGTAACTTCCTGCTGGAATCACACACTGTCCTGTTGCAGGGTCCACTGCCGTTTGAGTTAATGTTAAAAGTCCTTGGATAGCTACTGGGCCGCTGTACAAGTTATAGCTTGAGCTTGCACCGGGAACAAAACTGCCTGGTTGCACAATCAACTGCATGCTTTGAAGGTTTGCAATGCCCGAAACATTTTTCGCATTGAAGATATCAATCGCCAACTGCTGACTTCCCATGGTCGCCGTGCAAGACGTACAGTTCGAAACTGTCACATTACCAGTCGCTCCAACTGTAAAGGGGTTGTTGGGGCTACCGCCTCCGCCTTTATTTCCACAAGCTGTCACCGAAGTAACAAGGGCCAAAGCTGCGATTGCATGGGTGAAAAGCCTTGCAGAAAAACTTAAAGTTTTCTTGTTAAGTGTTTCCATAATTCTCTCCTTATCTTCCTTTTTTTTATTCCTGTTTAAATATTTTAAATTCTATATTTCGTTTCAACTCAACTCAGTCTTACTGTGTGAATGCTTGTGACTTGCTCAATCCAGAGAAAGTTCCAAGTTTTCTGTAACCACCATCTGAAGGAACCAAAGAAGACTTATTGATGATTGCAGAGTCACGGCAATTGTAAGGGCCTGTGTAGATGAACCAGCATTTTCTGTATGGAGACTGAGTTGCATATGATTGCGCAAAGTTTTTGTAATAAACTGAGCCAGATACAGACGAACTACCTTGAGCGTCACCTTGGTTCAGCATGCTATCAACAACTACTACGATAGAACCCTGAGAATCCTGGAACATTCCAGAGAACACCGCTTGGCCACTAGAAGCATACCAATAGTTAAACTGAGACTCTTCCGTGCCATTGTCTTTCAAACCAGAAATTGAAATGTTCGTTCCTGTACCTGATGTGAAAGTTCCGTTATATTGGTAACCATTATCTACATAAGACAATTGGATCGTTCCACCGTAGCGGCTCGAAGATGTCTTTTGCAAATTCACAGTGATCTTGAAGTTCGTTGGATTGTTCAATGGATGAGAAACAACATAAGAGTTGAACTCAGACAAAGACACCGGAACGAATGTCGCTGTATTAGTGTATGAACCAGAAGAAGTATCTGTAGAGTCTGGTGCACCAGGGATTGTTCCTCCTGGTAGAATTGTCCCGTCACTAACTACAGATGAATTCGCTTGTAGTTGATTCTTTCCACAGCCAACTCCCATGATAGAGAATCCAGCAAGAAGGATCATAAGCTTAGTGTTGAGATTTTTCATAACAGCCTCTCTTTTAAGGGGTGTGCCGTTAGTGGCCACCTCTCATAGGGATGCTATTGCGATGCTTATGCCAAAGTCCAAGTACCCACTTAAGTATATGTAATTCATGCTCTTTTATCCCCTTTCTCAGGCTGAAACAAAGGGTCATTGATCGTCTAAACCTTGGGGAGGAAGCGCAAAAAGGGCACTCACTGTGGAAAAACCCTGGCCAAAACTTCGACGAAAAAAGAAAAATTCAAGAATTTCTAGGATTTTACCGAAATGGGAAACGTATCAAATTTTAGCCATTTACTTAAAGGAACGCCTTATGACAGTCACAGCAACAAATGTCTTGATCTTGGGAGCAGTTTTTATGTTTGCTGCCCGAGTCTTTATGGGATTCTAATACAAATAGAATCACATTTCGGAACGAAAAAAGGGACCTGCACAGTCTCTTTTTCTACTGGTTACTTTCTTAAAACTTACCGTGAAGATAAACTCCCTGAACTTTCTTTTCAGTCCCACCTTCCTGCTTAATCGCGTTTTTAATCGCAACAGCGGAATGTGTTTCAAATTGTTCATATGAAACACTGATCGGGACTAAACACTAAAAAATGAAACTACTTTAGTCGGGCTAACGGATAGTAATGTGTTAAGATTTCCTTATACTTCGCTCCACGCTGCCCCAGAACCCGACTTCCCCATTGGCAAAGTCCCACACCGTGGCCAAAGCCCCGACCAGAGAACACAATTTGATCGCCTTCTTCCTTCATATCAAAAGATGTACTACGCAAATCCTGGAAGCCCAAGGCTTGGCGGAAATCATTGGCTGAGATTACTTTGTTGGTACCATCATTCATCGCAACACGAACTGACTGAACACGCTGATCTCCCTTTGCCTTCAACAAGGCCAAAGAAGCAAAGTTCACCAAGCGAAGACGCGTTTTTAAATCTTCCTTAGATAACTTTAAATTCCACAAAGCATGGGGGCCAGTCGGACAAGAGCTATCCACTGCGACTCCTGCATCGACACCACCCTGCCAAACACTTTTAGCCGTGGTAGTCTTTCCGCCACAATCAGCATGATAGAAAGCTTTTAGAACTTTGTGATTTGGGCCCACTAGACGAACTCCGTGAGTTTCCGCCACAGCTTGAATCGCACGCTTCACCTTCACATTATTTTCATCTTCACCCATGACATGGCGGAATACTTGATCCAGAACGCTGCTCTCAACATGAAAAGGACGTTCTTTACGTTCATCCATAACCGCCATGGTGTAGGAACGAATCGCCACGGCTTGGGCTTTCAATGTCTCCATCGGCCAAGACGAAGGCATCTCGCTGGATAGGACACCGACAATATATTCATCTAACGGCACAACACCAATGACATCGACTTTCTGTTTCCCGTTGGCTGTCAGAAGAATTTTCGCAGGCAAAGTTTGCGCCCCCACGCGCAGACCATCCCCTTGAACCATCAGATATTTTTCTGTGAAAAGATGTTCGTGATCTTGATTATTGAGTTTTAAAGACCAAAATGTCTTCCCGGCCTTCTGAAGAAGACGAACCTCTGCCTGACCATTTTGAGGAATTGCCACCGGACGAAATGGTTGCGCAAGATTTTGAAAACGAAGGCTCATGCCTGTAAGTTGAATTTTTTTATTGATCGTCATAAGGCGCACACGCACAAGCTCTGCAGATTGCGCATCGGAAATCGAGAACATCATAACGCTCAGAAAACCGATGAAGGCCCAAATGATTCGCACTAACGACTCCGTCCGTAGAGTTTAACTTGCGCTGACCACAAAATTAAAAGGGCAAGCGTCTTGCTTGCCCGGCTCTCGTAGGGAGAGCTCTTGCTCTCCCAATTAGACTAAGAATTTAGTGCTGATGAAAGTCTAGTTTTTGTTTTCCAACTGCATGAAGGGCTTTATCAAATCCATCGGCAACGGGAAAAGAATTGTGTTCGACTTATCGCCGGCGATTTCAGTCAAGGTTTGCATGTAAGCGAGCTGTAGTGCAGATGGTGAACTAGCCAAGGTATTTGACGCTTTAGCCAATCTTTCGGCACGCTGCACCTCACCCTCGGCGCTGATCACCTTGGCACGACGCTCACGCTCTGCCTCAGCTTCACGGGCCATCGCTCTTTGCATTTCCTTAGGCAAGTCGATCTGCTTCACTTCCACCATGGATACCTTCACGCCCCATGCTTCTGTGTGTTTATCAAGGATCTCTTGAAGAGCACCGTTGATCATATCGCGGTGAACGAGAATATCATCCAGCGGATATTGTCCCATCACAGAACGCAAAGTCGTTTGTGAAAGTTGGCTAGTTGCAAAGTAATAATCTTCAATCTTTGTGATCGCCTCTAGCGGAGACACAACTTTGAAGTAAACCACAGCATTCACTTGCATGCTGACATTGTCTTTTGTGATCACGTCTTGAGGAGGTACATCCATCGCCAAAGTACGAGTATCAATCTTAATCATACGCTCAACGAAAGGAATCAAAAGAATCAAACCAGGCCCACGCACACCAATCGCTCTTCCCAAGCGAAGAACCACGCCTCGTTCCCAGTCATTTAGGATCTTCACCATTGATGAGATCACAATCGCACCAATCACTATTATCGCAATTAAGAATTCCATTTTTACGTACTCCTTTTTTTCTTCACATTCAAAGTTAGACCCTGCCTAGTCGTGACATGAACTATGTCATTCACTTCCAGAGAATCCTCGGAGACAAACTTCCAAATCTCACCCGTGATTTGAATTTGCCCGCTATGCCCGTTTTGAGAGATTGAGACAACACGGCCTTCGCTTTTTTGAAGATCATGATCCCAATCATTTCTTTTTAATCTGATAGTTCCCAAAGCCAAATAACCAATACCTAAGAAGAACACTCCAAGGATTAAGACAGCCGGAATAATCAAAGACAATGGCAATTGATTTCCCGTCGCTGGATCGAATAAGAAAAGACTTCCCACAAAGACCGCCACCAAACCGCCAATGCCCAAAGCACCGAAACTTGGTAAAAAAAGTTCTGCGACTAAGAAAGCAATACCCAATAGAATTAACGCCAGGCCACCCCAAGCGACATCAAGCTTATGAAATGCAACCATGGATAGAATCAAACCAAGACCACCCACCACACCTGGAGCGATCATGCCTGGATGAGTGATCTCGACATACAGAAGCCCCAAACTTCCCATGAATAGCAGATATGCAAACTCTGGATCCGCCACGAAACCCAAAACTTTATAACGAAGATCCGGTGTGAACTCTTGCAGATCACCCACCTTCACTTCGATCTCTTTTTTATTCTCGACCAATACTTTTCGGCCCTGAGCTTTAGTTAAAAACTCAGCTTCATTGTTTGCCAAAATATCGATTGCACCAATTTTCTGCGCATCTTCACTGCTTAAGGCTTTCGCTTCGGTCACGATTTCTTTAGAAAATTTTTGGCTGCGCCCGCGCAACTGCGTGATGCCATCGAGCCAGCTCACAGTGTCGTTGATCATTTTATTTCTAAGATCATCTGGCATCTTTTCCCCGGTTCCCAAGATCGGCGTCGCCGCGCCGATGTTGGTCGCCGTCAGTCCACCATTGACGTGGCAGGCTTGCAGAATAATGGCCCCGGCACTTCCCGCGTGTCCACCACTGGGGGTGATCAGGCAAAGATAAGGAATTGAAGACGCCAGCATTTTTTCCACGATATAACGTGTGCTCTGCAAGCTTCCGCCCGGAGTATTTACGCGCACAAAAATAGAATCACATTTTCTTTCAAGGGCACGCTTTTCCGCACGCTCTAGATAATCGAAGGTCGAAGCCGAAATGGCTTCATTGATTGTCACCGCAACTGTGCATGCGGCGGAAGTTTTTACTCCCAGTAACAAAATGAATACTGAGATTAAGAACTTCATACGTTGAGCTCCTTCATGACTTTTTGTAGATCATTCCAGACAACTTTTTTCGCACCGGCATCTTCAAGAAGATAGGCCGGACTGTATGTTTCAATCCACTTGCCAGGACCTTTAAAAATCAACTCGCCAATGTCTTTCGGAAATGAACTGAATACTACGACAACTTTGCTTTCACAAATTTTTGCAAGCTCAGAAGGAAGCTGCGAGCGATCCTCCACCGTGCAATCAAGTTCCAACACTTGAAGATTTGCAAGCTTCATGGCTGCTTTCATTTTGCCAAAGAGATCTTTTGTCTCGGGCAAGAAAATGCTTTCCTTGGCTTGGGTCAGAATATTCAAAAAGATCAGCTCAAAATGTTGAAGATCAGAAGCTTGCGAAGATGGGAATGCACCTTGCTCAGTGAAAAACTGAGTTTTAACAGTGGACGCCAACGCGTCTTTTGCGATCATGACCTTTTGCAGGCCCAAAACCTCTTCAAGATACTGAATATAATCCTTCATGCCCGGAAGTTTACTCCCGACCCCGACCATAGACTATGTAAAACGCAGACTTTGGCGCTTGGCGAAATCAACAAAAAATGTCTCAAGTTGGGAAAAACCTAACCGATAAGTAAGATACGACGCCAGGGAGGGCCACATGGAAGTCTTCAAATTCAATATCATTTCCACGGAAGAATTCATTAAAAGAGAGAGCTTCAAAAACTCTGTAAACAATTGTGAGCTCTGCTGTGCCCCGGTTGAATTTAGCTACCGCCAAGACGCTGAGTGTTCTGTCTTGCAAGAAGAGGCAAAATGCCCAGCTTGTGCGAAGGAACGCGATCTTTCACACCACCGCGTCCATTAATTTAATATTTAATTATTTTCAACTGTGGCAGCTCGCCCCTCGTTCTGCCACAACCCTCTTTTTAGACTTTTCCCAGATTCGTTTTTTCACGGATGAATTTATAAAATCCCACCAGAGCCAAGCCCACTGCCGCCACCAACAATGCCTTTGAGCTTGTACTAAATCTTGCGAATGTTCCCCAACTAACAGCACCCAATGCCATTCCTGCATAAAAGACAGCCAAAAACACACCCAGCATCGTCGCTTTTAAATGTGATTTTCCAGTGAGTTGTCTTGAACTCATATTCATCAGGGTTGCAAGAATCAACCACCCGATTCCGGCAAAGAACATCGCTTCACACATAAAAATAAAGCTGGGAGCAATGCCCATTAAAAACAACCCCACCGCATACACCACATAAGCACCCGCTAATGAAAGATTCGTTTTATGAGGCTGCATAATTTTGTCTGAGTATATTGCGCTAAAACACGCGCCCAAACCTAGGAAGCCCAGTAAAGATCCATACTGCAAACTGCTTAAGCCCAACTCAATCCTGCCGCGGGTGGGATATAATGCCCACAAAGAACTCGCGAAAAATGTGACGATGAAAATCTCAATCCATAATTTCATGTTATGGAAAGAAAAAAGAAACTTCCATTCAGACTGACTCCATACAATGGTTTTCTTTTCTTCTATGAACTCTTTGACGGGCCAACGCCAGAAAAATAAAATCAGTCCTAAAAACGACAGACTGTTCACGAAGAAAGCCACTTCGGGACCGAAGCCACTCAGAATGCCCCCGCCAATGGTTGGCCCTAACACTCGAGTGATGTTGATCCCCATATAATAAACCAAGACGGCTTGCGCTTGACTGTCGTTGGGCACGAGATCTGTCAAAACAGATTGAAAAGCCGGATTCGTTAAAGCAAATCCAATTCCCATGATCAAAGAAAGAAATAGCAAAGAAGACTCTGTGACCAAGCCCCGCCAGACAAGGTAAGCCAGAATTGCCGCGGATAAAAACATTCCGGCCTGTGCAATCAACAAGATCTTACGTCGATGTCCCTGATCCGCAATAAAGCCCGCCGGGATGCTTAAGAACACTACGGGCAAACTGCTGGTGAAAGACAGCAAAGAAATCACCAGAGGAGATGTTGAAAGATGTGTCATCACCCAGCTAGCCGCCACATCTTGAATCCAGGTTCCAAGATTTGACAGGAACGCACAGATCCAAAATGAACGATAAACGGAAATTTTTAGAGGAGACCAGATAGATTCTTGCATGACAAGAAAAGCATACAATGGAATTTCTTTGCGACCAATTGCTTCTTCAACAAAAATTATTCGTAAGAGGTCCACATCGCAAGCACCCATCCAACGACTCTAAGACCAAAAAGAAAAAGACCAAAAAAGGAGACGCTTATGAAAACTTGGCTACTAGCTCTCACCGGATCTGTAATTTCACTTCTAGTTTCCGTTTCAAGTCTGGCGGCAGAGGTCCAGCCGGAAGCCACGGGATCCAGACTTACCATCACTGTTGCAGATTCAACTCAGCAATCGAAAATTTTGAATCATCCCGAGTTCTATGGGGGTGACCAATACTACAACTATAATTTCGGACAAGTGCCGGTAAATCAAATGCGCTCGGCACAGTTCACTCTGACCAGCACCGGGAATCAGCCCTTGTATCTCAATTCTGTTCGTCTGTACGGGCAAGGTTTTTATGGCAACACCAACTGCCCTTACGTTTTACCACCGGGCTGTCGCTGTGATGCTTGGGTCGACTTCAGACCCTGGTATGAAGGAGGTTACAACGGCCAGTTGATCTTCTCAACCAGCGCAGGAAATTTCATCGTCAATCTTTATGGATGGGGTGTTCGTTGGTAGAGCGCTGATTGCGCGCTCTATCTAAGACGTCTCAAAATTTTTTGTAAGAAACTATGGGCTTGCTCCACTTTCAGTGCATAACCAAGACTGAAATAAAGCAGCCCATAAATGACTACAGCAACGGTGGCCTTCACGATCACATGCATAGGTGCAGTTAGAACAAAGTGCGCCAACAAGGCTGGAACACCGGCACTGACGATGGCGATACTCCAAACCTTCGCTTGATACTTCAGCGATAAGCCTGTTTTGCCGATTTTTTTATTCAAAGCTCTTCTTAAGAAATAAAACTCAATCCAACCCGCGATCCCCGCAGAGGCTGTCAGTCCAGGCGTTCCCCACGAAGCCTGTAGACCCAAAACTTTAGGAAGATAGAAACCAAATATAAGTCCCAGCAAAGTCGTGAAGATTACGCGGATGATGGCAAACTGAAGAGGGGTGCGCGTGTCTTTTAAAGAGTAAAAAGTTGAAGAATACAAACGTCCCAATGTCGAAGCCAACAGTCCCACCGTGGAGCCAATCAAAACATACCAAACTGTTTTTGTGCTATTCGCATCAAACTGACCCGTTTGAAAAACAGCGCCAACAATCAAATCACCTAAAAATAAAAATGCCACAACGGAAGGAATGATAAAGAAAGCAATCTGTTCAAGACCACGATTCAGGCGTTGCTTAAGGTAATCGCGGATCTCTTCTTCACTGCCCGTTGCTTGTGACATCGTCGGAAGTTCCGCCGCAGAAACGCTCATTCCAAATAGACTTACTGGAAGCAAATACAAAGTTTGCGCATAAGCCAAAGAAGAAACGGCCCCTGTTGGTAAAAGACTGGCTAGCATATTATCAATATACGCACTCACCTGCACAACACCGCGGGAAACAACCACCGGAACAAAGTTTCCAATAATTGTTCTGACACTGGACAGCTTCAAATCCAAAGATGGGTAAACTTTTTTTCCTAAACGCAAAGCCGAAGGCAATTGCACAAAGAACTGCAAGAAACTTCCTGCCACCAAACCCCAGGAAACTGTCACGGCCAAATCGAACTGCTCTTGTTTGCCGCCCCACATCCACAAAGTCGCAATGATGGTTAAATTCCAAATCACCGGGGCAACATAGGAAAGAAAAAACTTTTTGTGGGAATTTAAAATCCCCAAGCACCAAGCCGACATCACTAGGAAGCCCGTGCCTGGAAAAAGAACCTGAACAATTTTAATAGTTAATTCTCTTTTTGCGCCGACGAAACCTGGAGCTATTAAATCAATCAAAAATGGCGTCGCGAAAACACCGGTAATAACCAACAATGAGGTCATCAGGAATAACAAGCTGCCGATCACTGATGCAACCTTCGCAGCTTCTTCATCATGCTTCTTAGCTAGCAGTTGTGCATAGACCGGAATGAAGCTGGCAGAAAGAACACCCTCGCCAAAAAGATTCTGTAAGAAGTTGGGAATTTTAAGAGCTGCCTTGAAGGCATCCCCGGCATCAGAGTTTCCGAAGTAGTGAGCAAACACACGCTCACGCACAAGTCCGGCAATACGACTAAAGAAAATACCCATTCCAACTAACAGCGCGTGATTTCGCATTTACTGACTTCTCATTCTGGTTCGATCTCTTCTTCTTCGGCATCATTGAGCTGAAGAATAATGCGCTCTGCAAGGACTCGATTAAAGCCTTTTAATTTCGCAATATCCGCCGGCTCCGCCATTCTGATTTCATCAATAGAGTTGTACTGAGTCAAAAGAACTTTCTTTCTTTTTTCCCCTAAACCCACGACGTAATCCAGCTCACTCTCTAAAGAGGTTCCTTCGCGAAGCTTACGATGGTACGTGATCGCGAAACGATGGGCCTCATCCCTGATTCCTGAAAGGATATACAAAGCTTCGGCGTTATTTTTAAAGATCACGGGATTTTGACGCCCCGGCAAGAAGAAGCGCTCTTCTGTGGACTCTACTTCAGCCTTCTGAAAATCACTTTCCGTGCGGGCCTTTGCCAATCCCACCACAGGGATATCTTTACGACCGATTTCTTCCAAAATCTTCATCGCTTGGGACAACTGCCCCTTGCCCCCGTCAATGACGATCAATTGAGGATCTTCATATTCGGTGTGCTTAAAGCGTCTTGATAAGACCTCATACATGGAAGCGAAGTCATTGATGCCTTCCACGGTTCTGATTTTATATCGGCGATAATGTTCTTTAGCCGGCACACCCTCTTCAAATACAACCTGCGACGCCACAGTTTCCGCACCTTGAAAGGTGGAGATATCATAACATTCAATACGGCGAGGAATTTCAGGCAACGAAAGCTTTTCTTTGATCTCTTCCAAACCACGCATTTTCTCTTCAGATTTAGAGACATACTTGAGGAAATGAGCTTTGGCATTCTCATTGGCCATTTCAACCAAATTACGACCGCGCTCGTCGGTGGCAAAACGAACGGCCACCTTTGTGTCAGACCGTTGTTTCAAAACTTCTTCCATCAACTTCGACAAATCAGAGCCAATATCCACTGGTAAAAGCACATCGTCAGGAATAAAGTTATCTTCATAATATTGATTTAAGAAATCGACCATCCACTCACGATGGTCTTCAGCCGGATCGTTGGGATCAAAATGCGGTAAATAGTGGGGCCGAGTTCCAATCACCCGTCCCGCGCGAACGTGCACGGTTTCAATCAAGCAACCGCGCTCGTCACCATAAAATCCAACCGCGTCTTGATCTTTTTCTGTTGTGTCATTAATGACCGCCTGTTTTTGCAAGATCGACTTGATGGCTTCCATGGAGTCACGCAATCGGGCTGCCACTTCAAATTTTTCTTCTTCGGCAGCGCCCATCATCTTTTCTTTCATGGTTTTTAGAACCTTACGGTTTTGACCTTTTAAGAAAAGCTTCGCCCCCTCCACCTCACCACGGTATTCTTCCTTCGTGACATACTTCACACAGGGCGCCGTGCATCGACCAATTTGATAGGTCATGCAAGGACGAGTGCGAACTTTGAACATCGCATCGTTGCAGTCACGGATTTTAAATGTGCGGTTTAAAAATTTAATCGTCCCTTGAACGGCAAAGCCCGAGGTGTAGGGACCAAAATACAAAGAACCATCCTTCTTAACTTTCCTTGCCAAGTACAAGCGAGGATACTCATCTCCCCAGCTAAAGCGAATATAGGGATAGGATTTATCATCGCGCAGACGGATGTTGTATTTAGGACGATGCTTTTTGATTAAAGAGGCTTCCAACAAGAAAGCTTCCACCTCAGTTTTGGTCAGGATGTATTCAACTTCTTGAATATGTGAAACTAACAGACGAGTCTTCGGAGAATGATCTTTGCTATCTGTAAAATAACTGCGCACACGATTGCGCAAGTTCTTAGCCTTACCAACGTAAATGATTTTATCCGCGGGCCCCTTCATAAGGTAAACACCACTCTGAAGAGGGAACTCCTTCACTTTTTCGCGGACTTCTTCAAATCTACTTGAGGCCATCCTTCACAACCTCCGCACTTTCAGACTCGATTTCACCATTACGAATATTCAGTTCGATAATCTGCAATCGCTTCACTTCGTCGCGCACCTTCGCCGCTTCCTCGAATTCCAGATCCGCAGAAAGTTTTTTCATTTTTGCGCGAAGCTTTGCAATCTCTTCACCGAGCTTATCCGGCTGATGCGAGTATTTATTAAATATGGCCGTCGTGCGATTTTCACCCTGCAAAGGAGTCGCAGCCAGACTGCCATCGAAGGTTTCACCCAGGCCATCTTTGATTTTCTTTTTGATCGTCTGTGGAGTGATGCCATTCGCCTCATTGAATTCTTGTTGAATACGACGACGACGATCAGTTTCGCCAATGGCTTTACGCATACTGTCAGTGATCGTATCTCCGTACAAAATCACACGCCCGTTGATATTACGTGCCGCACGGCCGATGGTTTGAATCAAGGAACGCTCAGAGCGCAAGAAGCCCTCTTTATCAGCATCAGTGATTCCAACCAAGCTGACCTCAGGAATGTCCAATCCTTCTCTAAGCAAATTGATCCCCACCAAAACGTCGAATACTCCAAGACGCAAGTCTCTCAGAATCTCGGTTCTCTCCAAGGTGTCGATGTCACTGTGAAGATATTTGACCTTGATACCCAGATTTTCATAGTACTCGGTCAAGTCCTCAGAAGATCTTTTCGTCAAAGTCGTAATCAAAACACGTTCTTTGTTTTTAATTCTTTCACGAATCTCTTTAAGCAAATCATCGACCTGATGCTTTACCGGTCGAACTTCAACAACAGGATCAATCAAACCCGTTGGACGGATGATTTGCTCAACAATGATACCTTCAGATTTTTGTAACTCATAATTTCCCGGAGTCGCTGAAACATAAACGACCTTGTCGGTCATTTTCTCGAACTCTTGGAAATTTAAAGGTCTGTTATCCAAAGCCGAAGGCAAACGGAACCCATGATCCACCAAAGTAGATTTTCTAGCGCGGTCCCCGCGATACATGCCCCCGATTTGTGGAACAGTGACGTGGGACTCGTCGATAAAGGTGATGAAATCCTTCGGAAAGTATTCCAGCAAAGTCGGAGGTGGCTCGCCAGGACCTCGTCCCGTCAAGTGACGAGAATAGTTTTCAATCCCCTGACAGAATCCCATTTGCTCCATCATCTCGATATCAAAATAAGTTCTTTGTTCTAAACGTTGAGCCTCTAGGAATTTCAGTTCTTTATTGAAGGTCTGCAAGCGTTCACGCAATTCATCTTGAATTGTGCCAATGGCTTTCTTGATATTGTCTTCGCCGGTGGCGTAGTGACTTCCTGGGTAAATGCCAATTTGATCGATCTCATCCAGAACCTGTCCCGTCAAAGGATCAATCCATGAAAGCCGCTCGATAAAGTCCCCGAAAAACTCGACACGAATAGCTCTCGCATCTTCGTAGGGAGGAAAGATCTCAACATTGTCACCGCGCACACGCACAGTTCCGCGGGAAAAGTCGACGTTGTTGCGCTGATATTGCACACGAATTAATTCGCGCAACAAATGATCGCGCTTCATCTCTGTATTCGCAACGATTTGAATCATCATGCCTTCATAGGCCTCTGGAGATCCTAAACCGTAGATGCATGATACTGAACTCACAATAATCACATCACGACGATCAAACAAAGAACGCGTCGCCGAGTGGCGCATGCGATCAATCTGTTCGTTGATAGCCGAATCTTTCTCGATAAATGTATCCGTCGACGGAATATAAGCTTCTGGCTGGTAATAATCGTAATAACTTACAAAATACTCAACAGCATTGTTAGGAAACAGTTCCTTAAACTCTGCATAAAGCTGTGCTGCCAAAGTTTTGTTTGGTGCAAGCACAATGGCAGGCTGATTCAGTTGCGCGATTGTGTGCGCCATACTGAATGTCTTTCCTGATCCCGTCACACCAAGAAGAGTTTGATGTTTCAAACCCAATTTGAAATTGCCAACCAACTGTTCGATCGCCTTGGGTTGATCTCCAGAAGGTTTAAAGTCTGACACCAATTGAAAGTTCTTTTTATAGGCTATGCTCATCCTTTCAAGCATAGCAAAAAGGCTTGTTTCCCTCTAGAAATTAAAGGTCTCGCCCATCGCACCTTTTATGCAGAGTGACATTCATATTCCTACAAGTTGCTTCCTGGACCTGGCTTTGTGAGAGTAGCTAGATGAAGCAAAAAACTAAAAAGATACTTGTACGGACCCTGTCCATTCTTTTTATTCTGCTCCTAGGGACCTTTTTCTTTCTTAAAAGATCGTTGGCACCCTTGGATGGGACAGCGAGCCTGAAGAATCTCTCGGCCCCCGTCAAAGTAGTGCGTGATCAATACGGCATTCCTCATATTTACGCTCAATCTAAAAAAGATGCCCTCCGCGCCCTCGGTTATGTCATGGCCAGCGAACGACTTTTCCAAATGGAGCTGGCTCGTCGCATGACGCAAGGAACTCTCTCTGAGGTGGTCGGCGATGTTGCACTCAAGAGCGATAAACTTTATCGCAGTCTTGGCATCCGTCGTTCCATCGAAGAGATGCTGGCAAATAAAATGAAAGCCGGCACCTACGACGAAAAAATGTTCTCCGAAATGGAAGCCTATTGCGACGGCATTAATCAATACATGGCAACTCGCCCTCTGCCGTACGGAATGACCTTACTTAGAATCAAACCGCGCCCCTTTGTCCCGATGGATGCCTATGTCATGACAGGCCACATGGCTTACAGTTTTGGCGTTGCCTTAAAAAACGACATCTTGATGACGTCCCTCGCGAAAAATTTAACGCCAGGATTGTTTCAAGATTTGCGCAACGACAAACTACAAACTCCGCTTAAAGTTTCCTCTGCCGTTAAGGTCTTAGAGCCCATGATGGTTACAGCGGAAAATCAATTCGCACCTAATTTTGATGGCAGCAATGCCTGGCTGGTTGGTCCCAAACGTTCTCAGTCTGGAAAAAGTATTTTTGCCAACGATCCCCACATTGGATTCTCACACCCTTCCGTGTGGTTTGAAGCGCACATTCACACTCCTGATTTTGAACTGTATGGACACTATTTACCCATGGTTCCCTACCCCATTCTTGGACACTCCCGCCACCATGCCTGGGGCTTTACTATGTCGCAAACTGATGACATGGATCTCTACCGTGAAAAGCTAGATCGTGAAAAGAAGATGGTTCTTTTCAATAAAAAATGGGTTCCGTACACCGAGTGGACTGAAATTGTGCAAGTCAAAGATCAACCTGCGATCACTTTCAAAGTCATCGAGACTCCACACGGCCCTTTGATGGACGAAGTTTTAGATGAAAAAAATATTGCGCTGAAGTGGGCCTTTCACAGTAAAGGCAATGACCCCATCACCGCACTTTACAAAATGGGCGAAGCCAAAGATATGGGTGAATTCGAAAACGCCCTCAAACCAGTCGCAGCGCCCGGTTTGAATGTCATGTATGCAGATCCACAAAATATTGCCTGGTGGAGTCTTGGAGACTATGCCATCAAGAACAATCCTAATTCAGACCTCATCCTCGATGGCGCCAACGGTGAAGATGAGTACAAACATCTTCTTTCTTGGGAGGAAAAACCTCACAGTGTAAATCCAGAATCTGGAATCATTGTGACGGCAAACTCTCGTCCCGCGACGGCACCGGCTGAATTACGTGGAGATTGGCAGGCAGATGATCGTTTCCAAACAATCACAGCGGCCCTCGCTGGAAAAGATCAATGGAACTCTGATGACTTCAGAGAGTTACAAACTTTGAACTACAACATCAACACCGGAATCATTCTTGAAAAGCTTCTGAAGCAAATCAATTTAGATACTCCAGAACAAGCAAAATACGCTTCTTTATTGGTGCGCCTAAAAAAGTGGGACCATCACTCAGAGATCAACTCCCCGGAAGCAAGCTTCTATCATCAATGGAATGCCGAAAATCTTAACCTTCTGCTCAGCGGCCTGAATGAAAAAGAGCGCACCGCTTATTTAACTACGACCCACGCCTGGGTTTTCTATAAGCGCGTCATGAATGATGAGACTTCCGAATGGTGGCAGAAAAAATCCCAGAGAGATTTGATTATAGAAGGTTTTAAAAATACCGTCGCAAAGTTTCCATCAACTCCAAAATGGGGCGAAATTCATACTATTGAATATACTCACGCTTTGGGACGAATTTTTCCCCTCAACATGATTTTCAATCTAGGGCCTTACGCTATTCCCGGCGCCTATAATGAGATCAACAACAATAAACAAAGAAGTTTAGGTGGAGACTTCAAGGTAGTCGCCGGTGCATCCACACGTCGAATTATTGATTTCGCAAAACCACAAAAAAGCTGGGGTATCAATCCCATTGGGATCTCTGAACATATTCTTTCGCCATTCTATAAGGACGAACTGCAAATGTTCATCAAAGGACAATATCGCCCTCAGCTTATGGATATAGAAGACATAGAGAAGTCGCAAAAGCACGAACTCACTCTTCAGTAATTCTTTTTGATAATTTTTTTTGGTAAGTTATTTACTAAGAGCCCGTCTAAGAAGTGTCGTGTCATGATCAAATGATCTAAATATGGCTCAATTTGTGGATGCGAAAAGGATATCCGGTGGAAGGCCGAGAACAACGGATATGCGAAACGCTATATTCTACATCGCCCGCGCCGGTTGCGCTTGGAATACTCCTCCCGCGACACTGCGGAACAAGGCCAAACCGAAATTCAACATCTCATGGAGTCTATGCAGGATATTTCCAAATCCTCCCATGAAATTGAAGAAATCATCACCGTTATTGACGATATCGCGTTTCAAACGCACTAAAGATTTTCCGAACATCATCGCAACAACTGACGACAAGCAGGCATTCTTAATGCTATTAAACGGCCGAGTTGACTTGGTGGTTGCGGGTAAAGTAGAGGGACAAACAATCTTACAACGCTTGAATGCCAGCGATGACTATAAAGCTCTTTCGCCACCGTTAGAATCACTCCTGCTTTATCATTATCTAAATATCAAACATTCAAAGCTTGTTCCCCACTTAGAACAAGCCTTAAAAAAATTGCCGCTTCTTTAAAATAGAACAAAAAACAAAGAGACAGCAAAAAGATTCGTCGAACAATTTTTCTCTAGGCCAGTGTTATTTACAGCACATCGCTGGTGATTGAGACACAATCTGTTTGTTGCTACCGCCAACGAGTCTTAATGATTGAGATCCATTCCCTATAACCAGGTCCGAAGACACTTCTTCAAACTTATACTTGATACAGGATCCAAGAGCATTTCGACTGCAACTTTCAGAATATTTTGGAGCTCCATCCGTTCTTTTTATTTTAAATGTCGGATCAAGGACCACTTCCGCCTGCACCATGTCCATAGCGAACTGATGCGCTCCTATTTTTCCCACCTTCACGCTTCCATTAGGAAACTGAATATTTACCGTGCTGTCTGCCGAAGCCACCACCACAGAGCCTCCCTGCGCTGAGATAGAACCTTGTCCATACATAGGCAACCAGCTCCCCTGAATATAGATTCCACCAACGGATCCCACTGAGCCATTTATCAAAGGAACCCAAAGGCACGACGACCAAGCTGGAGTTCCATACGCCTCATGGCACGGCATTTCTGAAGAAGCCACTTGACGTTCTTGTTGCAAAGGCTGTTGTAAAGCATCCACAAAAGATACAGGTTTTGAAGAACATGAAACCGACAATAGTAAAGGCAAGAAGATCAACCATCGAGACATACAAACCTCCTGAATTTTTATCACATTTATTGGACTTGTATTATATCGGCAGGAACAAACTTTTCTGATTGGATCGCAAAAAAAAGCGCTCCCACATTGAAAATTTAAGATAACAGCCGGGTCACAAATTCTCTCCACCCCTGCTATGAGTCTCGGTGAAATCGTATGGTCTAGGTGGGATTCGCACTGCCTTTGCAATAGAATGAACGCGAATTATTGAAGGAATCTAATATCGACAAATTCGCTGAATAACTGGCGTCACCTGTTGAAGCGTCAGGATAGGTCTTAGTTCCGACCCCAATAGGTACATCGAAGATTCCCCCGGAGTTGGTCATATCAATAGTATTCGAAAACTCTTCATAGATTACATACTGTCCGGAAGGATCCATGATTTTAAAATCAAACTTCATCGCGCTATATTCCAAAGGCGTTCCATAGGATTTAACAATACGACGAGAGGTCAGGTTCGATGGGCTCGCCAAAGCAACTTCACTTAAAGAAAACATAACATAAGAAGAATGATCGCGAAGAAAATCGTTTTCATACCACCATGTCCCGGTTTGTTACGTTGTCCCGATAGTTTTTCATCTTATTAAGATCGGCCGCCGGATGAGTCGGCTAAAGATTCGCGCAAAGAATGTGCTCCTTTTCCACAGCAATGGGAGCACCTTTTCAAGTTCGAATCTTTAGCGAATGTTGTTCATATCCGATCTTAAATTAGGTGAAAAATTATCAGGAAAATATCACGTTGGAGCGTTCTTAATGAAAACCCTTATTTCTTTGATCATTTTCATGCTTTCTTCAGGAGTTTTGGCGAGCCCAGCCAGTCTAACGTACCAGGGGCGCATTCTGAAGTCTGACGGGACGCCTTTGGAATACAACAGCGTTTCTTTTATTTTTCAGATCACAGACTCCAGCGGACAATGCGTAATATACCAAGAGCAAGTCAACGGCATTAATATGGAAAACTCCGGTGGTGTTTTCGATGTCTCCATCGGACAAGGCACAGTCACCTATCCGATCACGGGTTCATTTTCCATTCTGGATGCCTTCAACAACTCAGGATCTTTTATTTGTCAGGGAGGAGTCCCCTACAATGCCTCAACCGCTGACACCAGAAAACTTCGCGTGCAGTTTCATGACGGTCTTGGCTGGAGATTGATCAGCCCTGATTCAGTGATTCGCTCTGTTCCTTTTGCCGGTTATGCATTGTCAGCGCAGAAGCTGGGCAATAATCCCGTCACAGACTTCGTTTTGAAAACTGGAATCCCCACTTGCGCGAACGGCACCTTCTTAAGTTGGGATGGAACTCAGCTGACTTGCCAGCCCGTGAGCGGAGGCTCCGGAGGCACCGTCACGAATGTCACCTCGACGAATGGTTATGTAACAATCACCATGTGAACGTCCACTCCGCAAATACCCCTAGCGTGGGGTACGACTGCG
>CAZPYX010000063.1:0-19919 GCA_964590635.1 uncultured Bdellovibrio sp.
ATGAGTGTGCGCATTAATTAAGCTTATGATTTTACGAAAAATTTCAGTTTTTGATCGGGCCCAAAGTAGGAGAGTGGCAAACGTCAGTCAAGTCCTATTCATTTCGTTGCTGAAATCCACTGCCGTTACAAGTGGGTTATGTCGAAATTTCAAATAGGCGGCTGTATAATATCATCTTAGGATGACCTCAACATTTAACCCAACGAAGAAAGTGTGGAGGAATTAGAGTATGGAATCTCAGACAATACTCAACGGCGGAGTAAATTCCCTTGGTTTCATGGGTAATCAAAACCTAAGCATTCCAAGTACTTCGAATGTCCCTTATGAAGTGATTCACCTCAAAGAAGAGGAAATGATCTTCAAAGAAGGGGATACACCGAAGGGACTTTACTACGTTCAATCTGGCTGCGTTAAAGTTGTCGTAAATAGATCGCATGCACGCGGTCGTACAACAACAAACGAATATGTTACTAAACTGGTTTCACCGGGCGAATACTTTGGCTATAAATCTCTGGTAAAAGGTGTTGGCTCATCGTCACATGCGAAAGCCGTTAAATCGACTGTTCTTTGGCTGTACCCACGTGAATTGATTCAAGTTGCGATGGCACAAGCAAGTCCGCTTATTAAACTTTTGTTGAATCAAGCCGTGAACGACCTCGAGTCTTTCGAGACAACAAGTCAGCTTCATTATTTGGCATCAGTTCAAGAGCGCATTGCTTACCAATTGGTTCTGCTTTCCGACAAATTTGGCGTGCAAACTCCAAGTGGAATTTCATTGAACTTGAAATTGACTCGCAATGAGTTCGCTCAGCTTGCAAGTACGATCAATGAATCTTTGTCTCGTCATCTGACTGAGTTTAAAAATGAAGGTCTTATCGACTTGAACGGTAAAGAAATTATTATCAAAAACCGCGAAGGCCTTATGAGAAGATCTGGAAATTTCTAACCCTTTTACGCGGTCTCAGTCGTAAATATAAAAAACCCACAGTTTTCAGCTGTGGGTTTTTTTATCTCTCTCATGGGATCCTTTAAGGAAGATGAAAACCATTGTTAGGAGTTGAAGTCGCTCGACACAATCCTGCCTCCAAAGGTCTTTGGAAAATCTCGGCGGCACCCTGCGGAATGACTCCTCGTCTTGGGTAAACTGCATAACCTCCCTGAGGCAATGCCACGATCATGTCGTTCAAAATTTTGCGATGAAGGTTTGGCGACAAGGCGACTGGATCAAACGGAACCATGATGCGATTTCCCGCTGTTGTTACGACTAAGAATCCGCCTTTAGACAGAACTTCGCGCAAATAATCGGGGGGATTGGTGAAGGCAATATCTAAAAAACATCCCTGAACTGTCGGATAAAATTCTAAAAGTCCTAAGGACAGTCCTCCGGTTTGGTTCCAGTTTCCTGAAGCTTTCACTGCAGTCAGTAATTCGGTACGACGAAGTTTCGGTTGCTGTGATTTTAAAATGCCAATTCCCGCAGCAACAATGGCGGCAGCATTCGAACTGCCAAATGGAGTCCTGCCATCTTGAAGTTCTAAGGCCGAAGGAGCAAAGACATCGGGTTTTCCCGAACTGCCAGAAGTTGATGACATCGGAAAGTCATTGGCTTCGACGGTAATGACCGTTGGATTATCCGCTGGATTCAGAATAGACTCGTTCGCAGATCTTGAGGTCATGGTAATATTGTCGGGCTCGATGGAAATTCGCAAAGAATCCCGAGCGGTAAAATTACCAGAACGATTTTTCACTCTTAAAAAATACTGACCAGGTTTAAGCTGTGCTTCGATGATTTCCCGCGGATACTTCGAATACCCGGGCCGCGATTCATTAACGTCAGTAGATTGTTTGGTGCCTCCGATTTGAATCACGTTCAAGACGTCGTCAGTTAAAACCAAATCAAGGTCTTTGTCCGTTCCTAAAGTGGCATCGTCTTTAAAATCATTCCAAGAAAGGACTGCGCGTAAGAAGCACACTCCCTTGGAGTTTTTCTCGCAGCGAATGGACAGGGCATTGTTTTGGTCTGGAAGTTTGACCCAATTATCTGCCAAGGTTTGGATGCTCGAATTATACGTCGTAAGACCAAAGTTTCCAGCAGCGTTCACCCAAACAACACCAGCATCGGTAGCGCGAGTGACTTCTTTGTTGATGAAACCTTTTCCGTCATTGTTGCCACCATACTGCCAAACTTCAGAGTACAGAACCAGATCCACTTTGCGAGCAACAATATCGTCAATGGCTGCTTTAAAGTTTGAATAACCAAAAACATTATACAAATTCAGTTCCGGCGCCCACTGAGATGCCTGCATATCATTGGTCATAAACGCCGTCAGAATTTGCGCCATTCTTAGGCCATGTTCTGTATTCGCATCCTTCGGAGTCGCAATAGGCCCCGCCATATAACGAGTCTCTGCAGGAAGTGAAGTGCCGACTTCTTTTTCATAACCAGCAAAGCCCTTATCCAAAACAGCAACTTTAATTCGTCGACCGGGATTTTGAACTTGATAGAATTTTGCGAAACCCATGGAAGACTTCAGCGCTTCCAAATTTTTGAAAGGCGCTGAAACCGCTGGGATCGTTAAAAAAACAGATGCTAAGAGTGCAACATAAAACTTCATCGCGCGAACCTCACGATTACCAGCGATAATTTGAATAATAGAAGTAGCTGTAATAGCTGTAGTTGTAAGAGTAACAAGGCGTGTACCAAGAGCCATACCAATACATGTAGCTGTAGTAGCTGCTGTCGTACCCATTGTAGAAATACCAGCTTGAAGAACCGCCGTCTTGATCAAGTTCGCCGCGCACATTGTTTGCCGCTGCCTTTTCAAAAGAGCCAGTTTGTACCAAAGCTTTTGCTTGAGCTTCATTCGTTATCGGAGTCGCCATCGACATCACAGAGGCAGAATTGTCACGAGTATCCACTCGCACGACCACAGCACCATTCATCGCGGTTTGATTGATCACAGAACCTTCGTTATCCAGCTCGTCAGCAAATGCAGCCCCGGAAAGACTCAAGGTCGCACCGATCAAAAGAGCAGTTACAAGAATCAGATGTTTCATCTAAAACCTCCTATTAATTTGCTCTTTTTTTCTGCAAACGGTGGTTCTTGTCACTGGGAAATCCTATGTCATTTGAAACTCCTTGACGCCTCGAGCCTCAAAAAGGTACGGCGTACCCATGGAACCAATTGGCTATATTGAGAGCTGTTATAAAGATAAGTTTGGGACGCCGCGCCAGCCTGGTTTGGTGAAGAAGGCCTTGGCGAAGTTGAAGATCCGCGCGGATTTGCAGCCAGCTGAGGCTTTGCAGGGCCTAGAGGGCTTTTCCCATGTCTGGCTGATCTGGGTCTTCCATCAGAACAAAGTCGCTCGCTATCACGCCAAGGTTCATCCTCCGCGTCTTGGTGGAAAGAGCATGGGACTGTTTGCCACGCGAACTCCACACCGCCCGAATCCAATTGGTTTATCTTTGGTTGAACTTGTCAGCGTGGCAAAGGACGGCATTGTTGTTTCTGGCGCAGACCTGGTTGATGGGACTCCGATTTTGGATATTAAGCCTTATCTGCCTGAGGTTGAGTCGATCCCCGACGCGCGCACAGGTTGGCCGGCAGAAGTTGTCAAAGACCCGATCCATGTCGAATTTACAGAGCAGGCTCAAAAACTGTTATTAGAATGGCAGGAAAGAAATCTTGATAAAGCGCTCCGTGAGATCATTGAGGAAACTTTGAAGTTAGATCCGCGCCCTGTGGTTTATAGAGGTTATGAGGAAAAAGACTCTCCTTATCGCTCTGAACATGCGGTTCGTTTATTTGATGGAGATGTCCATTTCAAATTCGAAAGCCCAACCCTGGTACGAGTATTAGATATTCTTTTTACGCATAATTAGTTGCAGTTGCCTTTTAATGGACCGCCAAGTTAGATACCTCTGATCTCGATAAACTTAAGAGAAATTTTAAAAGGGGAAATCATGAGAACAACGGAAACTGCATCTCATTCTGAAAGCTCGGCAAAGCCGATGTCTGAACGTAAAGTACCAACAATCAGCCTTGCTAGTTATACTAAAGGCACTGCCGAAGAGAAAGCGAACTTCGTCGACACTCTTTTCACAGGTCTTAAAGAATACGGTTTTATCATTTTGAAAGATCACAACGTGAACGCGGCGGATCTTCATAAAGCTTACGAGATTCTTGCAAACTTCTACTCTCTACCAACTGAAGTAAAAAAATCTTATATCTCTCCTAAAGCGGGCTTCCAACGTGGTTACACTCCATTTGGTCAAGAACACGCTAAAGATTCTCCAGTGATGGACTTGAAAGAGTTCTGGCACGTAGGTCGCGATCTTCCAGAAGGTCACGAATTGAAAGCCGTTTATCCTGCAAACGTTTGGCCTTCTGAAATGCCAGAATTCAAAACGCATTTCTTGTCTTTGTTTAATGCTTTGGAAGAAGCGGGCAGCGTGATGCTTGAGGCTTTAACAATGCCTCTTGAAGTGGATAAAGAATTCTTTGCACGTATGACTAAAGATGGAAATTCTATTCTTAGACTTTTGCACTACCCGCCAATTCCTGAAGGTGTTGATCCACGTTGCGTTCGTGCGGCGGCCCATGAAGACATCAACTTCATTACTATTTTGCCAGCTGCAACGACTTCGGGTCTTCAATTGAAAGACCGTGATGGCACTTGGTTGGATATTGATTCTGAACCAGACACTTTGATCGTGGACGTAGGTGATATGTTAGCTCGCTTGACGAACGACGTTCTGCCTTCAACTACTCACCGTGTGTTCAATCCGCAAGATGGTAAGAACAGCAGCCGTTATTCTATGCCGTTCTTTATGCATCCACATCCTCAAGCGATGTTGAGTTGCTTGCCTTCTTGTAAAGGGACAGGCGCAAAATACGCTGATATCACTGGTCATGATTTCTTGATGCAAAGACTTCGTGAGATCGGTTTGATTAAATAGGGCTGGCTTGCACTCCGACTTCGTCGGAGTAGGAAAGTCTACTCGTGCTCTGTCCGTTTGGATTGGTTGTTTGAGTAGCGCAAGACCTGAAATTGTCACCGAGCTGAAATGACTTCAAGAAAGGGAACTGTAAGGTTCCCTTTCTTGCTTTCTAGGGGTCTTCATTAGTAAACAGGAAATGCACCGTTGAACATGAGGGGGGAATTCATGCGATATCTGGTGATACTGACGATCATTCTGGCGGGTCTGTGGTCTATGGAGTCTATGGCGCTCGATGTGCCCATGAGATTTCGCATCAAAACATTCGGTGGAAAAGACAATATTGAAAAATCAGTGATCTGGAATCCAACCACGCAAGAAGCAATGATTCGCATGGGCGTGGTGCCAATCTCTGTGGATCCTTTTTTTGAGCAGAACTATGTGAACTTCATGTCTGCTGAAAAAGTAGAAGTGATCCCAGTCGATGATCCTGATCTTAGTAAGGGTTGCGATCAAGCTTCTCAGTGGCAATTTGAGTATCGTTCAGGACTTCCGGACTATCTAATATTTATTACTCTTAAAGGTCCCAATTGTCTGCGTCTGGCTGAAAACTTAGAGTTTTATAACACTCGTTTTCGTTTTCTTAAGGCTTCAACGCAGGCCGATCCCATTGACGTGGCCCTACAGATCGGCCGATAGTTAAGGGATGACAAAACGTAATGCTTTTATTTTGGTTGGTGTGGTCGCCGTACTTTTGGTGATCTCGTATTGTTTCTTTGGTGGCCCTAAATCGAACAACATGCCACATGATTTTCCGCCGGAGTTACCGAATCCGACAAGCCCAACTGCGAATCCTGCAGCCCATGGTGAACCGGCAGCTCCTGAAGCTGCTTCCGGTGAACCTGCAGTGGATGCGAATGGATTTCTGCCAACAAAGATGGAAGACCCAAAACGTTTTGAACTTTTGCAAAAGAACTTCAAAGACATGGCTGTTTGTCTCAACATGAAGATCGGTCCCTTCACGCAAAATGATGAGATGAATTTTGAAACTCTGAATACCATCATCGCTCCGGACTTGGGGGAGGTTGTAACGACAACAGAAGATTGGTCTGCAACCGATATCAAAACCAACTCTGGAGAGATCCGTCGTATCTTCATCAAAAACAATCCCAATGTTGAGATGGATGGAAATCGCACGTTGAAGTACTACGCTATGCAAGCGAATGGATCACAAAAAGAGATCCCACTCAGCAAAGAACAAATGGCCAATCCTTCCGACACATTGATTGCCAGCCTTGAAGCTGACGGACAGTTGGTAAGCAAATCTTCCGCTCGCAAAGTCTATTATCAAAACGGCGACGACCTAAGCGTCGTAGAAAAAAATGGCCGTATTTATTCCTTCGAACTCATGCACGACGGAAAAACCTTCAAATGCCTAGGCGCAGACACCGCCGCAACACTCGCATGCCATTGCAAATAACAGGAAAGGTGCCTGCTTCTTTTTTGGGTCTACTGTGCGTTATTCTTTCTTAAAAGTTAAATATGCCTGGCACCTTTTCCGCGAAAACGACAGGCACCCTTCAGAAGCCGATCTTTATTAGGTCGGCTTTTTTATTGGCGTGTGATGGTCTTTTGGGAAGAAAACATGCCGTTTTGGGGCTTTCAATCAGTTTATAGACATATAAAGACGTTTTTATTTTGATTTAAATGGGGATGGGGGTGGAACAGGCCTTGTATTGGTTGTCCTCGGATATTTAAACCAAACTAGGAGCGCTTTTATGAAAATGGCTAAATTCGCAATGATGGCTACTGTACTTGTTTCTTCTGCTGTGGCAATGGCTGGAATTACTCAAAGAGATGCACAGATCGCTAAAGAGCGTTTGTCTCGATGTCAGTACAATGACTCTGTTTGCGTAGGTAATATCATTATTGATGCTTTAGCTTCAGACCGTCCAGATTCATACAATCCAGGCAACGGTGGCTCTAATAATGGGAACTCGGGCCGTCAAAATCTTGTGATGGTTTATGAAAGATCAGACACTTGTGCTGGAAATGTTATTGCGACGGTTGTTCTGGACAATGATCTTCAAAAAAATCTTCAGACATGCAACTCCCTAAATGCGGTTGGAAATGCAGCATGGTCGGTGTCTATCAATGGCCGTTGTTCAGACGTTCCGGATGCATCAGTTAAGAGCGCTTGTCTTCAGGCGATCAATATCATCACTGCAGGAACTGCCGGAAAATAATTTCCGAAGTTGATTTACTTGAAGGGCCTGGCTTGAAAACAAGCGAGGCCTTTTATCTTTGAGGTGTTTTATGAAATCTTTGATTATTTTAGCAATGACTTTCATCGCTGCCACTTCGCAGGCGGGATATAAATTTCTTGATATCACCGCAGAGTACGAGTGTACGACAGATCACGTTTTCTTAAAAACATCCAAAGGCGATTATCTCAATTTTAAACCGTCCGTCGACGTCGTTTACAAACCAGCTGCCGAGGAAAATCAGAATCTAGTCATTGGTGATTACGGCTATCTGGTTTGGGTGCGCCAACTCAGTGAGACGGAAGTAGGTTTGACCATTTTTAAAACCATCGATGGCCAATATCGCGAGATAGAAGAAGTGAATATGGGTTCTGCTCCAGTATCTTCAGTAGACCGCGAGTTCCCACTATTCAACTCCGGCGGCGAAGGCAGCGCCAAGTGCAAAATCACTCTAAAAAGCTCACCCTCAAAAAAATTCCAATAAGGGTGCCTGCTTCTTTCTCGGAAAAAGAAGCAGGTACCTTTTCCGGATATCGATTTCCCACTGAATAACTCAGGTGGAGAGGGGGCTGCTCAATGCCATATTACCCTCAAGGTAAAGCCTTAGACGATGCCGGCTGCATTTTTGTTTTTCAAGCACATTGGAAGATTTTGAATTTGAGACTTAGAGCTGCCTCTAAAATGAAAAAGCCCTACTTGGTAGAAGTAGGGCTTTTTGTTTTTTTAGATATTTAGTTCCGTTATTGGAAGCGAGTCAGAGCGTCGCGAAGAGACTCCAGTTGAACCTTTGATTGCGCAAGTAGGATTCTGTCAGCTGCGATAACTTCCTCTTCTGCATTAGCTACGAATTTTTCGTTACCAAGTTTTGCAGTCAGCATAGAGATATCTTTTTGCAACTTCTCGATGGTCTTGTTGATGCGTTTCAACTCTTCATCGAAATCCACAAGGCCTTCAAGAGGGATGATCACTTTTACGTTTGCATCCTTCACCATTACACTGGCAACAGCACATTTTTGAAGGTTGCCTTCCGGTCCTACTTCCATGTTTTCAAGACGAGCCATGGTCATCAAAGCGGTGCGATTGTTGCCCAATACTTTTTGAACCTGGTCGTTGTTAACACCTAAGCGAACATTCAACTTGATAGCTGGGCTGATGCGGTTTTCGCCACGGATGTTGCGAATCGCAGAAACCACTTCTTTAACCAAGTCGATTTCAAACGCGGCTTGATCTGAACCCAATGCCAAGAAATCTTTGTCATTTCTTACGTTAGGGTATTGATCCACGATACAAGCTTGGCCTTTGATCGGAAGCTTTTGATAGATCTCTTCAGAAATAAATGGAGTGAACGGGTGTAGTAAGCGAGTGATGCGATTTAGAACCTGCGCAATCACTAGTTGAGTTGCCGCTTTTTCTTCCGCATTGGTGCCATTCATGATTGGTTTCGTGAATTCGATATACCAGTCACAGAATTGATTCCAGATGAAAGAGTAAAGAGCATTGGCAGCGTCAGAGAACTTTTCAGCTTCCATCGCTTCTTCAACTTCTTTTGTTACCTCTGCCAGCTTTGTGATGATCCATTGGTCGAACACACTGATGTGGGCTTTGCTTGGAAGAGCTTTTACGCCTTCCGCAGGAGCTTTGAAGTCAGCAAGATTTGAAAGCGCAAAACGAGCTGCATTCCAGATCTTATTCATGAAGTTACGATAGCCTTCAAGGCGTTGTTCGCTGAATTTAAAGTCTTTACCAGAATACAAGTGTGCCGCGAATGTGAAGCGAAGAGCATCAGCTCCGTACTTCTCAATCATTTCAACCGGGTCGATAGAGTTACCCAAAGACTTCGACATTTTTCTGCCTTGAGAGTCACGTACCAAGCCGTGGATGTAAACCGTGCGGAACGGAACATCACGCTTAAATTCAAGACCCATCATGATCATACGAGCTACCCAGAAGAAAATAATATCGTGGCCAGTTACCAAGTAACTAGTAGGATAGAACGTTTTTAAAGTCTCAGTCTCATTCGGCCAGCCCATTGTTGAGAACGGCCATAGAGCCGAACTAAACCATGTATCCAAAACGTCTTCGTCTTGTTTCAAATCTTTGCTGCCACATTTTTCACAAGCTGTCGCATCAGTTTCACTGACAGTGTGATGGTTGCAAGAGCTGCAATACCAAACTGGAATGCGATGTCCCCACCAAAGCTGACGGGAAATACACCAGTCTTCGATGTTGTTTAGCCAATGAAGATAAACTTTCGTCCAAGACTCTGGTTCGAAACGGATTGTGCCACTTTCGACAACGCGTTTAGCAGGAGTTGCAAGCTGTTCCATTTTTACGAACCATTGTTCAGACAAGAAAGGCTCAACCACAGCGCCAGAGCGAGAGCAGTGGCCTACTGAGTGAACGTGAACCTCTTCTTTGATCAAAAGATTTTGTGCTTTCAAATCTTCAACAACGCGCTTACGAGCTTCTTGAACTTTGAGGCCTTTGTAAGGGCCTGCATTTTCATTCATCTCTGCTTTTTTAGTCAGAAGATTGATGAAATCAAGATTGTGCGCTTTACCTACTTTGTAGTCGTTGAAATCGTGGGCTGGAGTGATTTTCACTACGCCAGAACCGAACTCTTTATCAACGTATGTGTCGCCGATGATTTTAATTTTTCTGCCAATCAACGGAAGAACAACGTTTTTGCCGATCAAATGTTTGTAGCGATCGTCTTCTGGATTTACGGCAACAGCAGTGTCACCTAGCAATGTCTCTGGGCGAGTTGTGGCTACGGTTAAGAAGCCAGAACCATCTTCCAAAGCGTAATTGATATGGAAAAGTGTCCCTTTGATTTGCTTGTGTTCAACTTCCAAATCGGAAATGGCAGTTTCAAGTGGACCTGACCAGTTCACCAGGCGTTGACCACGATAGATCAGACCTTTTTGGTGAAGGTTTACGAAAACTTTGCGAACGGCTTTAGAAACGCCTTCATCCAAAGTAAAAACAGCGCGATCCCAGTCACAAGAGTCACCCAGGCGACGCATTTGTGAGTAGATACGATTTCCGTACTGGTGTTTCCACTCCCAGATTTTCTCGACGAATTTTTCACGGCCAAGTTCGTGGCGAGTGATGTCTTGTTTTTTAAGTTCTTTTTCAACAACAGATTGGGTAGCGATGCCGGCGTGGTCCGTTCCCGGAAGCCACATCGTGTTGAAACCATTCATTCTTTTCCAACGGATGAGCATGTCTTGAATCGTGTGATCCAAGGCGTGTCCCATGTGTAGAAAACCAGTGACATTCGGGGGAGGCAAAATAATTGAAAACGGAGGTTTAGTTGATTGATCCTGAGCTTTAAAAAAGCCGGAGTTTTCCCACCACTGATATGTTCTATTCTCTACATCAGCTGGGTTGTAGCGATCTGATAAATTCTCTGACATTGCAAATTACCCCTGAAGGTTTAAGGACACGAAATCCCAAGGTTTTTAACCCCTAGAACATATCAGATTCAACCCACAAAGAGTAGCCTCCCCCAACATTTCTCGATCTAAGGGCGTCCAAAAAGGTACCTGCTTCTTTTTTGGGTCTACGGTGCGTCGAGAGTGCCTGCTTCTTTCTCCGAGAAAGAAGCAGGCATCTTTTTCGGAAAAGGTGGCAGGTGTTCGGAATTTATGATGCGCTGTAGACCCAAAAAAGAAGCAGGTACCTTTTTGTGTTGGGCAAAAAAAAGGGAGGCTTTTGGGGCCTCCCTTGATGAAAGTCTTGTTTGGGTTCTTGTTATTTCAAGAAGTCGCCTAGGAGGCGTGCGCCTACTACGAGTTCTTGGCGAGTTAGGTCGCTACCAGTATCTGGAGTTTCTTTGATGTAGTTGTATGCAATGTGGTAACGGAAGATGTCTTCTTTGCGTGGTTTGTACTCAACGATTGCGCCGTAACCTTGGAATTTGTTAGTTGAACTAGTTGAATCAACTTTTTCAGTTGAGTTTGTCACTTCGATACGTGGAGTCCACTGATCCCAACCTGTGTAAGCAGCTTTCAAAACGAATGAATCCATTTTGTCTTTGCTTCCAGTTGCAGCAGTGTACTCAGCTTGTTGGCCGATGTACTCAAGAGTTGCAAGAATTGGAGAAGATTCCCATTTGATCCCAGCAGCCCACGTTTTTGTTTTGTCATCGCTTGTGTAGTTGTTTGGAGCTCCTGGAGGATTGTTCGTTCCTGGAAGTTGATGGTAGCTTGCAATCACGCCCAAAGCTTTGTCTAGGTAAGCGCCTTTGTACACGATACCGTAGACACTTTGATTTTGGTTGAATGCTCCAGCAGAGTTGCTTGCTCCATTAGTTTCGTCTTGAACTGGATTCAATGCCATGATGTCGATCGTTTGATCCATGAATGCATAAGAAGCTTTCACACCAGTCATATATAGAACAGCTGCGTCGCCAGTTCCATAAGTTCTGCTTGCAAGTTTATCAGAACCGAAAGAGTGAGAGTAAGACTCTGACAAGAGGTACAAGTCAGCACCAGAAGTTCCGCCCTCGAACCCACCGATGTCCGAAGCCATTTTACCCAATGAAACGCTGAAGCCGGCACCCAATTTTTGAGTTAAATAACCGAATTGAACATTCGACCAAACATTTTCACGAGTGTTTGTTGCTGAAGGACCAGGGCCGTAGAAGGCAATACGGAAACGGTAAGATGTATCTTCGTTCAAGTTCCCTTTGAAATCGATACGACCTACTTTGAAGTAGAATCTATTGAAGTCCGCGTTCTTAGTTCCAGCGAAATTTTCCGCTGCACTATTATAATCGACGCTTTGATAGTCGCCACGGAAATCATAGCTGATGCTTCCCGCGTGCGCTGTCGCCGCCATCGTTGTTGTCGCCATTGTTGCTGCCATCAAAAACTTTTTCATTCCTACGTCCTTGGTTAAAGTCTTATGGTTTAAAGTCTGTATGCGAATAGTATGTTACAAACAGAGTCCAGTGCCAACAACCCAATTTTCTTTTGTGTCAGTTGTCTTATTCTTTTTAAAACCAAACTCAAGAATGTTGTGGTCGACAGATTTTTGAAACTTGTCCATTGATCGCCGCGCCGACTGTCGCGCGAATTGTTTCTTCTGAGATTTTTATTCGGGGGCTGATGCTCTTGGAGTTTCCAGTTTGGGAAAGAATCATTCTCTATGTGTTATAAGGAAGAAAAACTGAAATTGATGAGAGATCTGTGGCATAGGTGATTTCGCCATTGGCAATGCGAGTGCTGCTTTTTATGTGAGCACACAAAATATCGCTCTTAAAAGCTTTGAATGCTGAAATTTAACTCTAGATTTTCTGGCTTTTAAAACCTTTGGCTTTAGATCCCGAACTTTTAACATGATGACTTCAGGTTTAGAAAAAAGAAAGGCAGCCGAAGCTGCCTTAAAAATCTTACTGCTGTTCTTCCAGCTTTTCTTTTTCAATTCCAGCGAAGCCACCGCGAACATAGTGAGCATTCATAAAGCCCGCGGCTTCTAAAGAGTCAGCAATTCTTTTTGCTTTCGAACCGTCCTGGTCCAAGACGACAATAGCGAAATGAGGAGGCAGATTCTTCGCTTTGACCTCTTGAAGATAGTTTTCTTCGGTGGCTTGAATCGTGACATTCGCAAGATGCATGGCTTCGACACTTTTGTACCAAACACTAAGATCCACACCGAAGTTCACAAGGACAAAGGGGATGCGACCGCGAACAAGATTATCGAATTGAAAGTAACCGATTTGAGCAATGTCTATCATGTGGATGCCTTAGCGATATGGGATTTCGCGTGATCTGGGATGGATTTGAAAATCACAATGACAATTGCAAATCCCAGGAACGCCAATAACCCAGATGTTAAAAATGGAGAAGTCATAGAGATATGTTGATACAGAAGTCCACCAATGGCTGGTCCCAAAATACGTCCTAAAGAAGCCATACTTTGTGTGACTCCCATGGCCGCTCCTTGTTCCTTGGAGTCAGTAAGTAAGCTGATACTTCCTAGAGTGGAAGGATTTGCCAAACCATTTCCTAATGAGAGCAAGGTCATCGTGATGGCCATGGCCGCAAGATTGTTTGAGAAAGCAATGCCTGTAATTCCAAGGGCCAAAAGAAAGATTCCTAAACGTAAGACTTTGCGCTCGCCCCATTTTGGCAGCAGACGGCGCACTAAGAATCCCTGCGTGAAGATGATGATCACACCGATGTAAGCAAAACCAAAACTGACTTGCTTAACATCCCACTGGAATTTTTCACCCATGAAAAGGATCAAAGTTGCTTCCATTCCTGACATCGCCAAGGAAGAAAGCAAAAAGACGGTCATAAGGGGGCCCACTGTTTTGATATTCAAATAGTGCCACATGACAGAGAATCTTTTCTTTTTCTCTGCGGATTCACTTTTCTCTGACAAGGATTCCTTCAAGAACTTGATGCCAAACAAGAAGTTTGCGAAACAAAGCACCGCCACCCAAAGGAATGAAAAGGACGTATCAAAGTGAGGAGTTGCATCAATGTGATGGCCCCAGACGGCTAGTCCACCACCAAGAGCTGGGCCCACGACAAAACCCAATCCAAAGGCAACGCCGATTAAGGCCATACCCTTGGAGCGTTCATGTTTCGGTGTGATATCGGAAATGTAAGCTGAAGCGGTAGAGATGCTGGCTCCGAAGAAGCCAGCAAGAATGCGGGCGACAAAAAGCCACTCAAGACTGCGGGCCCAGGCAAACAAAATGTAGGAAAGTCCTTCACCCAGCAAACAAAATAGCAAAATAGGACGACGTCCAAGGCGATCACTTAGGCGCCCCCAGAATGGAGAGAAAATAAATTGCATGGCTGAATAAACTGAAAGAAGCAGACCGGTTTGCGTTGCCGTGGCTCCGAAATTGCGGCTCAAAATTGGAAGGATTGGAATAACCACACCAAAGCCTACAAGATAGAGGAAAACAGTGAAAAAGATGATGGCTAGCTGTGATTTATTTGATGTCGGAGTCATAGCCTTGTTAATATTAGGAAGTTATGAAAATGGCAAATAATCTTCAGCGTTTGACGTTACTCTTTGTAGGTCTTTTTTTGTTAGCTCCGGCGGCGCACTCCTTTGACAATTACAAGGAGTTCAAAAGAGATCATTGGGATTTTGAACTGGGTTCTCAGTATTTTTATTCTGAGGCGAACTACGTAAATATGGGGAGCGGAACTCAGAATCTATCTAGCGGTAATCATTACCAGCTCGTAGATGTGAACTTCAGTACCCGTTATATGCCTAGTCGTGACTGGTCGATCTTTGCTTTGACAACAATTGGCAGTGCCGAAAGTAAAAATTCGATTTCAACTCGTACGAACAGCTCCTTGAGTCAAGTTTTAGCCGGCTTTGACTTTATGATGTACGACGGAGCGTTCCAGTTGGTGCCCGAAGTGGCGCTGTTGATTCCGCTTGAAAAAGTCTCTAAGTCAGATGACCAAGTTTTGAACTCCGAAGGAGTTTTCGAAGCTTGGGCTCGAATCACAGCACAGAAAGATTTCGGCGCGGGTCGTGTTTATGGCTGGCTTGGATTTAACTATCGCGGTGAAGGTCGTTCCTATTTGATGCCGTGGGGTGTGGGCCTGCAAGGAAAGTTCAGTGCTTGGAAGTTGGGCGGGGAGCTTTTTGGTTCGCAAAGCATCACCGATGATACGGATACAAGTAACAAAGCTGTTCGCAACGCTTATCTTAATCAAGTCGATGCAGAGTCTTATAAGTGGTACTCTGTGAATCCTTCGATTATTGATACTTTGCTATATGCAACTTGGGATGTGACGCCCGCTTGGAGTCTGCAAGTAAACGGTGGCGCCACTGTGGCTGGGGAGAACGCGGCGGCGGGATACCATGTCGGTGGATTTATTCGTTATAGTTTTGATTTAACGAAGGGCTATTCTGCTCCGGAAGCCTATGAGCCTGTTCGTAATCCAGTTCCGCGCGGCAAATCCAATATGTACAAAGATGCTGACACGGATCTGAGCTCAGAGAGAAAAGTGAAAAAATTCCGTGAGCAAACTGATGATGGTGTTGATCAAAGTCTTTTCAAACCAGCGCCAACAAAACGTCCAAAAACTGTTGATGATGAATTGCAAAGACAGATGGACGACGCGGAAATGCAAATTGAGTTGAAGCAAGATAAGAAAAAGAAGAAGAAAAGCCCTGGTTGGTAGTTAGAGCTTCAGTTTGTTCTTCACGAGTTGCTCGCTTAAGCCGAGCAACTCCACAGTTTTGGTGCGACCGGTTTCACCTCTAATCAAAACAATATCCCTTTTGGGAATATCAAAATAGTCAGATAGAAATTCAATCAAACCTTCATTGGCTTTGCCGTCGATGGGTGGGGCGGTGATTTTTATTTTGAGGAGTCCGTTGTGAAGACCCACAACTTCATTCTTGGAGGACTTGGGCTGAATAAAAAGGTGGAGTCGAACTCCACCTTTTGTAACTTCAATCATGATTCTGTAGCCACTACTCAGCTGACAGAGGTGAGATATTCGTATTTCTTCCAGTTGTCTGGTTATTATTGTTTCCGTTGTTCACGATGTTGTGATTCGGAAGATTCATTTGCGGCATGTATCTTTCGCCTTGCTCTAGCAAGCCCAAGTGAGCTTGAGCCAATGCTTTCAAGTTCGCCTCAAACTGCATGCGAGCACGTTTTAGGTCATTCACTTCTTGATACATTTTCTTCAATGAATCACGAGAATCACGAGTGATGATCTCAGCTTTTTGCTGAGCATCTGCTGTAATCAGCTTTGCTTCTCTTTCGGCATCTTGACGAAGGCGATCTGCCATTTGCGTAGCAGTTTGGATTGTTTCTTTAAGAACTTGATCGCGATCTTTATATTCCATCAGCGAAAGTTCTTTTTCGCGCATAGCTTCTTTCAAAGCGTTGCGTTCTTGAATGAGTGCTTCCATTTGCCCGGCGATCTGCTGGAGGAAATCCATAACCTCTTCAGAATCCAATCCCATCATCTTTTTACCAAAAGACTTGTGAGCAATATCAATAGGAGTAATCTTCATTATGTTCCTCCTTGAACAATATGAATTAAGGATAAAGGCCGAGTCTGCGTCTGGGCAAGACTATTTGATTTCTCTGGCCATTTCTTTGTTTCTCATCGCTGCTTTTTCGAAGCTAATGCGCAAAGCGCGCTCAATTTCCAGCTCTCTCATGGACTGAAGTCCAGCTGCCGTGACGCCCTTCTTGGATGTAACACGGGCTTGCAGGTCTTCCACTCCCTCGCGAGCTTGGGCCGCTAATAAGGACGCACCGACAAAGGTTTCAATTGTCATAAGACGTGCTTCCTCAAGAGAGAAGCCATGTTCCTCAATCCAATCCTGCCAGTACATCATCATTTCAAAGACAAATCCGGTGCCGCTAGAGCAAGAGATCATCAACGCTTCGAACTGATCTTCATCGGCCACTTTGATCACTCGGCCTAGTGGTTGGAACAGATCTTCCACGGTGCTGTCGAGGGCTGTGTCTTCGTCGTCGTTCAGAAGGTAGCCGATAACTCCGCGACCAATAAGTGACGGTGTGTTTGGCATGACTCGCGACAGTCTGGCGCCATTAAGAACTTTTTCAAGTTTTTCCATGCGAATGCCCGCAGCCACACTGATAACGATTTTATGTTCGTCAAAAGCTCTTCCAACAGGTTCAAGTGCGGTCAATAAATCTTGAGGTTTGATTGCTAAGATAATGATGTCGCAGAAATCGATCAGCTCTTCATTATTTGCAAAAGTATTGATTTGGTATTGTTCCTTAAGCTTGATCAGCTTTCCTTCAGATCTGTTTGTGGCGTAAATGTGTTTTGCAGGGATTCCGCCCTCAATAAGGCCTTTGATCATGGCCTGTGCCATGTTGCCTGCGCCTAAAAAACCGATTTTCTGTGCTTTTAACAATGGATTCATGGAGTAGATGCTCCTATTTCTCAGATCGAACGTTATTGGCGCCACTTTGCCAGATCGCAGGGGCGACCTGTAATTAAAGTCTACCTATTGACGGGGCGTTCGCCAAACAAAATAGTCCCAAGACGCACGATGGTTGCGCCTTCCTCAACGGCGACCAAATAATCGTGGCTCGTGCCCATTGACAGCTCGGTCATCGGGTGAGTTTGGGTGTCCGTTTGTTTTTTTAGCTCATCGCGAAGCTGGCGGAGCTCCTCAAAATAAGGACGTATTTCAGCACCGGTTTCGGTTAGTGGAGGCATCATCATAAGGCCGTAAATCTTCAAGTGCGGAAGTTTTGTAATCTCTGACCACAATTTGGTCACAGTTTCCTTATCAAAACCTTTTTTGCTGTCTTCCTGGGCTAGATTTACTTGAATCAAGATGTTCTGTTCAACCTTCCTCGTCTCACATTGGCGGCTCAGGGCTTGGGCAAGCTCTAAGCTTTCCACTGAGTGAATCAGGTAAAACTTCCCAACAACTTGTTTGGCTTTATTTTTTTGAAGATGTCCGATCAGGTGCCATTCGATATCTGGCAAAGAGCTAAGTTGTTCCATTTTGTCGAGGGCTTCTTGAACGTAATTCTCGCCAAAGCGTCGCTGACCATCCTCATAAAGTGAATGAATTTTATGTGTCGGCTGAAGCTTTGAAACCGCTAGCAACTTACATGATCCAATTTCTGCAAGAATTCTTTTGAGAGCCATGGGGAGAGGGTAGCACTTTGGTTTTTGCTAGTCACGGCGTTCTTATTGGTGATGATTTGTTTTGTCAGAGCCTCGATGTTTGGTTTCTCCACCTGAGAGCTTAGCTTGGTTTCTTTTCGATTTATCGCGTTATTTTCAAAATAAAATACCATCGCTACTTTTTGTTTTTGACGAAGGGAATTTGGGTGCGTAGAAATAGATATGAACGGCTCCTCCCTTAAAAGTAGCGGTCAGATGAAGTATCAGGACCCTCGGCTGCGAGTTTTCAAGCAGTTCGGGGGTACGCTCTTAAAGCAGAGCAATGCAAAATCGGCT
Source organism: uncultured Bdellovibrio sp. (assembly GCA_964590635.1). Taxonomy (GTDB): domain Bacteria; phylum Bdellovibrionota; class Bdellovibrionia; order Bdellovibrionales; family Bdellovibrionaceae; genus Bdellovibrio. Next base: position 18,162 of record CAZPYX010000063.1, read on the forward strand.
CGTCCCATATCTGTTAAACATGCAATGCATGTTGTGCTTTCTTCCTCGCAAGCGAGTGGAGAGTGGTCCTTACGTTCTTCTCGAAATATTAAAGTTGTTGATCGTGTGGTTCGTGAGCAGGCTCGTCGTTATGGTGTGCGAGTTGTCGAATTTGCTAATATGGGAAACCAGCTTCAGCTATTGATTCGAATTGCAGATCGAACTTCTTTTTTGTCTTTTGTGCGGGCGGTTTCTGGGATTATTTCGATGCGTGTTACGGGAGCAGCTAAAACCCGTGGCTTGCAGGATCGGTTTTGGAATTTTAGGCCGTGGTCGCGGATTGTTGAGCTTAAAAGAGCACTTTCGTTAGTTCGGGATGAGCTTATTCAAGAACACCTTGTCGCAATTGGGTTCATCGCGTCGGTGCCTCGGGATTATCAGAGGTATTTTAAGGAAGCCCCGGTTTAGAGGGGCTTTTGATTCTTTTGCATTTGAGTCATGCGGAAAATAAAACCAATGAACATGGCGAGGGTTGTTAGGTGGAATGCGATGAGCATTGTTTGGTCGCCAAAAAAATCTTTGTAGCCTATGTATGCGGTTAGCTGCGAAATGGCGATAAAAAGAAAAAGTCCCACGCCCCAAGGTTTTAGTAGCCACAAACCGATGGAGGCCGCGAAGTCGGCAACTAAAAGATAAACGGTCCACACTTTCCAACCTGGTGACATCGTCTTGAAATCAAGTCTGAGTCCCAGAACATCTGCCGAGTGAAGTAGATAACCGATAAAATAAAGGACTGATAGAGTTCTTAGATAGATCTTCATAGCGGAAATATACCCAGGCTTTGCTTTGTTTGTAAATCTGGGAATTATTTTAGTGGCATTTAAAGAAACTCTAGGCATTGATCAGAATACAGACCAGAGTTCCAGTTGTGAATTTACCTTCAATCATTAGACGTTACTTACAAAGTGCATAGCTTTGGATGGCATTTTTGATTTCGCGATAAATCTTTTTCCTTGAAGTGACTTGTAAAACTTCCCAATAAGTCTGCCCCGACTTAGCAAAAAGATTTGAGCCACGACCTAACTGATCATTAAGCATAGACATTGTACAACGAAGACTGCCTTTGGCCGTGGAGCCATCGCCGTTTTTGCAGCCCGATGGTGAGTAAGAGCGTTCCTTGCCTTTATCGAGTTGCATAAGACCGACAAGAGTTCCATTGGGTCCTCCATGAAGAGGTGGCTTTTCACGGCAAGAGCTTTCATGGTTGGCCATGGCAGCAAAAATTGCCACCCACATTCCGTTCTTCGCGTCGCGATTCATTTGTTGGTAGCCCGGGCAGAGTTGTTTTAAGTCAGCAGAGCCACGGATCAAGTCATCATATTTATTAGTTTCAAGTTCTTTGATCACGGTTAGTCCCCAAGGGCCATAGGAATTGCCATCGGCGAACTTGCTACAAGTATCTGCCCAATTCATGCGTGTACTGATATCGGAAACGCCCTGAGCTTCGCTGCCTCCCACAACAGAGTTTCGCAAAGCTCTAGCAATGGCGGCTTGGTCGTCTAAGTTCGTAGGTACCTGAGAGCATTCAGCACAATTGCTAGCTTCACTGGTCGTCGTCGCAGCTTTCGCAAAGAACGCGAAATTGAGAGCAATCATAAATGTCAGTGATGCGATGTACTTCATAGAGACCTCACAGAGAAATACAATTCACTGATGGTGCCAGTCTCAACTCAAAACAGTTTCATTTCGATCGAACAATGATGTCGATCTTCCAGAGAA
>CAZPYX010000064.1:0-19657 GCA_964590635.1 uncultured Bdellovibrio sp.
GATAGCAATATTTTCCGAGTGACCTCTCAAGAAGGGAAGTAAAACGCAGAGAGCGAGGGGCTATGAAACAACTCTTTTTTGTTCTTGGATTAATATTTCTTTCGACGTTTTCAAAACTGGCAGAAGCATCACCGATCACTTCGGTCCCGTTTGCCTTTCTTGACAATCGCATTATCACACCGGTCTACATCAACGGTCAGGGTCCCTTCTATATGATGTTGGATACCGGAGCCACGAACATCTTATCTAATGAAGCCGCTAAGCTCTTAAAGCTAAATAGCTATAATAGCTTTCCCATCGAAGGAGGAGGCGAAAGCTCTGTCCAAGCTAGTTACTGCGATGTTCAACAGGTACAAATTGGCAACAAGGCTCTACACAACTCTCGCTTCATTTGCATGGACTTTAAAGATATGCAAAAAGCCATTGGCTTTCCCCGCTTGGACGGTTTCATTGGCTATGAATTCTTAAGTCAATTTTTAGTCGAAATTAATTTCGATCAAATGAAAATCTCAATATCAAACTTTTCCGAGGCCCCAGCCCCTAAAGTCGACAACCAAGTGATTCCTTTGCTTTTCGATGGTGGTCCGACCCCATTAATTACTGCTGCATTGGATGGAGTTTCTGGCAACTTTTTGCTGGATACTGGGGACAGAGCTTCCGCGACCCTGTCTTTGCCTTTTATCAAAAACAACTCTCTGGAAGTAAAATATAATCCTCCCTTTTCTATGATGACTGGGTTTGGAATTGGTGGACCTTTAAAGACCTCCATGGCCTTTGCCACGGAGATTAAAATGACTGGCGCAACCTTTACCTCGCCTTTGATTCGCATGCCGGTATCGAACTCCAAAGGCCTCAATGATCCCACCATCGCGGGAACCCTGGGAATGGGTCTCTTTAGGCAGTTCAATATAGTTATCGATTATTCTCGACAACGACTGGTCCTTTCAAAAAATTCGGCATTCACGCAGGATCGTAGCTTTGACCGAAGTGGTATGTGGCTTTCCTTAGCTGACGGAGGTTTTTTGATTAACGACGTGCTTATCGGAGGCCCCGCCTGGACAGCTGGGCTTCGCGCTAACCAATTGATTCTAGCCGTGGATGGAGTTCCCAGCTCCAAGATAGATCTTCTGACTTTACGCGAGCAATTGAAAGACCGCCGCAACGATCAGGTTGTTGTTCTTATAAAAGATAAAGATAGAAACCGTGAAGCCACTATTTCTCTAAGAGATTTAATAGCGATTCCTTAAGACACCTGAGACAGGCGATAAGATGTGGGAGACTGACCGGTCAGCTTCTTAAAGGCTTTATTAAATGCAGAGAGATCTCGAAAGCCACTGTCTTGAGAGATCTCGATGACACTTTTCTGAGTGGTTCTTAAGAGTTGTTTTGAAAGATCAATTCTGATCTGGTTCAAATATTTTGCCGGAGAAACTCCCGTTTCTTTTTTGAACAAACGAATCAAGTGAAACTTACTCAAACCACATTCCTGCGATAGATCATCTAAATCGAAATCCTGGTCAATAATATGATCTCGGAACAGAGCTTTGGCTTTTACAATGTGATGGGGAAATGATCCAAAGTGGCTTCTTTGCTGAATCTTCTCAGACCCGGTGTTGGGAAATTGAGTCAAAATAGCCATAACCATTTCGGTCAACAAACAATCAACTGAGAACGCAGATAGATCTCCATGGCTTTCCCCTTGGCTTCGCAGCATCTTCCAAAATGAACTCACCTTCGCAGTCAGCTCAGACTTTTTATTCAACTCAAAATCTTTAAAGATGATCTCATCGACATTCAAGTCAAGGGACTGCAGGATCGGATTAATAAAACTTGAAGAGATCACCAAGGATTGAACTGTCCCAGTGGCATTATCGTATTTTTCACTATGAACTTCGCTGCCATTAAAGATCAAGAGCTTCGTCGGATCAGGTCTTTTTGAAACACCACGGCTTTTCACTTCAGAAAGCAAATCCCCAGGTAGCAAGATTTCAAAACCGGGTAAAGAGCAAAGAGTTGTACCATCGAATTGAGAAAGCTGAGCATCCAGGGTCTGGCAAAGGTTGAAATGATCTGTTCGGGTGATCTTCAGCGGATGGCTCATAAGACATATATCTATCGAGAACGGTCCGATCCGTCAAATTTATGGGTCTCCCCCATATTCCAGCACTATAAAAAAGTAATCCTTGACCTAAAAAGCAACATTTTCCGAGCGGCCCTTCCCCCGTTAAAGCTAAGGATAGGCTGATTAATCGGGAGGCTTTATGAGTTCAAAATTTAGAATTTCAAAACTAAAAATCACGCTATTGGCAGCGCTTTTTATCACTCCTTTACAGGGACGTGCTGAATCGTCGCAAACCATCGTAACCAATGACACTATAACCGTAGCTGGCAGTGAAACTCAAACTGTTATCATCACTCGTCCCTCAGATAATGCCGTTCATCCTGCATTGCTCTTCATTGGCGGAATGGGCTGTTATTCCGTTAATTTTAACTCCACTAAAATCGACTCCTACGAAAAAATCATTAATACCGCAGCCAACATGGGGTTAGTTACAATTCGCGTGGAAAAAACGGGTATCGGTGGAGGCGTTGGGACGCCCTGCGAACAGCAAGGATTTTACCGTGAATTATTGGGATACTTTGCCGCCATGGACAGCCTTAAAAAATACCCCTTCATTGATGCAAAAAATATCTTGGTCTTCGGGCACAGTATAGGCGGCGTCATCGCGCCCTATATCGCCGCTAAATATCCGGTGAAGAGTGTGGCTGTCATTGGCTCCCTCGGAGAGAAATGGTACGATTACGAACTGACAAATACCAAGCGTCAATCGGTGTTAGCCGGAGAGACTCCACAGCAAGTCGCTTCCTATATGACTTACCAAACACTCATTTTTCAAGAACTGCTTCTTAAGAAAAGAACACCTGCGGATATTCTTCAACAGTACCCAGACGCCGGTCCCTACATGGAAAGTCCGGTTCATTACTCTTATTTGCAAGAGTTGACTGACTTAGATGTCGCAGCGGCCCTTAAGAACAGTTCGTCGAAGTACACGGTTTTCTATGGTTCTTCTGACTATATTGGCTCTCAAGAAAGTGCTCTGGTTCCTTTCGTGAAAACTGTGAATGCAAACAGACCGGTTCCAGTTCAATTAAAAAAGCTTCAAGATATCGATCACTTCTTTATGGATGCGAAGACTCAACAAGAAAGCTTCAACACCAAACATGGCGATGGAAGTCCTTTGCAACTTCAAAAGTCCTTTTATGTTGAATTGTCTAAGTGGATTTCCGAGAGCATTCGCTAATTTAAAGATAAGGCTGTGAAAGTTATCACAGCCTTTAAATTATTCGAGTTCTACCGCGAGTCAGAAACTTAAAGAGAATGAATTTGCGCAGCATTCACTCGCAAAACTTTTAAAGAGTCCCCTTCAACTTGAAAGAGAACGCGGTAGCCATCATTCAGACGAACAGTGTAAGCGTCTGTGCCATTTAGCTTTTCAAGATGCCATCTTCCCGGATTATTGCGTATCTCTTGCATGCCTCCGGGTTTTAGAGCTGTGTCTAAAAACTCATCTACTTTGTTTTTAAGAGCTGGTGCCAAAGTCTTGATTTCTTTTTCAGCCTTGGATTGAACCGTCAGCTTGAATGACTTCTCTACGGGTGCGGTAGCTGTGACTTTACTAGCACTAGAAAGTCCCCCATACTTTTCGATCAGAGCCTTCATTTCCGCATCAGGAACGTCTCCTTTTGCGGCTAAGGCGCCATACTCTTCCCAAAACTTATCGTTCTTTGCTAGCTTGGCATCCTTCAAGGCCTCGGACATCAAACATTGACCCGCGAAACATGCCAACGAAATCAAAAGAGTATTTATAAAAAAGATGATTCTAATAAGCACAGCTCATCACCTCTTTCATAAGTCCCGACTTATTGGAAAACTTTATTCCTAGCTTTTCAAGATTCGCTATTTCCTTCAGCATTGCAGCGGTCTGCTTGACCTTCAGAATAAGCATGGGCAGAAGCTTCGCCAACCCCGCACCACCTATCATACCTTGCACCGCGGATACCATCGTTTGCCCCGCCATCGTGCAGGCGATCTGAGTTTTTTCCTCTGTTGATAAACTGCGAAGCGTGCCAATGGCAGATGCCAATTCACTTTGAATATTCATCGCAAAGTTTTTCAGTTGCACGAAAGATTCTTTCATTTCGCTCCACAACTGCGAAGGATTGGTTGCAAGCTTTTTAAAGAAACTCAAGGTATCTCCAACGGATTCCTTCGCACCATGAAGTGCATCCGTTGCACAGCGACCAATGCTTTTGAGAATTTCATTATTTTCAATATATGATGAGGTTGCCTCAAGTTGACTCGCAAATCCCGGTTTTTGTACGCAAGGTTCTTGGGCCTGGGCATTTGGAAAGAACATCGCCCACTTGGCAGAGGTTTCTGATTTCAACCAGGGCCTAATAATGTCCCTCAGCTCTTTCGTTGAATTATTCATCGACAAAAGAAGATAAGGAGTTCCCTCGAATTGAAAGTGAATGACCGAAACACCCAAAGCAGGATCTTCCAATAACTTGCCTTCGATATCACCGGGAGCTTTTAATCCCGCTTTTAGCAACAACACCTTTTCCCAATTTTCAGAAACAAAAACCTTATCGAAAGGAAGTCCTGCAGAGACCAGCGATGTGTCCGACAGCGAATAAAATCCCTTTTCATTGAACATTTTCGTTAGTTCATAGCCCTGCAAAGTAGAGGGACGCAATAGACTGGACTCTTCGATTTTGTATTCGAAAGCCTCGACCTTTAGACTGAAAAATATTAACAACGTCACGAAAACGAAACTTTTCATCCCTAAACTGATCGGCAAATGAGTCCGCCTCATGAGTACAGAAGTGCAAGATCGAGGATTCTTAACAGACATCTGACCTAACTGGACTTCCCCTTGAATAGAAATTCACTATATCTCTTCAAAGTTTCCCTTGGGCTCGGTCTTCCCGTCTGTCTTGGTTTTGTCCTTATCACTTGATCCAGGATTTCCTGATGGCGCCTTATCCGTCGTCGATCCTGATGACGGAGTCGCCGTCGTAGTTGGAGTATCAAGTCCCCACTCTGTTTTGCATGCTTTCATTAAGTCATTAAGATTGCCACGACCAGATCCCTGCATTTTAGTAACCGCGCAGTTGGCAACCTCCGGCGAGCCACCTTCACAAAGCTTTTCTGCATCTTGGGAAGTAATCGACATGGAACGTGCACGTATTGTTGTCATGCACTGACTTTTTGTTTGCGTCTGAGACCAAGCCGCAAGAGGTAGTAAAATTAAAAGCAGGCAGTAATTCTTCATAATTCCCCCACTTCCATTCTAGACGTCTTTAATTCATATACAAAAGAAAATTGAGGGATTCTGATTACGAGATATTGAGACCCAAACAGCCCCCACAGAGGGCCGTCTGGATCCATAGGGGGCTATTAAACGCACTCTTTAAGCTTACGAACGATCTCCAAGGCTTTCGCCTTATCAACCTTCTTTACATCCATGATAGCCTGAACAAACGCCTCTTCCGAAGTCGATTTTGCACCGATCTCAACGAGTTCATCGTGTTTTTCAATGATCTTAGTGTAAGAGTCACGCTCTGCCTTCGAGAAGCGAGTCAAAATAACTTCTGGAAGAGCCTCTAGCTTAGATAACGCCGCCGTGGTTTCAGTTAGCTCTGTGGCATTCAACTCTTTCGCCGTTTTACGAGCACCAGTCAAAGAAGCATTCGCCAAAAGTTTTGCGGAGGCTGTTGCCGCTTCAGAAATAGACTTTCCTTCAGCAGCATCTTGCTTTGAAATTTCCGCTGACATCTTTTTCGCAGCAATGACCGTCGCTAAATTTTCAAGACGTTGAGATGACTTCGCGGCATCAGAAGTCAAAGACATCGCCAATGTATTGTTCTTGCCCGCTGGAAGATTTAACTCATTGATCATTTTATCTCTGGCAACTAAAGCTTGTTGGGCACTCAAGCCCTTTGCCGTGCCACCTTTACCAAAAGCGACTTCTTTAATTTGCTTTGTATAATCCACCAAAGATTCTTTAACTGATTTTGCTCCGATACTTCCTGCTGCATGGGATACTGAAAACGACATTGTCGTAGCCAAGGCAACCATACCGATAATAAATACTTTTTTCATAACTCTCTCCACATTTAAAATAATTTTATAAGCTAATTAATAATTTAAAATTCATTCCGAAAACTAGAAGATCACATCGCATTTCATCACTGCACCCAAAGTTTTCAACTTCAAAGCTGCAGCGTAACGGCCCGTCCAAACATCTGCATTAGCAGAAATCTTTTTACCCAAGTGAAGACTGAGGTTGCCTTCAATGTTCGCTCCGTAACCACCCCAGCTTGTAGGATATTTATTCGTCCCCAGAGCTGACATTTTTTCTTTGATCTTAGCTGCAACTTTTTCGCGAACCTTTTGTTCATTTGCAAGATCCGTGTGCGGGATATCTTTCATTGTGCCAGTCAAAATTTCTCTCAGACCATCTGTTCCACCGATCTCTGTCAAAAGAGCGTTAGGGACAATATGACCATCAGCCATCTTCATCGTATGTGTCGTCGTGCGTTCACGGATCAATTTCTTTTCAGAATCCTGCATCGAAACTTTGCTCAAAACATCTTCTGTAGATAAAAGACCAAATGCCAACTCAGCACGAAGATGCTCAATGCGCTCAATTGTTAGATCGGAAAGACCAATGTCTTTCATTTCTTTTTTGCTTGCTGTATCCAAAGATACGCGGGCCGCGTCGCGAGAGATCAATGTTTGCACACGCTCAGAGTATGTTTTTTCAAACATAGCCTTAAAGTCTTTCTGGAAGCCATATTCAGCAGCGATATTTTGAGCTGCTTCAAGGATATGTGGTTTCAAGCCACCACTCCAAGTTGAGTTCCCATTTCCGACAACATCGTAACCATGCTTGTAGTTAAATGGATCATACTTGGCTTCTCCAAAGTCTACCAACTCTGCAATACCGAAGTTATCTTTGTTGTGATTCGAAGCTGTGACACGAGCATGTTCTTTATGGGCCAAAGTTCGAGCCGATCTTAGTACGATCCAATCTGCAAATTCCGCAGCTGTTGGCTTTTTGCCCAACTCATCAGTGACGATCTGACTCAAGTGATCCACAGTTGCTCTGAGGTCCGCACCTTTGCGATCAATAAGGTCATTCATACGCAGCGTAGAACGACTCAAACGAATGTAGTTCGCCTGCGCCTCGCCGCTGGCCTTAGGGCGAACGACTGCGAGAGCTCCGATATAAGTATCGGCACCTTTTTCCATCAAAATTTTTGAAAGAACTGTGTCTCTGTATGCTTCCGAAGCTTCCAAGCTTCCATCTGGTTGATAGCTTTTTCCGGCATTGCCGCCGTAACCCTTGATAGTTAAGCCTTTTAACGGACGACCGTCGATGTAGGCAAAAGCATCGCCGTTAGCTTGCTTTTCCCACACTCCACTTCGGCCCACGCCTCGGCCAGCGTAGAACAATGAGTTGTTAGCTTGAACTTTTGCAGGATCTTGAGTTGTGCGAATAGCAAAGGCATCTAAAATACCTTTGTTATCAGGACGGTTTTTCGTTGAAGCATCCCAGCCTGGCAAATTCATGTTTTGTTGCAATAACAAATCATTGTAGAAAACCGTCAATTTAGATTTATCCGGGATATCTTCAACAGCTTGAGTTGATGATCCCGGAACCGCTTGCTGCAATTGAATTGACGGAACCTTAGAGATATCAACGATCGCATGGGCTGACATTGACACCATTAAGGTTGCAGCCAAAGCCATTCTTGCTACATATTTGAAGTTCAGTACGTTTTTCATAAATTCTCTCTTTTCTTTTTAATTAAATTCTAAAATTTGAAGATTCCGTGTTTAAAGACCCATCACTCTGCTGCAACTTTTTCCCACACCGAAGTGGTCTTCCAAGACATATTTCAAGTTTTTACCCTTTGAAATCTCTTCCAAAAGCCTTGCTCTGGCCGGAGCATCCAAAGCAGTCAACTTCTGCGCTACGAAAGTATTCATAGGTCCTTTTGCCTTGATTTGGTGAGCGACATCAGACAAATTTCTTTGTGATGACATTCCATTCACGGCACGATTTGAGTCCACTGGGAGCGGATTCAATGCTTTTCCTACTGGAACACGAGCGAAGAAGTCCGGAGTCACACCATAATCTGCCCAACCTGGATCTGAAATTCCTGTCCATGTCGATGTTTTAACAGTCACACCTTGATACACCGCTTTGCTTGCCGGGAATTCGATATCAATTTGCGGAACGCCACCATCTTTGATGATCTGCTTACGTTTCGCGAACTCTGCTTCCCACATGTCATAGGCAAAAACACGATCGAAGTTGACGTCTTGATAGTTCGTTTTTAGATCGTAGCGAACAAATCCATGTCCACCCATTGGGTTCACCGTCGTACCATTCAAGTTGTAGGCTTTGATACCTGAAGTTTGCCCCACAGCCTGAATTGCATAACTAAGTACCAAGGCCTGATCAAAACAAACACCTCCACCGCAAGAACGCAGACCAATTCCTTTGCCACTATTTGAAGGAGCATTGCGGTTCATTTTGAAGTGTTTAAAGATCTCAAGCATCACATCTTGTTGCTTCTTTTCGATCTCTGCCGGTGACTGTCTAAAATCCACCTCTAAGTTCTTTTGCACCATTTTTGCTTTGAAGGCCTCAAGCTTGTCTCTCCAAACCTGATCGTTCTGCCAATCCAAAACCTCTCCGGCATTATCCTTCGGCAAAGAACTTGCCGGAGAATTCAATAGATCAAGCTCAGACTTCGTAAGAAGCTTTGTGACCTTCTTCAACTCGTAGTTAGGTCCATAATAAATGATCGTCCCTTTTCTACCGTCGTAAAGAGTTCCGGTTTTTTGAGTCATTTTATCCATGCCATCGACATAGATATCGACAGTATAGAAATCAGTCCCATCTACTTGAGCATGATCTACGATCTGCGCACGGTGATTCACTTGACCGACACCATAGGCTTTGTCGTGAGCGCCTTCGGCCTTGACCCAAACCAGGTCTCCGGCTTCATAACTGAAAGCTTTTTGAAGATATTTAAATTGTGCTTCGACTCTTTGTCTCAGTTCGGGAGTAAAATGCAGAACACTTTCTTGCCGAACGGTCTTCCAGTAGCCCAAATCATCCAGAAGATTTCGAGCTTCCACAGCATCTGCCATGGGCTTCCCATCTGCTTTTTGAAGAAGCTCAACGGCTTCTGCCAATGAATATTTGAAACGAGCAAAATAGTCAGCCGTAGCATTTGCTAAAGCCTGCGAAGACATAATTGAGATCGCGGTACCCAAAACTGTTTTTGTTAAAATCTGTTTTATCGTTTTCATAATCACCTCTCAAAGAGAATAACTATGGAAGATTCATACCACGTAACTTCCTGCAATCATTTTGGATGTGTTCGAAATTGAGACGCAGACAATTGTGGGCAACGATCTGCACAAAACTAAAACAGTGATCTTCAGAGTGAAAAAAGACCTATTGAGTTTGGATAACAAACTTAATCTTGTCTTTCCGTTCTAAAATGAAGATCTACTAAATTTTATCTTGTTTTTATTTTATCGAAAGGATCACAGTTCAATAAATTTTTACGATGCATTGGAATTCGTAGGCACATTCTAAGACAATCGTACTTTTTTAATCTGTAGACGATTTGTACAAGCGAATTTTCTTTCCTTCATTTTTCGGCACAACAACTCGTGCGACTATTGATGGAAGTAAATCTTTCTTTATTGCCTGCATGTACCGGAAGAATTTATCAATTTACGTGCAGGTTCGCTTGGCAACGCTGAAAGTGTTAAAGGCGTCACAGACCTCAACTTGGGGATCTCCAAGAGATTTAAATAATCAACGATAATCAGGAGCGCAGGCCTTATTGATTTTGACGAAAATGGCCTGGCCATTTAATACCGTGTTTTGCCTGGCAAAACACGGTACAGAATTAAGGGATTTGGGGCAAGATGTCTCAATGCCAGGCCGGTCGGAGGGCTATGGATTATAATAGCATTGAAGGCCTATGTTAGTATGATCTGTCGTCTGAAAGCTGAGCTCATTGCTTTGAATATTCAGATCAACAGTTGCACCTTCGTGATTTTCATCTTGGCTGAAAGGTGAACAAGGAAACACGAAGAAAAATCCCTCACGAGAACAGTACGCATAGTGATAACCACTGTTATCTAGGCTGGATTGCACGCAAAAAACTCGTGTAAAAGGAGTATTACTTTTGGAGCAACTCTTGCCTTGATTAATATTTTTAAAAATCGCCCATCTTACATCGTTGGGAGCGCCGTCATAACTAAGGACTGAGTTCAATGTAATATCTCCATCGTCACCTTGCTTTACCTCTACCTGACGTGGGCAACGGGTGGTGTTGGGTTTTGATGTATCCAAGGTCCAAGCCAGGCAAGAGCAAGTCATACCTAAGCAGGCAATAAGAACTAAATATTTCATAAGTCTCTCCGAAAGAATCTTGTTATTTAATAAATGAAGATTCACAGCTATTGGCAAATTATCGGCATCACGATCCCATTAGCTGTAAACATTACGGCGCCAAGGCGTTTGCCATTTTTGTCGTTAATTTGCATGAGTTGGTTACTAATTTGTCCGCCGTAAACACAATTTACATAAACTGTGCCCGCAACCTTGTTGGAATCGATACCCATCATCTTTAAAAGATTCATTGCTGACTCATCAGAAGGGTATGTGCCCTGCTTGAAACTTTCGCAAACAACATTACTTGGGGCTGTAGTTGTTGTGCCGGCGGTTTCATACCACGTTGCTTTTGCCGGCGCGGTTTCCTGCGCGATAGTGATAGTTCCGTTATTAACTTTACATTCGATTGATTGAATTTGCGCAGCGTGGGCTGTTGTCGCGGCCATGAATAGTCCTGAGATCATAAGCATGATTTTCATAGGGAACTCCTTGTTGTGCCGGAAGTTAGCCAACTTGAGCGCATAGTGCAAATTGATAAATGTAAAGTCTCAGATCAGAAACTTTACATGATGTAAACTCCGCTCTAAATATTTTACAATTTGAAGTAGTCGATATTTAAACAGACTATTTGTTCAAAGGTTTGGCCAGACGCTCTTTTATAAAGGCCGTCTATGAGGCTTTTGATATCTTCTTTAAACTGCAAATAGTCTTCCGTGGAGATGGCCAAACAAGTTGTCGCAAAGAACGGATCCTTAATCTCTTCTAGCTGGCTATCCTCTGCTACAGACATTGCTTTATTGCGAAAGCTTTTGTGGTTATGAAGAACCGCTGCCTTATGACTGAGAGATCCTGGAGAGAACTGAACAAATTTTGTATTACTCAATTGATAACGGTGATCAGTATTTCTGGTGACTATTTGATGATCCACAAAACAATCTAAAACGTGTCGCGTGCGACTTAGGGGAATATTCAGTCGCTGACTCACCTCTTCCGCGCTCCAATTTTTTTGAGTCGCAAAAATGCAGTAGATTGCGCCAAAATGCCAAGAACTGAAAAAAATAGCGACGAAATCATCAGACCAAGGAGTTCGAGTTATATCATGACGAATTCTATAGTCGTTATCGTAATCACTCTTTGCTTCATCTAAGCATTCTTCGATGAATTTTTTCAACTCTGCCGATGTGGCCTTATCGTAATCTAACAAAAGCAGCCAATATGTTTTTTCTAAGGAATTAAATTTCATGAATATAGAAAAGCGATATGCTTGTTCCGGACTCATATCTCGATCTCCTGCAAGGATCTGACTTAACAGTGAGGGCGACACATTTAGCGCAGACGAAATAATTTTTTTTATTCCCTGGCTCTGACTTGCAATATAATCCTTCAAAAAGCTTCTATAATTTCTGTAAGTCACAATTTTATTCAAAAAATCCCCCTCAATAATTCATTTTTAAAGCAATGGAGCGCGATATTCAAGAATCAGAATTTTACATTGTGTAACGTTTGGGTAGGAAAATTTCACAACTCGGTGGTTGCACTGCTTTGTCGATAGAAGATATGGCCATTGCAGCACTCGAAACAAAATAAATTAGAAGTAAAACTATAATTCTCATTCCCAAATTAAACTACTACGCCCTTGAGACTTCAAGTTACTTTCCCACAAGTTTCAATCGTTCCGTATTCAAATGGTTGAGCTAAAAGGTTCAGATGCAAGACGGAGGTTCGAGTTTACGACTTAGGTGAAAGATCCCTAGCGCAAATGCCTTATTCGATAAACCCCGCAGTTATCTACCCAATTATCTAATTTTTAGATTAATAAGATATAAAACATCTATTTTACACGGATTCCTGCGTTGCGTAGAAGAACCTTATTAAAAGCTGCTCTGAAATGAACATTCATTGATGTGTCTCATTAAAGCAGTCACACGGAAGGGCCATAATATGAAATACCTAATGTCCATTGCACTCCTTTCTCTTTTTCCTTTTTCAACTCAAGCGGCTTCTTCTTCTGAAAACTTTGTAGGTTCTTCGGCAATTGTTTCCCAAATACTGCAAAAGAATCTTTTAGGAATGACAGATTATAATTCATTACTTCAAGCCGCACTTGAACGCGACCATGATACAACTCTTGGTGATCTGACAGATTGCGAGCCGGCATTAGGTAAGTTCCAGTGCTCCATGAACATCCAGGGCCCAGGCGTTAAACTGGATCTTGAGATTTCATTTTTTCACGGCGAAGTTGTTTACGTCTATATTCGTTAGTGACTAGGCATGGGATCTAATTCTCTAGACCTTTCCCAGGCGTTACTACGGATATTCACGGATTTATACAGATCAACTTGTTTCAATTTGCGATCTTAGGGGCTTCAAAAACACCATCAAGAATCCGTTAAGTTCTTCATGGCGTCCAGAGCGTTTCTTCTACTTATTACTATGCTTTTCACTTTGGGAGGTTGCACTCCTTTCGGGAATAATTCAGTCTTAGACTGGAACTCTGATTTGACTAGCACTGTGAATGGCACCGCCACAATGTTCAGCAATGGTGGTTTGAGTTCACAGTCGACCTGCACTTCGAAGAACGTCGTCCTTTATGCAATTACAGAAAATGGCTCCATTAATTTATCTATTCCCATTAAATCGGTACCAATTCAAAACGATGGAACATTTCAACTCAAAAATCTTAGATCCCTAGGTGTCAACCCAAAATCTGAAAAAGTCACTTACCTACTCAGAGCGGAAGCTTGTGGAGTCGTGTACTCTCGCCCCTTGACCGGGACCCGTGATCAAGACATCACTTTCGCCACAACCTTGCTTGAAAAGATCAACTCCTCTGAATCTGCGACCATGAAGAAGTTTAATCAGCTGGACTCGAAAGATGTCGACGCCTTGATTAAATCATTCAGTCAAATGACGGCCAACTCTGTCTCTCAAACCTACGATTCAATTCTCGCCAACAGCGAAGTCAAAGCGTATGTGCAAGGCCTCTTTAATATCGATTTTGATGAAGTCAAAGATCTCACGCCTCCTGATATTCAAACACTATCAATCCCCAGCTCCTATGCGGAAATGTCACAAGCTTCTTTTTCCGTGGTCGCTTCGCATTGGTACAAAAGCTTTCTTTATGCCTATGAGTGGACTCTTGATGGAACTGCTGTGTCTCACTCGGCCAGCTATGCTTTTGTTCCCACTAAGAACTATCAGGGCACTCACTCTTTAATTTTAAAAGTCGGTGTTGATGAAGGCAGCGGCAATGTGGATTTAACCAAGCCAGCCGTCACGCAGAATATTTCAGTCAACGTGCCAAATACATTTCCTGCGATTGTTCCTTCGTTAACTCTTGCTTCGACTACGCCTACAAATTCAGAGAATGTAAATTTAGTACTCTCCACAGGATCTGGCTCATCGAATTGTGCTACATTCAGTGGACTTGCGTTGACTGAAAATGTCGCGACAGCTCCATTATCGCCAACTGACTATAATCTTCTTTGCACTTCGCCCAACACACAGAATATTTCCTACACTGTAAGTCCTGGGGATGGACTTAAGACACTTCGCCTTTGGGCCATAGATTCTGCCAGCAACATCAGTTCAGCTCCTCAGACAATAAACATCCTTCTGGATCAAACAGCTCCAGTGCTTTCCTTTACCGATATCACTCAAGGAATTAAAGGCGGATCTTCGCTTTCTTTGAAGTATGTTATCAGTGATGCCACTTCTGGAGTTGATTCGGCTCTTCTTTATTTTGCTCAAGATGGCACAACATTCGTTCAGGTTGGCGACATCAAAGGAACTTCCTCTTATAATTGGACAGCTCCATTTGCAGACACCCCTGCTGCAAAATTTAAAATTGTTGCTATCGACAAAGCAGGAAATTCTGCCAATCTTATTTCTTCTGCTTTCACCATTGATTCAACTCCCCCCACCCTGACCTTCACATCACCCAGCGCAAACTCTTTTGTGAACCTTGCCCAAGTTACTTCATTTGCTGTTTCAGGAACTTGTTCGGAAGAAGGGCAAACCATCAGTCTTTCAGGAGCGGTGAATGCGACAACTGTATGTACTAGCGGTTTATGGAATACCCTTCTTGATCTTTCAGCTCTCGCACAGGGAGCATTTACAGTTTCAATCACGCAATCAGATACAGTCGGCAACTCGACTTCTATTTCAAGATCTTTTATTAAAGACACGATCGCTCCCGTTTTGGCAATCACGACTCCAGCTACGAATGGCTATATCAACTCTGCTAATGTTGCCGCATTGACGATCACCGGGACTTGCTCTGAAAACACACAAACAATCACGTTCAGTGGAGCTGCTTCCGGAACAGCCACGTGTTTCACTGGGACCTTTAGTAAATCCTTGAACTTCACGGCGGCGCCTCAAGGCTCTGTGACACTCAATGCGACGCTCAATGATGCCGCCGGCAATTCGACCTCCATTTCAAGAGTTTTAATCAAAGATACAGTCCCTCCTATTTTGACTCTTATTAATACGAACTCCATTGATATTAATAATGCAAACTATGCGACTTTTTCTTTGAGTGGAACTTGTTCTGAAAATGGTCAGTCCGTGGCTCTTAGTTCAGGATCTATGACCGGCACGGCGACCTGCAGTGGCGGCAATTGGAGCGCGAGTTTTGATTTCACTTCAGCTCCCCAGGGCGCCGTCGTTGCAACCGCTTCGCAAACAGATCTGGCTGGCAACAGTTCTTCCGTCAATCTGAATCTAAATAAAAACACCACGATCCCTACGTTAGGCATCACAAGCCCGGCCGCCAACGCCTATGTAAATATCGCGAACCGCTCTGCCTTTGTTATCAATGGCGTCTGCTCGGCCATCGGGGAAGCGATTCATATCACTGCCCCAGTGAACGCGACTGCGATCTGTGCGGCAAATGGAACCTGGAATACAACATTAGATCTTACGTCATTAGCTGAAGGAAACTTCACGATGGTCTTTAATCATTCTGATTCCTCTGGAAATATGGCCAATGGAACAAGGATCTACAAAAAGGATACGATCGCACCATCGTTGGCCATTGGATCTCCGGTCGCCAATAGCTACATAAATACTTCGACCGTCGCATCATTCGCAGTCAGTGGAACATGCTCTGAAAATGGACAGACTGTTGCTATTACAATTGGTGGTGATGCTTCTTCCACAGCTTCGTGCCTATCTGGAGCTTGGAGTGCAAATTTAGATTTCACCTCAGCGGCCGAAGGCACGGTCAGTATCACCGTTTCCCATGCTGATGCCGCTGCTAACAGTGTTTCTTCAAATAGATCCTTCGTTAAAGACACCGTGGCACCGCTTTTAACGATTGCCAGTCCCGCTGACGGCGCCTATATCAATGCAACCAATGTGTCATCTTTTGCGGTCACAGGAACTTGCTCTGAAAACACTAAGAATGTGGTCATCACTGGTAACGCCTTTGCCACAGTTCCGTGCACATCTGGTGCTTGGAACGTAAATTTGAACTTCAGCGCAGCTTCGCAAGGAGTTGTGAGCATCTCAGTTGCTCACACGGATGCTGCAGGAAACTCGTCCACCACGACAAGATCTTTTATCAAGGATACAGTACTGCCAACTTTGGCGATCACAACACCGGCCAACAATTCTTATATAAACATTGCCAATGTTTCCAACTATTACTTTGCAGGGACTTGTTCTGAAAATGGTCAGAGTATTTCTATCACCGGAGCTGTTACAAGTTCTACAGTCTGCACTTCAGGAGCCTGGAATAAAACTTTAGACTTAAGCGGTGTTGGTGATGGTGTTATCGCTATTACAGCATCTCACTCTGATCTTGCTGGCAACACGGTTGCGAGTTTTATTTCATTAACTAAAGATACCGTATTGCCGAATCTGACACTCACATCTTTGACCGGGGGCCAAATCTTGGCCGGAGGAAGTTTAATCAATATTACCTGGAGTGGCAGTGATAACAACAATCTGCCGACCACTCCAGTTAAAATAGAATACTCCACGGACTCTGGTGTCACTTGGACTTCGATCAGCAATGGCGTGGCCAATACTCCAAGCACCTATTCATGGTTGACCCCTGCCATCACCTCAGACAACGTCAGAGTTCGTTTGACCTTAAAAGACGTTGCCGGAAATAGTGTGATCAGTTCTTCAAGTTCCAACTTGGCGATCAACTCAACTCCTCCAGCGATCACTTTGACATCTTTGACCGGAGGACAATATCTTTCCGGCGGCACCACCCAAACCATTTCATGGACGGCCACTGGCAACTATCTTGGAACAACACCTATAAAAATTGAATACTCTGCTGATTCTGGAAGTACCTGGAATATTGTTACCGCCGCCACTGCCAATTCTGGTTCTTCAACCTGGGTGATTCCAGCTGTGGATGCAAACACCTACCGCGTCCGAGTAACAGTCGTGGATCAATCCGGCTTATCGGCATCTTCAAGTTCTTCTGCGAACTTAACGTTGGATAACACCAATCCAACATTGACATTGAATGCGCCAGCTGGAGGAGAAAACATTGCCGGTGCTTCAAGTTTTTACATTAACTGGAATGCCAGCGATACAAATATGGGTTCAACGCCCATGAAATTTGAATACTCTTCTGACAACGGATCAACTTGGAATTCGATCGTCAGTGGAATTGCTAATGGCGGAAACTACAACTGGACAGTCCCTGTCATCAACAGCACTACTGTGAAAATTAGAGCCACAGCTACGGATCTTTCTGGAAGAACGAAGCAAGTCGTTTCGAATGTCTTCACTGTTGACTCAACTCCACCTACGACTCCAACGGCAAGCCTTGCCTCATCATCACCAACGAATAACACTGGCATCTCTTTAAATGTCACTTGTATTGCCGACTACGCAAAAGTTTTGATTACTGAAAGCACGATAACTCCCACAGTGAGTGATTCAGGATGGCAAATCTGCGCAAGCACGATGAGTTTCACAATTTCCAGTGGTGACTCTGTTCATACCGTTAAAGTGTGGAGCAAAGACCTTGCAGGAAATATCAGTACTTCGAGTTCAAACGTCAATGTCACTTTGGATCAAACTGCACCGGTCCTTAGCATTGCAACGCCTTCTATATTGGCGGGAAATACGACAAGTTCATCTGCCATCACTTTGACTGAACTCAATGCAGGAGCAACGGCCTTGACGGTTGAAGTCTACAACGGCAGCACATGGTCCCAAGTCGGCACAGTGACTGCATCTGCAGGAAACAATAGTAATCAAGCCTATACTTTAAGTAACTGGATTGTTCCCCCTGTGAATACGACTTCTGCAAAGCTTCGTGTAAGTTACACCGATACAGCTGGGAACTTTGCTCAAGCTGCTTCTAATAACTTCACTATTGATTCCACAGCTCCCACTATCAGTTCATTTGTTCTTGCCGGTGGAAGTACGACAACGGCCCTTCCGAGCGTGACTTACGCTCTATCAGCTTCCGACAATATTGCGTTGGCTTCTTTTAGATGCAGTGAATCTTCGAATTTTGCAGACAACGGCTGGCTTCCATTCAATGCCAATTCTTCTTTAGTTCTTTCAGCTATCAACGGACAAAAGACAGTTTATGTCTGGGTCAAAGATACAGCTGGCAACGTTTCTGCCTCCGCAAACGCTAATATTTCTTTGGACTTTGGAACTCCTCCAGTGGTTACAATTTCAAATCCAACCTCTGGGCAAAATTACTCAACAGGATCCACAGTTAATATCCAATGGACCTGCACTGGAAACAATGGACTGAGTGCGACTCCCATATCACTTTACTACGGCACTGATTCTAGCAGCTCTTACACAACGATCGCTTCCAATGTCAGTTATACATCTGGCACCACGGGCAGCTATTCGTGGACATTGCCTTCAAGTCTTACTGCATTCCGCGTCCTTGTGAAGTGCTCCAGTCAGGCCGGGGTTACAAGCCAAGTCTTGTCCAATATCGTAAATACCACGACATGGTCCATCTGGGCCGGAGATATTGGTTTGCCTATGGATGGGGTGAATTCTTTAAATGCCGTTCTTACTCCGAACAACATAACGAGATATCCATTTGCAGTCGATAAGAGTGGAAACACCTATATATCTAATAACAACATCATTCGTCGAGTTGATGCACTCACTGGACAAATTGATCTGTTTGCAGGAAATGGAGGAAGCTGCGCTTCCAATGTGAATGGACAAGTTGCCACTTTAAGCATGGCAATTCCTTCCTATATTATTGGCACTGCCGGCGATGGAGTAAATATTTATGTTGTTGGTTGCAATACATTTTATCGTCTAAATACGACAACCAAAGTGTTCACTCAGCTTTTCAATATGTCCACCACGGGACTTAGATTCGACAGCGGATTTTTAACTCAGAATGACTGGTTTGTATATACAGCAAATTCAAATATCTATCGAGTCAACTTACTTGCTGGCACGCCTACACCCGAAAAAGTATATGGTAACGACGGCGCCTCTGCATCTTGCGGAGCGAATGCCATTGATACACCGGCTGTTGGCGCTCCTCTCCCAGGGGTCTCTTCCAACACTGCAACTTGCAGCGACAGCGGAGAAGCCTCAATGTTTGCCAACGCCGACGCAACTAAAATCACCGTAGCCCGTTGGGGTGGATTTGCACCTTATCCAAATGTGCGCCAAAGGATTGAATTGGATAACGGTGTTTGGAAAGTGAAATCAGGGGACGTCGATAATGAAAACTGGGAATACTGCTCTTATATTTCGGGCTCGTCGAACTTAGTAGCCTGCGCCGATAGATGGATCCGCAAACTTTACCAAATATTCAATGCTGACACCTCACTGGCAGGAGCCACCATTACCCTAGCTAACGATGATAGTGCCGCCGTGGGCATGTTTAGACCTGGTGGTAATGGACAAAATTACATTCTACATTCCTCTGGGAAACTCATTCTCGTTAGCGGCTCACCCTATACGTCCTATTCTCAGATCGCGGGAATTTCATTGGATCAAGTGGGAATAACTTCAACAAATCCAAAAGATTCTAACTTTGTTTCACCTAACTTCATCGCCTACAATGGCGCCAACAACAGGCTTTACGTTCAGTCTTCAGTCAGCACCAAAGCTATCGATTTCTCTGCCTCGGCAGTTCCTTTGAATGTTACATCTGGTGTTTCCAATATTTCATGGAATCCTACCCTACCTCT
>CAZPYX010000065.1:0-7056 GCA_964590635.1 uncultured Bdellovibrio sp.
TGAACCTTGGGAAGGATGGGTTTCAAACTCCAAGTGGCAAATTCGGGAGCCAACCAAACGTCCGTCCACGCTCGTACAACCCAGGCAGCTTTTTCACCGTGATACTTTTTAAGTTTCTCTAGACGAGCGGGATCTTGAAAGGCCGCTTTCGAAGCTTCAATGCCGTTCTTAGTTCGTTCTTCAACAAACGCCTGAGCAGATTCGGAAATAACAGCTTTGATATTGGAATTGAACGCGGCCGCTGATAAGGCCATGCCGCCCCCCACGCTGTGACCCATTAAGATGCAACTGCCAATCCCAAGTTGCTTAAGAATGGTCGGCAGATAAATTTCAGCTTCTTCTTTGACGAAATCAACGGATGGCAACGAATTACGCTCACTTGATTTACCAAATCCAAGGCGATCATAGGCGATCACTGTGCGATTTAGTTTTTCTGAAAGTTTTTTCGGAAAATCGCGCCAGGTTTCAACACACCCTAATGAATCGTGAAGCAAGATGACTGACATCGCACTGTCAGACAAAGCAGCCCCCCAAGTTTTAACGAAAACTTTCCCACCTGGAACTTCAACAAAGGCTTCATTCATATTTTCACTATCCATATAGGTGTTTTTAGATTCTTGTTTGGACATGCATTTAGCATAATCCATTTTCACCAGTATTTTATTGCTTTTATATGATAAAATTTAGATAAATTAATATAAAATTGCTGATTATCTAAATATAGAGGCATAATATTTCAATAATTCTGGATGAAATAGATTTTCTTATTCTACAAGCCCTTCAAAAGAACGCTCGTAATCTACAGTGAAAGGCTTTCGATATAAGCCTTCACGCCTTGCTTTTCTTCCTCTGACAAACTTCGACTTGGCGGCATTTGTTTTTTGTCGTTGCGACCAATGCGATCCAAAATCAAAGCTGCTCCGTTTGACTTCTTCATCCACTTCGTTGGAACCGCGAAGACGATTGATGTCAGTCGGAAACTCCATTTGCCCATTGGGAAAACTGTTCTTGTATTGAAAGCCAAGCTCTTTGCGATAAGCCAAGAACGCCTCATCGGTATCTCGCGAAATATCTGCATAAGGAATATTAAATGATTGAAGCATGAGGAACGGAAACAGATCGTGTAAATCAGTCTCCTGATAAGAAGACCCCATTTTAGCGCTGCATTCACTTAAGACATATGTCAGAGCGTAGATGTAAGGCACGTCTTTTACATTCGTCGGAAAATTCTCTTGCACCCAACGTCCCAAGTTTAACATCTGCAAGTATTGAGTGAGAGCCTCCACATTGCTTGCAGGCTCTTGAGACAAATTACTCAACTGCCCCATGATTCCATCAGATACTTTCGTTGGAAAACTCTGATAGGCAAGTCGTTCTTCCTTCGTCATAGGACGACCGATATTGCTGCCAAAGGCCCCCGCCCAAAAGTCATAGGGACTCCAAATTGGGCGTGCTGGTGAGCCATGACAAGCGATACAACTTTTCGGCTCAGCATCGAACGAAACAGTCCCCGACGAAGAAAAGGAAATTTCCCGGAAGGTCATTTTATATGTGCCTGGCTCTGTTTCGATCATCTCCACTCGGCGGCCCGCTTGCCCTGGATGATCCGAGAACGCCATGGCGACTCCCCCATCAAAAAGAATAACACGCGGATATTCAGCGCTGGCCTTCTGCAAGCTTTGAGACTTATGAAGAAGTACAAAGTGATCAAACAAATTAGGATAAGACGTTTTTAGATAACCAAGAAAACTTTCGTAATTTTTAAACTGATCTTGATTCTTTTGCAGATCAGAAAATCGTGGCGCCGAATGATTGAAAATTTGCGCAACAGGCTGATTATTCGCGTCCAGCTTATAAGTGTACTTAAGTGATAAATCCAAAGAGGCGTGAGCCCAAGATATCAATAATAAAAATACAACCATGGCGTCCCCTTTTATTTAGGTCCGCCATAGTTCTTATCAATCCATCTTCTTATTTCAAGTTTTTTAAATAAACTTTTCTTTTGGATAACAAATTCGACGTCTGCCATTGAACAATTCTGAAAGATTTCTTTCCGAAATCTTTCTCAGAACCTTCTGTATTTGCTTAGCTTGTTATCTTTTCTCAAAGGAACACTATTTTGAAAGCAAACACAAAATATTAAATCTGTGCTCCGCCACCATCTGCATAAATCTCTGCACCAACAATATAACTTGAGTCATCGCTAGCTAAGAACAACGCAACTTTCGCCATTTCCTCAGGTCGAGCCAGGCGCTTAATTGGCAACCCACTTGCCAGTCCCTGTTTTTGCTCATCTTGCAATCCCATCTTACCAAAGATTGGAGTTTCCACAGGGCCGGGTGAAAGAACATTGAATCGAACTTGATCGACGGGAATTTCCGCAGTCCAAGAACGTGCGAAGTTTCTTACTGCCGCCTTTGTAGCCGAATAAACACTTGATCCCGCAAAACCTTTACTTGCGACAACTGAAGCATTCAAAACAACTGTGCTGCCTTTACTTAAAATTGGAAGAGCCTTCGCAACTGTAAAATAAAGTCCCTTAACATTCGTATTAAACTGATTATCAAAAATTTCAGGCGTCACTTCAGTTGTTGGAACAAACTGAGCAACTCCAGCGTTAGCAAAAAGCACATCCAATCTTCCATATTTTGTTTTGATATGAGCATAAAGACGATTCAGATCTTCAATCTTGCTCACATCTGCCTGAACAACGTCAAACAAGTCCCCATATTCCTTCTTGGCTTTTTCGAAGGTTTCGTTCGATCTGGCCGTGACGATCACCTGGGCGCCTTCATCTCTATATAGTTTTGCTGTTGCTAGACCAATTCCCGAATTCCCACCAGTTACCAGAGCCACCTTATTACTTAATTTAGACATACATAATTCCTTTGATTGAGGGTTCTAAATTATGAACCGATTGGTTCAAAATACGCCAAAAGCCGTTGGATGCAACTAAAATATTGAACCGATCGGTTTTTTATGCTAATTTCGAGAGATGGGACGCACAAAAGAATTCAACAGAGTAGATGTCTTAAATGAAGCCATCCAATTATTTTGGAAGAAGGGCTATGCCGATACAAGCCTTTCGGACCTAGAGAAAGCCACTGGTGTAAACAAATCAGGTCTCTACTCTGAGTTCAAAGATAAGGATGATATCTTTCTCGAAAGTCTTAAACACTATCGTGACACCAATCCTGCCTATTTGATTCTTAATAAAGAACCCTATGGATGGCACAACATTGAAGAGTTCATGAATGCGAACTTGACCTGTAAAGGCCAGAAGGGTTGCTTTCTTGCGAACACTCTTCGAGAATATTCAATTATTCCACAGAAAGTTAGAACTCTTATTGAGCAGAACTCCATGATCATTAAGGATCTTGTTATTAAAAACATTAAAGGATCAACACCCGAAAAAGATCCTGAAGTCATTGCCAAGATGATTCTTACTTTCGCAAGCGGGATCAGTCTAAAGCTGAATGTGATGAAGCCAGAGATGGTTCAGGACGAGATCGAAGCGTTCTTAGAAGTCATGAACCTCTAAAGAAAGAAGTGCCGTTCTTGAAAAATTGGCACTTTTACTCTCCTCAATATAAATTACCAAGTTTTGGTGGTAATAGTCCGACAGGTTCTTAGGTAAATTTGACATTGGAATGATGTCAAATTAGGTAGATGCCTATGAACTTTCGATTGAGTGATTTAAAGAACTTTATAGAAGTCGCAAATTCCAGAACCATGCGAGAAGCTGCAGAGAAGCTGCAAATCACGCAGCCATCCCTCTCTGAATCTATTAAGAGATTAGAAGAGGATCTGGAGGAAGTGCTATTTTACAGATCGCGATCCGGCGTATCTTTAACTCCGGGCGGGAAAAATCTTCTCAACCGCGCTGGGCGAGTATTCTCTGCTCTCAGTGAAATCGAAACCTCCAAATCAGAAAAGCAACTCGATTCGAGAGTCATCACCATCGGATGTCACGAAACAGTGGCCTCATACTGTTTGCCACAAGCTCTGCAGGAACTGCAAAATCATGTGCCGGATTATCGCATCAATCTGCGCCACGACTTTTCTCGCAATATTCAAACCCAAATACAACAAGGCCAAATAGATCTTGGCATCGTTGTAAATGTAGCTCCTTCGCCGGATTTAATTATTAAGCCAGTGGCCAAGGACGAAGTCTGCGTATGGAAAAGCAAAGACAATGTAGAAAACAAAATCTTCTGCAATCTGGAGCTGATTCAAACACAGGTGATCCTAAGAAAATGGAAAAACAAGCCCCACAATATCGTGCATACAAATAGTCTGGAACTTATTGTGAGACTTACAAATCAAGGACTGGGTCTTGGCATCATCCCGTCCCGTGCCGTAGAAGTGATGCAGGCAAAGCTGCAACAGGTTCCCAATCTACCAACATTTAAGGATTCCATCTCAATAGTTTATCGCCCCGAGTTCGGAAAAAACTCGACGGAAAAGTTCTTCATTGAGGCTGTTAGAAAATCACTGCTCTTCGACTAAGGTGCAGGTATTACAGCAGCAATCCTCCGATGATTGCCGTCGCGATGACCACGGCCCATGATGGAGCTTTCCAAAAAGTTAAAAATGTAAATCCTGTCAACGCCAATGAAAAATCTTTGGCGTTCAGAACTCCACTGCTCCAAACTGGATGGTAAAAGGCCGAAAGCAGGAGTCCCACAACTGCGGCATTAATTCCCAGCATCGCATATCGCATATTTTTAAACTCGGCAAGTTTTTCCCAAAACGGAAGCGCGCCAAAGACAAACAAGAATGCTGGTAAAAAAGAAGCAATGAGGCAAAGGGCCTTACAAGCCCAGCCATTTGGTGGCAGACTAGAAACCGCTCCTAAATAAGCCGAAAAAGAAAACAAAGGACCAGGGATAGCTTGAGCCGCCCCGTACCCCGCCATGAAAACGTCGTTCGAAACCCAGCCAGTCGGAACAACTTCTGATTGCAACAACGGAAGGACGACATGACCGCCACCAAAAACTAGCGATCCCGCCCTGTAAAAGCTATCGAAGAGTTTAACGCCATGATCATCTGAAATTTTTGAAGCCAGCGGCAGCACACTCAGCAACAACGAAAATAAAATGAGGCAAATTGCTCCCCATTTTTTTGACGGCGAGCCCCCAATAGAAACGTGTGGCAAGATGACTGTATTTCTCAATGAGAAAATTCCGACAACTCCCCCGAATGCAATCACTCCGATTTGCATCCAAGCTGAAGGCAATAGGCACACTAGAATACAAGCCCCTGCGGCGATGGACATACGCTCTTTATCAGGACAAAGTTTGACTCCCATACCCCAAATAGCTTGAGCCACTACTGCCACTGCAACAACTTTAAGAGAGTGCAACCAGCCTGCATCTAAATTCATCGAAAATTTTGAAATGCCCAGAGCAAATAAAACCAGAAGTATCGCAGACGGAAGAGTAAAACCAATCCATGCAGCCAGGGCTCCTAGAAACCCCGCGCGACTAAAACCGATGGCAATCCCCACCTGACTGCTTGCGGGCCCAGGTAAAAACTGACACAAAGCCACCAAATCCGCATAGGCATGTTCATTGATCCACTTTTTTCGACTGACAAATTCGTCATGAAAGTAACCCAGATGAGCAATGGGACCACCAAAAGAGGTCACGCCCAAACGAAGGAACGTCCAAAAAACCTCGAAAAGATTAGCAAGCATTTGCGCCCCATAATTAATATTCAGTCGATACATATCTATATGCTTTCAACTATCGAAAGTCGCTATTGAAATTTATTTTACTCATGGTGTTTATTTCATATTAGCTGCTAGGATATTTAGATAAACCAAAGACAGACACGCGGGTGAAAACAACATGACAATTGCAGCGCCGGGCTCGGAAGATTCAAATCGCAAACTGCTCGCCATCTTTCTTGTGGTCTTAATTGACGTTTTAGGTATGACCATCTTGATTCCGATACTGCCATTCTATTCAGAACACTTTGGTGCGAGCACAACCACTGTGGGACTGATCCTATCTGTCTATGCGGTCTGTCAACTCATCTCAGGCCCCATTCTAGGTCACTGGAGTGATCGAATTGGCAGAAAGCCCGTTTTGATTGTCAGTCAAATCGGGACTTTTATTGGATTCATTATTCTAGCCCAGGCTCAATCACTCACTTTGATTTTCATTTCGAGAATCATAGATGGTCTTACCGCGGGGAATTTATCAACGGCTCAAGCTTATATCACCGACCACACTTCGCCTCAAAACAGAGCAAAGTCACTGGCTAAAATTAGCATCGCATTTGGAATTGGATTCTTTATCGGTCCAGCCATGACAGCATTTCTTTACAAGTATGGATATCAAGCTCCTATTTACGCAGCGGCAGGTCTTTCATTTCTAAGCATTATGGCCAGCACTTTCTTGCTGCCAAAGGAAGGTCCTCCTGGATCAGAACTTCAAAAGAACAAATTCACTGAAGATTCAAAGCCACGAAAAATGTGGACGATCTACAAAGACCTCATCGTGAATCCAAAACTGAAGTTGATATTCTTGGAACTCTTTATTTTCTATTTTGCATTTTCAACTTACATGGCGGGCTTTGCCTTATTTTCAGAAAGACAGTTCCGACATAATGGCGCCCCCCTCACTCCGACAGAAGTTGGCTACGCCGTTACCTATTTCGGATTTCTGGGAATCATCATACAAGGATTTTTAATTGGACGACTGGTCAAACGTTTCGGCGAAAAGAAACTGGCTCTGATGGGCTTTGTATCTAGCATGATTGGCTATGCCTGGCTGACATTCATCAGTGGTCCCTTAATGATCGCAGTGACAGGCCTGTTCACAAGCTTTGGAGCCGGAGTCCTTCGTCCTGTTTTACTAAGTTCACTCACTGCGGAAGCCCCTCCCAAAGAGCGTGGCAGCATCATAGGCCTGAACAACTCCATTCAATCCATCGCACCGATTATTGCACCAGTTATTAACACCGCCCTTCTTGGTACCTACTAACACGCGCTATGGGGAACTTTTCCCTTTGTCTACATCACAAATGGCCCCACTCGTTGTATTAAAC
>CAZPYX010000065.1:7066-19091 GCA_964590635.1 uncultured Bdellovibrio sp.
AATCACAAAGATAAAACAAGACGTGCGCCTAACCGGGAACTATCGTACCATGTTTAAAGCGAATAAGACGAGGGACACGGGTTAAAATTTGCGAATCATGGGTGGAAAACACGATGGTCGTTCCGTGGATCTGATTCAATTCGAACAACAAATCAATTAACGAGATGGCCGTCGTTGAATCTAAATTCGCTGTCGGTTCATCCGCAAAAAGGATATGGGGATTTGAGGCGATGGATCTAGCGACAGCCACGCGTTGCTGCTGCCCACCACTCAGTTCACTGGGGCGATGGTGAACTCTATTTTCCAGTCCGACATTCTTAAGAGCGACCATAGCTCTTTCGCGAGCCTCACCGGCTGACACTCCATTAAGCAAAGAAATAAGTTCGACGTTTTCAATGGCAGATAGTGCGGGGAATAGGTTGTAGCTTTGGAATACAAAACCAATATTCTTTCTGCGATACAAGGTAAGCTCTTCGGCAGAGAAACTTGAAATTTTGTCTTCTGCGATGAAGACATCACCGGAAGTTGGTTGATCCATGCCAGAAGCAATATTTAAAATGGTCGACTTGCCACTGCCTGATGGACCATACAAAGCCGCGATCGATCCCGCCTCAATCGAAAATGAAATGTCATTCAGGGCCGCAAGATTTTCAGCTGCTGGGAAAATCTTTTTGACTTTAGTGAAGGTAATCTTCTTTGACATTCTTTTATAATGACGAGTCATTCTTCAAATGCAATAATTTTGTGATGCTCATATTGAAGTTCGCATTCAGGAATCTAACACGTCACTGGCGCAGAACCAGTCTGACGATCCTAGCTATGACCTTTGGTTTAACCATCAACTTCTGGCTAGACTGTATGCTTCGTGGACGCAATGAGGAGGTGGCTCGACTTGTAACAAGCTCCTTCACCGGCAATTTCCAAATTTATCCCAAATTGTTTTTTGAAGAAAAAACGATCTCCAGTCAACTCGACCTTGATGAATCAAAAGTCCAAGAGGCTGTGGGGACCCAGGGGAATTTTTCTTTCCGAACCCATTTGCCTTCGCTGATTTCCAGTGGTGAAAATTCCTCTCCAATTTTGCTTGAAGGCGTTCGTCCCCTATCCGAAAGAACAGTTTCCACCTTGGCAGATAGTATGAAGCAGGGTGAGTTTCTTTCCGCTGAAACCGAATGCTCTCCTGGTGAAATTCTTATTGGAACAAGACTGGCAAAGTCTCTTAAAGTCGATCTTGGTGAAAAAGTTGTCCTCCTTACTCAATCCGCTGACGGAAGCCTAGGAAATGAACTTTATCGCGTGAAGGGAATCTTTGAAACCGGTTCTTCGAACTTCGATAAGTCCTATGCCTTCACTCAAGAAAAATGTGCATTTCAATTAGGTCAAATCAAAGCTCCTCACGAGGTAGTGGTCCGGGTTAAAAACACTGAGGACCAAGAAAATGTTTTTAATCGTCTGAAGCCCCTCATCAAGCCCGACCAGGTTTTGATGACCTGGAAAGAGTCTCTTCCCGCCGTGGCCCGCATGGTGAAAGTGAATAATGCGATCATGGGACTGGTTTCGATCATCCTGCTAGTCGTGGTCATTCTAAGTTTCGTAAATATTTTGTTAATGAGCGGGATGGCACGCACCCGTGAGATCGGCATGATGATGGCCATCGGATTCACTCCAAAACAAGTGCAACAGTTAATCGCGGTGGAAGCCCTTCTAATCGCAGCCTTTTCTTCGGTGATGTCTGTGATTATAGGTCTAGCTATTGTGCTGTACTACCAAAAGACAGGCTTCAATCTGGCTGTTTTTGTTGGCGAAAATTTCGATGCCGATCAAATTAATTTAGGCCTTATCATCTTTCCAAAAATTTCTATGTGGCCATTCTTTAAAGTTATTGGTTTTTCACTGATAACAGTTCTGCTGTCAGTTTTGTTACCAGCCCACCGAGCCTCCCATCTGGCTCCGGTTGATGCTCTAAGATCCAACTAGTTCAATAATACAGAAGCATTTATCAACGGGACCGAGGCCTTGCTATAGCCGGGACTCGATTGCAACTAGTGCCTACATTCCATAAAATGTTTTTATTTCCTAAATAAACAAATGAGGTCGTTTTCATGGCCAGTGTAAATGCTGAGCAAAAGAGTCTTCTCCGAAACCCCGCATTGGATGGATTTCGCGGCATCGGCTGTTTGCTTGTGATGCTAGGCCATACACAATGGACCGATAAAAAAACAATTCTTCCTGGCGCACTAACGGCGATGGATTTGTTCTTTGTTCTTTCGGGCTTTCTTATCACCGGACTTTTAATTTCTGAAAATGAAAGAACTGGCACGATTGATTTTCTAAACTTTTGGAAAAGACGCGCCATTCGCCTCCTTCCCGTTTTCTATATTTATTATTTTTTTGGAGCGATAGTTTATCTTTTGTCCCGCTTTCAACCCATTGTGGGCACCGATTCCGTGGTGACTCTTCTGACCACGGCCTTTTATACTTCGAATTGGGCTTTGGCTTCTGGTTATGAAATGGGCATCTATGCGGTGACCTGGTCTTTAAGTCTTGAAGAACAATTTTACCTGATTTGTCCCGTCGTCTTTTTACTACTTTTTAGGTATCTCAATAAAAAAACGATCATGTTAGCCCTTGGGTTCGCTGTTATCGGCGTCAACATCCATCGTTATCTTTTATTTCACAGTATACTTGCCAATCAAGGTGTCGCCTTGGCTTTTAAAAGATGTTTTTACGGCCTGGATACTCGCTCAGACTCTCTTATGATCGGCTGTCTTTCTGCGCTGGTTTATAATGTTTACGGTCATAAGTTCCGCGTTGGCACAAAGGTCGCATCGGTGGCTCTGCTTTTATTCTTCGGTTCGATTTTAATTCGTGATTTACCCATTGCCTACCATGAAGCACAAAACTCTTTCTATACTGAATTCTTGATATCTGGTGGATTCACGGCGCTTTCTATTATCGGCATCTTGATCATTCTTCACTTGGTGCAAAATCCTGCGTCAGCTATTACAAAATGTTTCTCTTTCGGTCTTCTGACTCGCATTGGTTTGATGTCTTACAGTATTTATATTTGGCATACGACGATCTTCGGTGGCCTTGAGGTTGTCTTGAACAGCTTCAATCAGTCCCCGCTTCTGTGGTTCGTAAAAACTTTAATCCGCTTCGCCGTCGCATTTGCGGTGGGTTACGCTTCATTTAAATTCATCGAACTGCCAATTCTTAAGTATCAATACAAGAAGCGCAAATTCGCTTCGCTGAATGCAACCTTAGGGCAAGCATCACTTCCAAAGGAACAAGTCGTATGAAAAGAAAGCCTGTCTTAGTTTATGCCTTAGCCAGTGCGGGCATGGGACACATCACCAGGGCTATTCCAATCCTCACAAGACTTAGTGAAGAATATGAAATTCACATTTTTTGTTCGGGCCAAGCCAATGAGTGGATTGCCAAACAATTTCCCCACGTACATCAGAATCATGCTATTAAAGCTGCATCTGCAGGTGGAAAGATCAGTCTTCCACTGGTCATTGCTCGGGCCTTTGGTGAGTTGCCAAAGTCTTTCTTTTATATCTTCAGAATTGCATTATTCATTCTAATAAATCGTCCCAAAGCGGTGATCACAGATTTTGAAGCTCATAGCGTGTATGCAAGTTTGCTCTTAAGAAAGTTCTTCCGAGTCCCCATCATCTCTTGTGATCATTGGACGACGATTCGCTTAAGTGATCGTCCCTTTGATCTGGATGAAAACGACATGAAAGAACTGACCCGCTGGCAAAAAACTATTAAAATGGTTTCTCCTTTTGCGGATAGATACTTAGTTCATGGAACCATGAAAACGCGCCTCAGTGAGCCTCGCGCGAAGTACGTCCCAACTCCCGTTAGGGATATATTTATCGATGCCAATATAAATCTCACTGACGACGGCCCTATCGTTGTTTCCTTAGGACATCTGGCTCCGCCTTCGCTGACCGAAATTCTAGAAAGCAGCAAGAATGAATTTGTCATCTTCGGCAGTAAGAATCCTCGTAAAACCAAAAACGTAACTTATAAAGCATTTAATGAGCCTGAGTTCATCAAGGCTCTGCAGAACTCTCCGTTTGTGATTGTCGCGGCAAACTCTTCGGCCATCGATGCCTTGGCGGTCGGTAAGCCTTTACTTTATTGCCCATCACCAGGTCAGTTTGAACAAAAATATTGCGGAAAAATGTTTGAACACCTAGGAGTTTCTAAACTTGTGAGTGAGCTAACCTCTGAAGAGATTGATTCATTTGGTGCCCAGTTGGAAACTTACAAAAAGAATATCGCAAAAATGGATATCTTTGATAACGACAGTTTGGCAACAGAGATAAAAACAGCTATTAAAGAATTGCAAACATCTAAAGCATAAGAAAGACCACGCAAAGGCATGAAGTCATTATTTGCAAAAACATTTAGCTCCGACATCTTGGCGATCTTCCTTTGTCTGGGTCCTATCATTATTTCATTGATGCTGACGATGGTGGAACTAGGTTGCATCTCAAATATCTATTTGCAGATTCTGGCGGCACCCTTTGCCCTCGCCTTCAGCTTCATACTCACAATATTTGCGATTCGCTTGATTTTGCCACCGCTAAAAAAAGGCGTCTTTCCATTAAGTTTTAACATGGGCTTCATGGGATGGTGGACACATTCTCTTTTAACCAGATCTGCGCGTATCTTTGGAATTCACTATTTACTTCACTCTATTTCTTTATTCCGCTGGCTGTACTGGCGTGCTTTGGGCGCAAAAGTTTCTTATAAGATGTCGACTTCTTACAAGATCACGATGCACGACGTGGCACTGATTGAAATCGAAGAGGGTGTCATCTTAGCAGAAGATGTTGAACTTTCCGGTCATATCGTGCGCGGTGATCGCGTGCTCGTTGCGCCGGTAAAAATTGACAAAAACAGCTTCATCGGACGTGGCACCTATATTGGGCCACGCACTCGCATTGGTGAAAATAGTTGGATCGGTATGAACAATAACGTTACTGGTGAGGTGCTTGCAGCCAACTCGAAAATCGCCAATTACGAATGGTCCCGCGGAAATCCTAACCGCTCTTCGACATCCGATAACTAACTAATAAGGCGTCTCGAAGTGGGACGCCAATAATTTAGTCAGCATTCTTCCCCAAAAAGTCACAGTAAAAACCACAGTCTTTGCCAACGATTTAATAGCAATTTTAAATGGATCCCCTATGCATTCCGGGGGCACAGGCCTTGCTCCCCTTCTTTGTACCAAGAACAAACTGAAGGGGTCTTTCACATGGCAAGCTTCAAACTACTTAAAGTCAACTGGCAGGATCATTCATTCCTTTCCTTTATGGGACAAATCTTCACTTCAAATGATGTCCAAGTTATGGTTGATTTTAACTGCCAGGAGCTCTCTCGCACTGATTGTGACGGTATCATCCACGCGGTCGGATGGGTTGGAGACAGACTTGTGGGAGTTGCCTTTAATGATTTCCGTATCAACGGCGGAAGCTTCAGCGCCGCTAGCGCACTTCGAAGCAATGCTTTCTTTAAGCTGATGGACGACTCACAAACCCCTGTGGTTTTAGTGCTTAACACTTTAGGTGTGCGCTTTATGGAAGGCCGCACAGTCTTTGAAGAAACCTTCAGCATGCTCCCTGAAATCACTCGCTTTGCTGAAAAGAATCCCCTGATCACAATCTCTGTGGGCCGCACCCTGGGCCTTGGCGCTATTCTCTTTGGACTGGGCCACTACCGCATGGCTGTGCGTGGAGATTCTCTTATCAATTTGACAGGTCCTGAAGTGATCAATCTTTTCTTTGGAAAAGGCTTTGATTATGCTTCTTTGGCTTCAGCTGAATCTCAATTGGCAAAAACAAATCTTGTGCATGAACTTGTCGAAAGCCGTGATGAAGCTCTTCGTCGTACACGCACTATCCTAACCACACTGTCCTCTGTGAAAATGTCCCATGAGATTAAAAACCTTCCTTCAAGTTTTGAAGGGGAACACATTGATGCAGATTTGATTTCATCTTCTGAACACCGTTTGCGTGACCTACGTGCTCATTTTAATGGTGGTACGATGGAAATCTTCAGCTATTTGAGTTCCATCGTAAGAACTTATATCGGCATTCACGACGGCAAACTGATGGGTGTCTTTATGAATCCTCCGGGTCATGCGGGCAATATGATAAACACCCGCGCCCTAGAAAAATATGAAGCGGCTTTACAGCTCTTCAAGGTCTTGCAACTTCCTATCGTTTCCTTCTTGGATACTTCAGGTGCAGAGCCACGTACTACAGGAGCTGAAACAAACCTTTTGGGCAAATTCATTCAGGTAGCTGGTTTAATCATTAACTATCCCCACGCAAAAATGGGTTTTGTTGTCGGTCGTTGCTTTGGCGGAGCCACCATTCTTTCTTTCCCAAAAAATTTCGGTGGACGCTTCTCTTTCGCAGTTGAAGGCAGCCGCATGGGCGTTATGCATGACGATATCATCACAAAACTTTTGACTGGATCAGCTCGCCTTCTTGAAAAGTGGAAGGAAGTCGTTGCAACTCAAACCGCCGACATGAGCGATCTTAAAGCCAAGGGTTCCATTGACGACCTTATTAAAATGGATATGGTTGGCAGCAAGCTTTCTATGTTCCTCACCGCTCCTGCAGAAATCCACAAAGAATCTGTCGATCTTTCTGAGCAAGTCCTTGCCTTTAAGAAACAGGGAGCCGTATGAAAATTCTAAATGCTTCTTTATTCCTGTTCTTGTTTTCCATGCAAAGCTTTGCGGCCCCAACTGCTAAGCAGCTGCTAGAAAAATCAGAAGAACATCTTCAAGGAAAGTCTTTCCGCGGAGTCGTGCAAATGGAAGTTGTGCGTCCCGATTCAAAACGCACTCTTAAGATGCGCATCTGGAGTAAAGAACGCACCAGCTCTTTGGTAAAGATCATGGAGCCTAGCAAAGACCGCAACACCGGAAATTTGCGTTTAGATTTCAATCTTTGGCAGTATCTTCCCAATGTGGATCGCTTGATTCGCGTGCCTTCCAGTATGATGTTACAAAGCTGGATGGGATCAGATCTTACAAATGATGACCTGGTTAAAGCTAGCAGTCTTGCCCGCGACTATGACTCTAAAATTGATGGCCTCGAAAAAGTAAATGGCGAAGAAGCCATTCGCATCACATGCATTCCTAAACCCACGGCACCGGTCGTTTGGGGTAAAGTCGTTGCTTGGGTGCGAAAATCTGATTCGGCTCCTCTTAAAAAAGCTTTCTATTCCGAGAAACAAAAGCTTCTTAAAGTATTCACGGGCTCTGATATTAAAAATTTCAATGGCCATGTGATTCCAACTAAATGGGTGATGGAAAACTCAAATAAGCCTGGATCTCTGACACGCATCCAGTACACTGATGTTACTTTTGATGCACCATTGTCGGATGATCTCTTCACCCAACAAAACTTGCGTAAACCCATTCCTTAATTGGCGGAGGCCCTCACATGCGTATCTTGATCACCGGAGGAAGCTCTGACATCGGCCAAGCCATAGTGACACGACGTCTTCAAATGGGCGATCAAGTGGTCATCACGACCTCATCCCAAGAATCGTTAGAAGGCACGAAAAGTGAATTTGCAGCTAAAGGATTTCACATTGATGGCTTCGTATTTGATTTAAATAATCCCAGTAAAAGTGCTGATGACTTGCAGAAGATCTTAGACGCTGGACTTGATGCCGTTATTTTGAACGCGGCGACACGCCAACCGAAGTTGCGCCTTTTCCATGAAATGAAAGAGGAAGATTTTAGTTCTTTCTTCACTGCAAATACTCTGGGACAAGTTTGGCTTTTGCGAGCAGTGCTACCTAAAATGCTCGAACAAAAATCAGGACGGCTTATTTTAATTTCAAGTCTAGTAGCGCAGAGTGGTTCGAGCCGCTATTCAGCCTATGCGGCGGCCAAGGGTGCCATGGAAAGTTTGTTTTTAAACCTAGCTGTCGATTATGGCTCACAAGGTGTCTTGTCTTCGATCATTCGTCCTGGAATCATTGCCACGTCTCGCAATCGTCGCTATATGAAAATTGCTGGCTACATCGAAAAACTTTCCTCCATGATCCCCCAGGGAAAAATTGGCCAGCCAGAACAAATTGCCGAGGCACTAGATCCTTTCTTGTCCGCAAATTCTTATTTGAATGGCTCTATTCTGGAAGTCAGCGGCGGCTTTCCAAAATTCCGCAGCGACAGTGCTCTTTAGATTTTAACCTCACCAAAGGACCAAATTCATCCGCTAGACCAATGACTGTACTGCGAATGTAAGTTAGCATTATCAGGTGAAGGAGTCTCCTGATGAATCACCACGATGAGGCTTTTAATCTCTTACGAAAAATTCTAAGTTCTGTACCTGACCTCCGCTTACGTCATCCTGTGGACTCTTTGCAATCAACTCATCGTTTTCGTCAGGATCTTGGCTTTGACTCTTTAGCTATCATTTCCCTTTTGATCGAACTGCAAGATCATTTTCCTCAGCTCACTGAAATGGATGCGGCAAAATGGAAAACCCTTGGTGACTGTGTCGAAAGCATCGCGAAGAGATGAAAGCCCTCTCCGATTGGCGCTGTCAGTTTGAAAACCTGCCCCACTGCCTTGCAGGGGAATCTCTTAAAGATTTAAAACAACGTCGTGAAGTGATTGAAGCTAAGCTACAATCATTGGCTCAGCCTTCGGCATGTTTTGTACAAGAGTCAGATCCTGTTCAGTTTTCGCTTTGTTATTTTTCAATGCTAGATTTTGGATTTCTTCCTATTCCCGTTTCACCAGATATGCCCGCTGTTCAAAAAGAAATCTTTCGCGCGCAATATCCGAAAAACCTATGGTGGTGCAACGGTGCATTTGAGAATCAAGATCACGCCGATGGCACAGGTCTGACGTACAAAAATTCTTATGCTTGTTTAACTTCAGGAACGACCAGCACACCTAAGCTTTGCTATCTTTCAGTCGCAGGAGTCCAGGAAAACGCCAAGTCCCATGCCTCTTCACTCAATCTGCATTCAGAATTGACGCTGCGACAATGCCTTCCGGTTTACCATTCATTTGGTCTTGTTTGTTATCTTTGGACAAGCTTGCTCCTCAGAATTCCCATTGATTTTAATTTGATTGCACCTAGTTTTGCCACCATTGCCACGCGCTATGATGAAAACAGTGTATTGCATCTAAGCCCCGCTCAATTACGATTCTTTGCAAAACAAAAGAATCGACTACAACCCCAAGTTGGCATCGTGAGCATTGGTGGTGGCGCAATCTCAAGCAAGGAAGTCTCTCTTTTTAAAGAAGTCTTTCCGCTCTCACGTCGTTTTGTTTCTTATGGCCTGACAGAGGCCGGTCCCCGTGTCAGCACTGGCGAGGCTCAAGAATCTGCAAAGGGTTCCTATATCGGTCAATCCATGCCGGGCACGGAAGTCTTTGTACTAAATGAAAAGTCTGAACTAGTAAAATCAGGAGAAGGTCTTTTGTGCATTAAGAGCCCTTCGCTGAAATTGAACCTTGATCCCTCCGAACTTGCTGCTCCTAGTATCCTGCGCACCCGCGATCACGTTCTTCTGGATAACGACCAAATCTTCTTTCTAAGTCGCGCCGATGATCTTATCAAAGTAGGCGGTGTTTCGATTTATCCGGCCGATATTGAAAATGCGGCGCGAACGTTACCGGGCGTCACAGATTG
This sequence comes from uncultured Bdellovibrio sp., assembly GCA_964590635.1. Classification (GTDB taxonomy): domain Bacteria; phylum Bdellovibrionota; class Bdellovibrionia; order Bdellovibrionales; family Bdellovibrionaceae; genus Bdellovibrio. Next base: position 16,762 of record CAZPYX010000065.1, read on the forward strand.
CATCGTACTGAAATATTCAGATCCTTTGTACGAAGAGATTCCGGTTCTGGCTGTTGAGGGAGACATTGCTTTGACAGTTCTTGAAGAAAACCTGGAAAAACTTCTACCTCCAACCCAAATGCCCAAAAGGTCTTTTGTATTGGCTAAACTTCCAAGACAGTCTTTGAATAAAATTGACCGTCGAGAACTTTTAAAAATTTTGGAAACCCTATGAGCATTCAATTTCATAAAGATATTTGTTTAAGCGGTCTTGCCTATTACGTTCCTGAAAGAGCCGTGACCAACCAAGAGATTATTGACGCCAATAAACTGCGTATTAAAGACGATTGGATCTCTGGGCGTATTGGCATCTCTCATCGCCGCTGGGCTGCTCAGGATCAGGCCGCAAGTGATCTGGCAGTGCAAGCATTAGGCAAAATCCCTCAAGTACAAGAGGCCGCTCTTTTTGTATCCACGATCTCTTCAGATTTTCTAACACCATCTACGGCTTCCCTCATTAAACAAAAGATGCAGTGGAAGGGCTTTTCTCCTTCCATAGATATGAGTGCAGCTTGTGCCGGCCATATCTTTAGCATCGAGCAAGCGGCCTTTCGTCTTCACGCCACTCAGGAAACTGACGTTTACAGTGTGGCCACGGAGGTTCGCAGTCGCTATTTAAATCCTTCGGACCGCCGTACCGTTTTCTTGTTTGGTGACGGAGCCTGTGCGATGCGATTTTCTAAGGGAACTAAAGGACTTGCCAGCTTGGATTGGACATCGACCCAAACCTGGGCCAGTGATGATTTTGAAATTTTAGTTCCTGCAGGAGGATCTAAAACTCCTTTAAGCCAATCTGTCTTAGACAATCAAGAACAATTCATCCGCATGAATGATGGTGGAAAAATTGTCGACGCCACCACTGGCGGCTTAGTCGACACTGTAGTCGCCGCGATTGAAGCCGCTGGGTCAAAAGTTTCAGAGTATAGTTTTGTGGTGTTCCATCAAGGCAATGGCGCCATCATTCGCAGCATCTGTGAATCCTTAGGCCTCGGTCCCGAAAAAACACTGGTTACATTTGGAGAGCTTGGAAATTCATCCAGCGCTAGCTGCGGAATCACTTTAGCCCAAGCCCATGAGCGTAGGCTGATTCAACCTGGAAAAGTTCTTATGGTAACCATGGGCGCTGGATATCATGTCGGTTTGGCCTCTTTCACCTTTTCATAAGGACTGAATCAATGAACGTTCTGTTAACCGGAGCCAGTGGTCTTTTAGGGGCTCATCTATTACAACAAGGTTTGCAAAAAGGATGGAAGATCAAGGTTCTTACCCGCAGCATTCCGTCGCGCTCTTATTTAAAAACCATCCAAGACCAAGTTGAAATCATTCACGCAGATTTACTGGCCGATGCATGGCCTGAAAATCTTCTCCAAGATGTTGATACGATTATTCATGCCGCGGCTTTGGTTTCACCGAGGCCTGAAGATGAAGAAAGAATGATGGCGACAAACAATATCGCCTCGCAAAAACTGTTTGAACTCGCAAAACAGAAAAAGATCCAAAATTGGGTGCAAATATCCACCACGGCAGTGCTAACGGGCTCAGCAAGTGAAGAGGATCTTGTTAGCGAAAAAGACTTCGGTAAACTTCGCACAACAGCTTATGCTCGCTCTAAGTTTGCATTTGATAAATTTTTAGAATCTCAACAGGGTCCTACACCACGGGTTCTAAAAATTTACCCTGGTTATATGCTGGGTTCCTGGGACAGCACACCGTCCTCTGGAGCTGTCTTCCTACAAATGCGTTGGGGTAAATTAAAGGGATATCAAGAAGGAACGAAAAACTTCGTTGCGGCCGCAGACGTCGCGAAAGGCATTTTGCAGGCCCTTGATAGAAAAGCTGAGGGTGCTTTCATTCTTGGTGGTCACAACCTTAAAATTTCAACTTTCTTTGACCTGGCGACGAAGGCTCTAGCGTCTAAACCGCTATCGGCAATCAACCAGGATGAATTCGCTTCATTGTCCTCGGAAGAACAATCCTCTATTCGTGAGTTCTGTGAAAGTGCAGCTGTGACCAGTCAGAAGGCTCTATCGACTTTTGATTATGAAGCAAAAACTTCAGTTGAACAGATGATCCAAGACACCGTGGATTCATTTGCGGAAATGCGTTTACTTAGAAAAATGAAATAAAAAAAGCAAAACTGCACCACTAACGTGGTGTTAGAGTATAGATCTCTATGCGTAACTCGGACTAATCTCATTGTACTTTTGGTTTTAAAATATCGTCATTGTGAGATCAGTCTTGCTGAGACTTCACTTTATATGTCTCAGCTCTCTATAAAACACTACCAATGC
>CAZPYX010000066.1:0-18830 GCA_964590635.1 uncultured Bdellovibrio sp.
ATAGCAGGACCAGGAAGAAATGCGCTGGATGGTGAGTGTCCAAATACGAATTCTCCATCAGTGCCCCCGACACATCCCAGCTCGTCGAATGGACGAGCGCAACGTCCAGCCCGCGTTCCAGCTGGAAAGGAATGACTTTCTCTTTGATCAAAGGAGCGATCACCTCCTTCTTGGGCCGATCAACAATGTCATTCCAGACTTGGTACCGCTCGCGAACGTTTCGATGGAGCCACACGGTCGATCATCTTCATCAAGCTGCCCATCACTTCAGATTGATAGACGATGGTCTTGTTTTCCATAACCTTAGAGGTTGTGTTTGTATTCCACATCACTTGGTTAGCATTCTGAGAAGAGGGAAGGATAGTTGAGTTGTTATCGTTCATCGGGGTCCACCTTTCGGTAACGTGAGCAATTTAAGGAAACCTTTTAGCAGCGTCTCAGTTTGAATATCTCATCCTGATACACTGCGGCAACGCATTGAGTTATAACCAAGGTCGTGTAGGTTTTGCAATAAAAATATTGCATGGCGTTGGATATTTTTTATCCCCAGAGCTCTAAATAAAGGGATTTTTAGGCTATGAGTAAGGCTTTTTATCTGAACGAGAACATAGATAAATACCTGAAACATATGACCTTTGTAAGGTCATCTTCCCCTCTTACAATCAAGCACTACACCCTCGATTTGCAGCAGGCCTTTGAATTAGATAAAAATTCGCATTCAACCAGGAGCTCTTGGACTGAACCCGAACTGCTGACATCTGTTCGATTGGCTTTTAACCGCTGGGCGCAGCTTTCTTTGGCCTCTCGGAACCGCAAGGCAGCCACTTTGAAGAGCTTCTTTTCCTGGGCTTTTGATGAGGAGCTGACCACTAAAGATCTCTCGATGCAGGTCACTTGCCCGAAGGTGCCGAAGAAAATCCCGCACTTCCTAAGCGTCGACGAGGCCCTCGCTGTTTTGAAAACCTTCGACCAAAAAGAAGAAATTCCTCTGCGCGAGAAGGTTCTGTTCCTGCTTCTTTACGGGGGAGGACTGCGCGTGAGTGAAGCCTGCAACTTGAAATGGTCTGACGTGCATGTCTCACAAAAAGTTTTGCGCGTGATGGGTAAAGGTTCGAAAGAACGAGTCATCGCTCTGCCCTCTATGACCATCACCGTTTTGCAAAGATGGAAAAAGGAAAGCGGTTTCAATGAGTTTGTTTTTGGAGAAGCTCCGCTGAATCAGCGAACTGCTTATGAAATGGTAAAGCAAAGTGGAATCCGGGCGGGCCTTTTAAAGCCTCTGCATCCCCATGCCCTGAGACACAGCTTCGCAACCCATCTCTTATCGAGCGGGGCTAATCTACGCACGCTGCAAGAGCTGCTAGGCCACGAAAGTTTGCAAGCAACAGAGAAATACACGCATCTAGGGATTGATCAGCTAGCTCGAACAATGGAGAAGCTACATCCCCTTGGCAAAGGCAAATAACCCTGCCCCTGATTTCGACCGGCGGACGGCGGTCCTCAATCTCGGACTGAATTCTCAAAGAGAAGAACAGAACCCGCCATCTCTAATATATAAGACCTCAATCTCAAAAAATCCGGCACCGAAATAGCTTTATGGATTCTCCATCAAAGGAGATCCCATGAAAACCAAATCTGTCTTATCAATCGTTCCCTCAATTTTACTAACTTTCAATGCCAACGCTTACACAGTCACTCATGCGCAAATGCCGAAAGACTATCACCCTACTTACTCAAGCCCCTTCGATCGCGTTCGCCAGCCTACTATTCAAGAGCTTTTAGATACTAACCAACAATCCAAAGAAGCTTCTGAGAGTGTTCACTTCTTTTCATTGGCCCTTCAAGCCTGGAATCCATCTCTTAACCCTAATGATGTCGAACGAATCATTAATCGTCGTATTGAAAATCAAGGCCTCATGAAAGGTCTTATAGAACCCGCTTTGGCCCTTATTGATATCTCATATGCAGCTAAACGACCTGAGTTTGGCAATATGATGAACCCCATGCTAAAACAAATTGTATCTCCGCTAGCCGATGGCCTTCATCGTCAATATGGTTTGCCTCTCGACTTCAATGGAAAAAGTTTCGATAACGTTATTAAGCTTAATGATCGAGATATTCTTTCTTCGATGCAAAAGGTGCTCGGCGATGACTTCAAAAAAAATCAACAACCTTCCACTACTTTCAGAGATAGCTCCGACTTTATGGCCGAAGCTCTTCTTGGAAAGAGTTCATTTATAAACTTCGCCAGTCGTGACCAGTATCCAAATCAAATGCGCAGTGATGATTCTCAACAATCCATGGACTATCAGCCCAAGAAACATCTCACTAGCACTCCCAGACAAATGAATTCCGATGATGATGTCTCTAAAAGAGGTTATCAGGGAAAATCAGATGGAGTATCCACTCCCCGTTCGTCTAACGATAACCTTGAAGATCGTCCAAGAGGTTTGTTTTCTAAAATGGACATGGTTTCTATGAGTGGCGAGTGCGCGCTTAAATGTTCGATCGAAATGCTAGAAGGAGCTCGCACTATGGCTGGCTGGGGCAAAAAGAATGGCATTTGGGGAGCGATTATTGGAGCCGTTGCTGGCGCAGCGACCGGAGCGGTCATTTGTTCGGGAAGCAGTGAGTGCAATAAACCTGAACCGAAGAAGCAAGATCCTCCTCCAAAAAATGACCCAAAACCTACGGGAGATCCAAAGGAAAACCCTCCTAAAACTGCGGGTGGTGACATTCCATCTACACCTCCGCCGAAAGATGATACTGAACCTACGCCAAAAAGCTCTGATCCCCAAACACCTTCAACACCGAAAGACCCGAGCACGATAGATGGTGATAATTCAGATGACGATGACTCAACAAAAAAAGATGAAACCGTTTACACAAGATTTCTAGAAGACAAGAAAATGCCGGGATTTGATATTGAAAAACAAAAGAAATCTTTCAAGCAGATTTCCACTCCGATGAGAGGCAACTAATATGAGAACTAGTAATAATACAAACTGGATTGTGACTCTGTTTATTTTCGCTCTTTGTTCTTCGTCTCTAGGCACCATCAATGGAATGCTAAATGCGGGAGCCATTCTTAGCTTAAGTAAGCTAGAACAGTGGAACACAGTTAAAGCTGGCGATAAAAAAGGCAAAGTTAAATATTGTGTTCATTTAACTCTCGTTCTTCTGCTGTTAGGTTGTAATGTCCATCTCGAACTTCCAAATTCGATGGCGGGCAAATTACTTGCGAGCTTCCATCTGAACTAAATCATCGCATGCTGAAGGTAATGACGAACCATAATCTCGACGTTATGAAGTTCATCATCCACCAACTGGCGTTGATTCAACAAAGTGTTGGTATCACTTAAGTTCGTGCGCAGGAAAGGCGTCATCCATGGTTCCGCGTCGATGACGCCCTGTTGAAGCATGAATCGCAAATAGAAATGCATTTTTAAAATCAAAATATCTTTCGCGGTCTCGGTCGCACGCAATGTGTGGCCGAGCAAATTGAATAAGAAATCAGAATGTTGATCGCCCTCTTGGCTGACTTTGCTGACACATTCTAAAACGTGCAGTGCAAATTCCAATTTGTCATAATCAGCGCGAATCCCAGCGAAGTCGTTCACCAAGGTGGCCTCTTGAAGGACGTTTAATTTACCTTCACCGCCGCCAGGCTTGTAAGTCAGAGTGACGAAGTGCGATGGTTCCAGAACCCCCCCGCCGAAACGCTTTTTACTTCTTAAGGCACCACGGGCTATGAATGATAGCTTCTCACCGTTAACTGATAAGGCGTGCAGAATCAAATCGGCTTCGCCGTATTTCATTTTTCTTAGGATGATGAAGCGATCTTTGCCTTGGCTCACAGACTCCAACTTTGCTGTTGCTTTATCTCTTCATACGAAGATATCAGCAACTTGGCAAAGTCTTTTGTGTTCAAGAGATCCGGGCCAATGACAAGCAGGCCGCGCAGAAGCTCCTGGGAAGGTTCTGGCTCCCACCAATGACGGAACATCTTGGTTCCCGACCAGTAGCACATATTAGTGCTGCTCATCTTTAGCCAGCCTTCCTGCGAAGACAGACCTATTTTTTTAAATACATTTTCGGCAAGTGCTTCCGCGCTGACATCATGGAATACACAAACCGCACGATCATACAGGCGTGTCGTTCCTGACTTGAAATATAAGGCAGCAGCTTCAGAAATTTCGTTTTCAAACTGTTCTACAAGGGCTGGATTCACGCTTTTCTCAGCACGGGCTTTGTCCAACTCCGTCAAAAAATTCTCTTTATCCCAAGCCATGTTTTCAACAACCATAGCTGGCGAACGAAAGCGTTCACCCAGAACAGCCACTGCTGCATCCGCTGAAAAAGAACAAATGCGCACAGAGTACGGGCGAATTTCAACGGCCTCTGAAAAATGACGGGCATGAGAAACGCGGAAAGAATAAATGCGTTTTTCATTTAACAAACGATCAAGTTCATCCGCAAAAGGGTAAAGCTCCCCTGTTACGGGATGATCTTCTGCGAACATCACAAAACAAGTTTCTTTCTTTAAGCCCTCAACCCACTCTTTCACATCACTCATTTGCGTGTGTGAGCGAACATTGACTTCGTAAGTTTCTTTATAATAGTACGGAAGAAGATTCTCAAAAACTGGCGTTTGCCCTTTGATCACACCGATGGCGCGTTTATGTGCCATAAAGTGAGCTGTGCCCTGTGAGATCTCATAAATGGCATGCGCGAGACCGCGATAAACACGGGCACGAACTTTAGGTTCAAGACCTAAATAGTTTTTTACAGAGTCATTTACTTCGTCCCAAGCCTCAGGTCGCAACACATCGATGAGCATCTAATAAAAGTATCAGTTTTTTGTCTAAAAAGGCGTCAGACCAAAGTCTGAATTTGAGACCTGATTTGTAGGATCACATCCACGGTATTAGAATGGAGAGATATCACTAGGAGTGCGTTGATGAAAAATATATTTGCATTGTTTGTTCTTGTGGCCTCAACCGTGGCTGGATTCTCTCAAGAAGCTAAAGCTCTCGTCGATCTGCGTTTGAATTATGGTCTGCTTGTGAGCAACACCGATCTTGGACCTCTGTGTCCAACCTGTGGAGGCTCTGCCCCCAGTGTTGTTCCCACCTATGGATTGGGTGCGGATGTCGTTGTGAATCTTCCTATCCCGCTTGTGCCAGGATTTGGACTTCGCTATGAAGATATGGGTCTTACAGCAAATGGCAATGGCGTTGAATTCAAGGAAAAATACACGCGCACATCTTTGCTTCTCAATTACCACATCATTGACACTCTGATTTACCTCGGTCCCATTGTAACATATGGACTTTCACATTCAGTCAGCATGAAGGCCACTGAAAATGGAGCAGTCAAATCAGATTTCGGTGGAGGTTCACAAACTAGTTACAGTCTTGGCCTTGAAGGTGGCGTTCATCTCGCTGGAGCGATCATTGGCGGTGAAATCGGCTATATGGATTTTCGCTGGAAAAATGCTGTCGATTCGACTGGCAATGCTTCAACGCAAGATATCAATATGAGTGGAACTTATCTCAAACTTGCGGTGGGTTATTCATTTTAACTAGGCAAATTTAGTATCGAAAAAATCACACCTCTGATAGGCTTTTAGTCAGAGGTGCAAATGACCAAAAAAAGAATTGAATGGCCCGTGGCTCTATTCCTCGTGATCAATCCACTGGTAACTTTTATTCTCATGCCTATCTACTTCTATAACTACGGTTTTGAGTGGGATATTGCTTTATTCGCTCTTGCGTTCGCGGCAGCAACTAACTTGAGTATCACTGCGGGATATCACCGCTTATTCTCTCACAAAAGCTATGACGCTCATCCAGTAGCAAAAGCATTGTTCTTGCTTGTTGGTGCTTCAGGCTTCCAAGGCTCTGCTTTAAAATGGGGATCAGACCATCGCCGCCATCACACGCATATTGATGGAGACAAAGACCCTTACAACATCAATGAAGGCTTCTGGTATGCTCATATGGGCTGGTTGTTCTTCAAAGATTCTGTGGATCAAAAAATCCATGCTCCAGATCTTGAAAAAGACTGGATGGTTAAATTCCAACACGACTACTATCTTCCACTTTCGATCCTCATGGGCTTCGGTTTGCCGACGTTAATTGGTTGGATGATGGGCTCACCTTTGGGTGGCTTAGTTATCGGTGGTGGTTTGCGTATTGCTCTAACTCAGCAAAGCACATTCTTCGTGAATTCTCTTTGCCATACTTTAGGTAAACAAACTTATTCAAAAGAGATCTCTGCCCGTGACTCTTGGTTCGTAGCGGTTCTGACTCATGGTGAAGGTTACCATAACTTCCATCATAAGTTCCAAATCGACTATCGCAACGGCATCAAGTGGTACCACTGGGATCCAACTAAATGGGTTATCAAATCTTTGAACCTTGTGGGTCTTGCGACAAAGCTTCGTCAGATCTCTAACGTTGAGATCTTGAAGGCGCGCTTGCAGGCTGAGGCCTCTGAGATGAAAAAACATGGCTTCGCTGAAGATCAATTGGCAGCTATGAAAGAGAAAATCATCGAAGCTCAAAACAAAATGAAAAAGCTTCGCGAAGATTATGAACAATTCAAAATTGATGCTGTTCGTAAACGTGAAGAGCTTAAAGATGCTTACGATCACAAGCTTGCGGAGATCAAACACGATCTGGAAGTAGCCCACCTTGAATTCCAAATGGGCATGAAACTTTGGCAGCTTCATATGAAGTCTGTGAAAATTTAATCTCACGTTAAATTAAGTCGAAATAAAAAAGAAAACCCGCTTCGAAAGAGCGGGTTTTTTTATTGGCTTATTAGTTTGTAGGCCTATTCGCAAGTCTTCGCTTTAGAATAGAAGAACCAGTGAAACTTCGAACGATCCAAGCTATCGCGACGGTCCTCTTGGAATGGTGAGTTCAAAGTTTTTTCGAAATCTTTGTGCAACTCACAGTCGTTCCTGCGGTATTCATCATTGATCGACAGGAACTCTCGGAATGTCGGCAAATAGCCGTGCGCCTTGTAGTACTTGTCTTCTTTCTCGTACAAGTTTTTCTCTAAAGTCGTTGCCACAGCTTCAAACTGCGCTGTCGTTTTTAAAGTTTGGATCGGCATATACTTTGGAAGAACATCTTTCACCAAACCAAATTGACGAAGGAATTTTCCCAAGTAAGCTTTGCCTGTTGCCGGGACAGAGAAATGGAACTCATAACCCTTTTTAATCATCCAGTCATAAACGCTTTGTAAAACCGAATCTTGCATGCGCACCTGGCGAAGCAATGGATAGTACTTGTATTCAGCTACGAAATCAAAACGTGGATCCACTTCCATATCATAAGGCGCAAACAATGTTTTTGCAGTCACACCCAATGAAACCGGATAATCCGTGTTTTTAAACTTTGTCACCGAACTTCTAAATTTTGGCACAATCACAGCGCCCTTTGATGCTTTGTCATAAGCGTAACGAGCAACTTCCGAACAGAAGAAACCGTCGTTATAATTCGCATCGTTCATTCCAAAGTCATAGCGAATCTCACCGTTCTTTTCGATCCCCGCCTTGGTAAATTCATACATGATTTGACCAGCACGCTTTGCCAAGTCCTTATCTGGATGACGATACAAGGCCACACGGGCATCTTGAGCTTTACGCCATTTCTCTAAGGGAGTGATGATCACGCCCGTTTGAATCAAAGATTCTACGATATACTGATTGCCCTTTTTGTCTTCGCCCACAATCGCCAAGTGAGAGAAGTTTCCCTCCTCGTCAGCAATACGTGCGATCATCGCAGACACGTAACTTTTTCCACGCACAATCAAAAGATCACCAGTTTGAAGTTTAAAGCCTTCAAACTTCGGGTTCGTCATGGTGTAAATAGGATCTGCGGCAAGAATCGCTGGAGTTCGAACATCTACAACTTTATTATGAACCAACCATTCTAAAATATACTCTTCAGTGATGCGAGAATACTGGATCCCCTCACGCACCTTTAAAACACACTCTGGAGTCAGTTCATTTTTTTCGTCAAATTGCTGAAATTTCTCTCGCAAAGTTACGCGCACCTGGAATAAGGACTTCATCAAGTCCACGCCCTGCTCTTTCAACTTGGCCACTTCTTGCACAGTCTTCGGGACAAAATAGTCAGAAGATGCACCGTAAAGGTAGTCTGTCATACCGTTAATATAAGTCGCGCAAGTCTTGGCGTTGAAAACCGTGTTATCATTAAGCTCGCGCAAAACTTTTGACGCGCCAGAAAAGAGATCTTCTGTACTCGCTGGCTTTCTTTGGCTGTCCGACTTCATTGAGGGACTTTGACAGCCCGTATTTCCAAAAGTAAATGCCGTGGCAAGTACCAGAGTTGCAATCTTCTTCATGAAAGATCTCCATTGAGTGGATATATCCGTCCATTTAAATTCATTTCGATTCATAAAATATTTCGGCTTATTTCACGAATAACTTCACTCGACCTTCGTCCCTTAGATCTGTCCTTAGGACCGGGACGTGAGGCCAGACTATAAACTCCGAAACGATTAAGACGATAAGAGAGACGCTTACTTTAACTAAACAGGGGTATCACGATGAGTTCCAACGCCATGAAACAAGAGTTCTTTCATATCGACGAATCCACTCGAAAAAAAGTTGTTCGCCAAGATCGTACGCCGCTTGAACCTGGCATGTGTTTTTTGGATTTCAACGGTCGTCAATTTGAAGTTCTGAATATCAGCCACTTTGGTTGCGCTGTGCTTGTTTCAGCAACGGACTTTCCGGGAATGAAAGATCATTTTGCTAAAAATCCAAACATGGAAGCGGACGTTCTGTTCAAGAATGTTATGACTCAAAATTTGAGTCTTCGCTGGGCCCGCTTTGAGCAACACAACAAATCCGTGACTGGAGAAATGATTGTGGGTTTCGAAGTGATTGGTGAGCCCTTCAAAATGGATCGCATCAAAGCTTTAGAAGTTTCAGCTGAAGTGATCAAAGAGCAAACTCTTTATGCGCAAAATCTTGCACAACTTCCCGCAGAATTTAAAACATTCGTTTATGAAATGAAAGACTGGCTGGAAAAGCTTAAAGGTCATATCGACAAACTAGAAGCGGATGCTCCCGTTGATAACTGGAAAGAGGCTCAAGACTATAAGCTGACTATCGCTGAAACGGTGTCTGAATACCTTGGTCACGTGATTCCTACTACATATGCCAAAGTTCCAACTTTCATTTCTAAATTCACTCCTGAGCAATTGAAGTGGGCCACTGAATTTGCACGCAATCAAATCGGGCACCTTGTTTACGGCGCTCCGTTTGCAAATCGCGCTTATTTCAAACCGCGTGGTTATGCGGGTGACTATGAAATGATGAATCACCTTTATCGCGATGAATTGGTTGGCAAAACGTTGTTCGACCAATGTATGCATAAGTATTTTATCGACGAGCCTGCGGGTGCGGCAGTTAAAAACCGTGGTCAGTATCTTTTCGAAAAGATCACACAACTGTTCACGGCAACTCCTAAAAACACGCCGGTAAAAGTTATGTCCGTAGCCAGCGGTCCTGCAATGGAACAACAACTGTTCCTTCAAAATGCCAGCCAGTTCTATGGCCGTCCTGCTGAATTCACATGCTTAGATCAAGACGAAGAGTCTTTGAAGCATGCCCAAAGACAACTTCAATCAGTAGACCGTTTTGTGAAGTCAGGTTTCAATTTCAAATTTAACAATATGGCTATTCGTAACGTTATCGCTGCAGGCTTGCCAGAACAAAACTATGATTTAATCTATTCTGCGGGTCTGTTTGACTATTTCACAGAGCCTGTAGCACAAATGGCAGCACAAAAAATGTTGGCGGCTGTGAAACCGGGTGGTCGTGTGATCATCGGTAACTTCAGCAAAGACAACCCTTGTGTGCCGTTCATGGAATTGATTCTTGATTGGCATTTGATTTACAGATCTGAAGAAGATCTTTTGAGAATCTTTAAAGGCATAGGCTCTAAGATCTGGGTTGAAAAAGAGCCTCTTGGAGTAAACCTTTTCGTTGTGATCGAAAAATAAGGATAGGGCATCCATTTGTTTAACGGAAAAGAGATCACTTCGAAGGACCTGCGCGAATTCGAAGTGACAGAAGAAATTAAATCGGTCCTTAAGGTGATCGCCAATTGGATGGCTGTGCCACTCTTTTTGGCGTTCTGGCTGGCCGATTTAATTTATATTCCGCAACTCAGATGGCAATTTCTAGCTCTCCGTCTGACGATCATCCCTGTTTGCTTTACTGCAAAATATTTCATTGAAAAAGAGCAAACCTCTACAAAATCTCAGTGGATTGCTACTTGCTATGCCTTCTTCGTCGCTCTTCCCATCAACGTGATGGTGGCTTACATCCCTGATGTGACCACGGGATACTATGCGGGTCTTAATCTTGTCGCTCTAGGTGCCCTTTCATTCATTCCGTTCTCTCTGAACTTCTTTGCTTTGACCACGACGGGAATTTACCTTCCCTATTTCTCTTTGGTATTGATCAAAGCTAAAACCAGAAGTGATTATTTTGGCATACTGCTCAATGCCTTCTTTATTGTGGGTTCCATAGTCATTTGCTTCCTTATTCGCTTCTTCAACGAAAAGCTGCGCATCCGCGAAATCAACAGCCGTCTAGCCTTGAAATCCGAAATTGCGAATCGTGACCATGTTATTAAAAATAAAACTGAAGAAGCTGTTCGTTTAAATACTCTAAGCACGCAGTTCAGTCCGCAAGTGGTGCAAGCCATTCGCGAAGGTAAAGTGGACCTGGAAAAAGGAGTTCGCAGAGCACAAATCTGCGCCATCTTCGTCGACATCGTGGGTTCTACAGAACGCGTGGTTCGTCTGGATCAAGCCAAGGTTGATCTCGTGCTTGCGCGCTTCATGGACACCGTTGTATCCATCTTCCTTAAATATGATCTGACTATTGATAAGTTCCAAGGCGACGGGATTCTAGCTTTTGCCAACGACCCCATTCGCTATGGCGACTTCATGCAAAGAACTTGTCTGGCTTCCCTTGAAGTCCGCGAGGCTCTACGCCAGGATCGTGAGTTCTATCTTCTTAACTGGAAGAAAGAAATGCAAATTCGCATTGGTATCTCTGCGGGTTACGCCAATGTCGGTTTCTACGGAAATAAGAAATTCTTCCGCTCCTACACTGCCATCGGAGCGCCTTTGCCGTTTGCCTCTCGTTTAACGAATCTAGCTCTGCCCGATCAGATCTTAATCGACTCTGATATTGCGCAAAGTCTAGCCCTTGAAAGCTACAATATTAAGAGCATTGGAGAAAAGGTCATTAAAGGCTTCGAAGATGATCAGCATATTGTCTTTGAATTGATTCATGGGCCTGTGACTCGCGTAGAAGCGATCCCGAACAATGCATCTTGCCCTACTTGTGTTGACTCAATTCTTTTCCTTGATACGAATCCTCAAGGCATCTTTGTGATGAAGTGCCGCCAATGTGGCTATGAACTTAGTAGCGTAAATGCAGCTTCTTAAAATTTTCATGCGCGCCCATCCAACTGACGCAAACCTAACGGCGAATTGCGTCTAAACCATTTCCTGACCTTTAACCAACAGAACTACCCAAAACCCAACGTGATATTTCCTTTTGATTCTGCGAAAGTCCGCGCCATCTGAAATTCATCAGAACATAAGGAGAGAGTATGAAGTATTCCCTATTGGTAGCAACTTTGCTGGCGTCGACAGTATCCTTCGCTCAGTCTAAACATCTAGTTTCTGGATCTGATACTATGGGCGGCGTTATGACTGACGCAATTATTGCATCTGGTCTTGATCAAGCTATCGGTTATGTAGGCGGCGGCTCAGGCGTTGGCGAAAAAGCCTTGGTTAACGGCGAAATCGGAATCACAGCAATGTCTCGTGAAATGAAGCCGGAATTTTTGACTCAAGCACGCGCTGCTGGCATCAATCCAGTTGCTCACGTTGTGGCTTTGGATGGCGTTTCTGTTTTTGTAAATGGTGCAAACGGCACTCCAGGTTTGGATTTGAACACGTTGGCTCGTATTTTCTCTTGTGAGATCACGTCATGGGCTCAAGTTCCAGGCGCTGGTAAAGCAACTGCTATTCATGCATTCCGTCGTGATGATCTTTCTGGAACTACAGATACCTTTAAAACTTTGGTTGGCGTAAAAAAATTCGGCGCATGCGTGACTATTGTTGCCGAAACAGCTGACATCGCTGAAAAAACAGCAACAGACGTAGATGCAATTGGCTACGCAGGTCTTAGCGGTAAAAATGATCACAACCGTGAAGTGGCTATTGCTAGAACCGGCACTTCTTATGTTGCTCCTACAGCGGGAACTATTCGCAATGAAACTTACCCATTAGCTCGTAAATTATTCATCTACGAAGCAACAGGTTCCCACACTCCGAACCAAGTAGAAGCTCAACTTCTTGAGCAACTTCTCGATCGTTCATTCCTTGATCCAATCGTTCAAGACCACGATTTCGTAACTATCGACTAAGGATAATTTGTGAGATTGGTGTCATCCTTTTCACAATCTTATGAATCTTCAAGCAGAGTCGCCCTTTCGGCGATTCTGCTTGTTCTCGTTTCATTTACAATCGCTTCTTGTGGAGGAAAATATTCTCCAGAAGAAAGTGATCAGCTCCGTGCAATGCAATGTCCAAGCACAGATAAAACTTATAGCTATGATGAAATTGAGTATGAGGGTGGCAAAGGCAGCGGCCAGATCAGTTTTAGTGACCTACGTGATGGCATCAACTCGGCCTGCATGAGTTGCCATCAAGCTCCGGCTCAAAGCGGAGGATTTACATACATTGACTCCTATCGAGGAGAGGTAAGAACCATCGCAGGAAAGACTTCCTATTATCCAGGATTTGTTGAAATCTCTGATAAAGTTTCTGAATATATCTTCCATAGTGACCCAACGAAAAGAATGCCTCCTGAAGAACGACGAAGAAAAAATCCTGAAGCATTTTTAGCTCTAGGAAAAAAAGTACAAGCATGGGCTGCCGCTGGAAAACCGGAAGGCAGTTTTTCTTTAGATCCCAACGCGACTCCAGAACCTCCAAAAAAACCACGCTTTCGAGGAAGTCAGTCAGGCAACTGTACACCGAAGGCCGAAATTATCGGTTTTGACTATTGGAAGGATCGTGAGTTTGCGTCTATGGACAAACTTCCGCAAAATATTTCTGACACCGATCTTTTTTCTTTAGATGCTTATGAGCTGGCGAAAAAAGGAACCGTTTCCTACACCGTCGAATATCCTCTTTGGGCCGACAATAACGGTAAAGGGCGTTGGATTCATCTACCAATGAAACGAGAAGGCCTCAAGTTGGTCAGACAAGCTGCCAAATATATTGAGGGACAAGATTTCTTTGACGTTCCTGAAAATACGCGACTCTATAAATTCTTTTATAAAAAAATTAAAATGGCTAATGGCAAAACTCGCTATCGCCGCATTGAAACCCGACTCATTGTCGTACGCAAGCCTTGGCAGAAAAGTCTTTTTGGTACTTATAAATGGGATGAGAGCGAGCAAAGTGCAACCCTGGTCGAAACTCCTTATCGCGATGGGGCTCCATTTAAAGACACAGTTTTTACCGTCACAGTTGATGAAATCTCTAAAAAGCTTCGTAATTATGCCATCCCCGGCAGCCAAAGATGTTTGGACTGTCATATGGGATCTCAAGGTCAGAACTTTGTTTTAGGATTCTCACCTCTGCAATTGCATCGCAGAGCTTTTGGTGAAGCCGGCCGCGAAGAACCAACGTCGTACCCAGAGGTGACTCAGGTTGAACGCCTAAGAACTTATGGCTTCATTGAAAACTCTCCAGTTGAAAGAGAGTGGCCTATTTTAGAAAAGCTAGGAACAAGTGCTCCACGAAATGCCTATGAATTGCGCGCCTCTGGATACATGGTTGGCAATTGTGCCCACTGTCACAATCCCAATGGTTTGGCGTTCTCAAAAGAAAATGGCGTCACTTTAAATCTTACTGCCGGATCTGTTTTCGGTTTTAATACCAAGGTTCACTCTACCCAAATTCCTTCGCGTTTGATCGTGCATCAAAATGGCGATTTAGATCAAAGCCATATCTGGAGAAAAGTTGCTGATTCTTCTCAGCAACTGGGTTTAACAAGCCAGATGCCAATGAATACTCCCGGTGGCCCTGACTGCGGGATTTTAAGAATCATGGGCAAATGGGTGCGCAGCTTTGAAAGTGAACGCGCAGCTGAAGTATGGGAACCGACTTGCAAAAAGGAAAATGATTTTAAATGGATTGATCAGGACTTCACAGTTTCAACAAGTGATGTCTATGTCCCTCGCCGCCCTGACTGGAATGATCCAGTGTCAGGAATGCCAGAAAAATTCCGTAATTTAAGTCTGACGCCAGAACTTCAACAAGCCATCACGCAGGAAATTCCCGTGGGCTATTGGAGCAAAAAGGACATCTGTGAGTTTCCTAAAAAAGACTTGCCGAAGGACGAACAAAAACCGTGGATGATGAAGGGCACTCAACCCAAACGTCCCTTTGGAGAAGTTTATTATTCGACACCAGGGTCTTGGTATTTCAGAACTTCATGCATGAAATGTCATGGTCCGAATGCTGACGGAAATTCTTCACTTGCCCGAGGAATCATGCAGTGGTCTGGCGGCGCCGTTCGCGTTGCCGATCTTGCCAATGGCATGTTCGGCAAAAAAGGCGAGAACTTAAAAGCCTTCAATAGCAATGGAAAGAACTACGCCGCTCAGTATCTATTCTGGATGGCGATGGAAGGTACACGAGTGCAATTTCCATCTGAATTGTCGAGCTATTTGGGCAAGCATGGAGCCCAAATGCTCAATCAGATGCGCGAAAAATGTTTGAATCAAATTTCAACGTCAAAAACATCGACGCCACTTTTTATGGATCACGAGATTTTCAACAAAGTTTGTTTCGTGAATAATTTAAGCCCTGGGGATCCAAACTTAGCGTTTGATTCAAATACGAACAAGCCACTTTATCCGGATAAGGTAGATGCTTGGCTGGATCGTGCCGCTTTCAACATTGGTTACGCAATTTTCTACTATCTACAGGACATGTCTCAAGGGACTGTGCGCCCGACCAATGATCAATGCGAAATGACTTATTCAAAGAAGGACAAAACCCCATGAAATTTGCAATCCTCCTATTAACTCTGGCAAGCCAAAGTGTTTTTGCAGCACCCTCATTTAAGTTCTCTAAAACACGCGGATCGACAGGATTCTTGGCCATTGGCAACCCTAGCGCCATTCGCATTGATGGAAAAAGTGAAGGTCCTGAGGGAGAATTGTCAGTTCAAGAAAAAGACGGAAATTTTCTTGTATCAGGTCAGCTCAAAGTAAGCATGAAAAACTGCGAAACAGGAATTGCTTTGCGCGATCGCCATATGAAAGAAAAGTATCTAGAAGTTGAAAAATACGAAAATGCAGTTCTTTCCATCAATAATCTTTCAATCCCTAAAGTAGCTTTAAATAAGGAAACTGAAACGAAAGTGCCCTTTACAGGAACCTTGGATTTACATGGCATACAAAAAAACGTGCAAGGCGAATTTACAATCAAAAATATAAAGGAAGGCTTAAAACTTACTGCTGGCTTTCAATTGAAACTTTCTGAGTTCGGTATTCATGTTCCTTCATTTGCAGGAATCACTGTGGCTGATCAAGTCGAAATCAGTGCCACCTCTGATCTTGAGAGGTTTTAAGTGAAGTCAGGATTATTTTTTCACTTGTCTTTATTTTATCTGGTAACCTCCTTGACACTTGCAGGGTGTAATTACAATCATGTGAAAAAAGAATCTCCAGTTGCCGGTGCACAAGTCAATGCGATGCTTGCCGCAAGTTTAGATTATCCTAGTTTACAAATGAATGTTTTAGGACCGCAGTGTTTGCGCTGTCACTCTTCGGCGGGAGGCAATCAAGGCGGATTAAGTCTTGAGTCCTACCAACAAGTGCGCTCCAACATGAATCGCATTTACTATCGTTCTATTGAAAAAAGAGATATGCCTCCAAATTCGCTCAGCAACGCACAATTTGATTTACTGAAAGGATGGCTTGAAGCCGGAGCTCCAGAGAAAAATACGGGACGCCGTGCGGGCACGATCAAAGGTCCCATTAATTGGACAGTCATTAAAAACCAGGTCCTGAGAACGAGTTGCCTGGACTGTCACTCGGGAAAAAATCCGGATGCAGGCCTTGATTTTGAATCTTTAGAAGTTGTCAAAAATAACATCTCAAACATTTTTAAATCGGCAATCGTCAATCAAACAATGCCTCTGGAACCTTACTCGGCGCTGTCCGAGACAGAAAAACAAGCCTTACTTAAATGGATTTCCCAAGGAATGCCTGAGTGAAAAGTATTTTCGTTCTTTTGGTCTTATTCTTTATTTCAATAAATGTTTTTGCCTACCCTGAAATGATTCGTCATGGATACGTGAATTGCATGGCTTGTCACACGACTCGACAAGGTGGCGATTTACTTTCTCAGTATGGAAAAGAACTAGGGAAAGAACTTTTTTCTCGCAACGATTCAATTTTTAAGACGTCAAAATCAGAAAAAAACTATTGGGAAATTGAAACTCCCGAATGGCTGAGTGTAGGAGCCAATGCGCGACTTCTGCAAACGTTCAGCGAAAGTTCGGTGGCCTCTAAAGGCCGCTTTATGATCATGCAAGTGGATATTGATGCACTTGTTAAAGCGACAGAGAACATTTCATTTTATGGATCCATTGGACGTTATGAACCTTCTAAACCAGATGCTGAGTGGCGCGATTTCATTTACACTCCTCGATTGTGGGCACAATATTCTCAAAACTGGCGTGATGGTGCAGAGGGAGCGGCAATAAGAGCCGGTCGATTTTATCCAACTTATGGAATTAATATCGCCGAACACACTTTTGCTACTCGACGTTACCTGGAATTCAATCCTGGTCAGGAACGAGTTTCAGTTGAAGCCTCCTGGAGTAATGAAAACTATCAAGTCACTGCTACGGGAATTTTAGAGCGCGCAAATTTTGACAAATATGACCCTGAAAAAGGATATGCGCTGCAGATTTCAAAAGTTTTCGGCAAAACAGTCCGGGCCGGCGCAAATATCTATCACACCACACTCACCCAAAACTCCATAGATCAGGAAAAAGCTTTTGAAGGGATTTATGCCTTGATTGGCTGGACGCCTGAGATATCAACACTTTTTCAGGCAGATAGAATACATAATCCAGGTGGAAAGACAGGATTTGTTGATCTCGTCAAAGTTGGTTATGAGTACACCCAGGGAGTGCAACTCTTTATTACTCAAGAGTACTACAATGCTGACACCGAAACGACCGACCCCCATGTAGAAGCTTATGGTCTTGGCGTTCAATACTTTCCATTTCCAAATTTCGATTTTTTCGCCACCTTCCGAAAACAAAAAGACTCATCTCAGCTGGATGAATACCAAAACGTCGTTTGGTTGATTGCGCATATTTACCTTTAGGAGTTCGTTTATGAAAAATATCACTTTTATTTTTGCAGTTTTGATAGCGCAAAATTTATGGGCCCAAGAAGCCGCGACGACTTCCACAGGTATAAAAAATTCTGCCGACTCTTCTGAAAGTTCCGTATCGACTCTGCCAATGCCACAGTCCCCGACTTCGTCCACAACATCTCCGGTGATGACTGAAGTCGCATCAAAAAAAGAAGAACCCAAAGAAGAACCCCTTCAATTTTTTGGCGATTTTCGTTATAGACAACAATCCGAGACTCAAGAACCGAAACAAGAAAGAAGGATGCAACGAATTCAAGCACGATTCGGAGTTTCAAGTCAGGTCCTTGAAAACTTGAAACTCACCTTACGCCTCATGACTGGAAGCGCAGCAAACAGCGGAAATCAAACTTTGGGGGATGAAAAAGCTCCAGGTATGCCCAGACGTACTTTTGGTTTAGATCAGGCCTATTTCGACTATAAGCCTATTTCTTCGTTAAATATTTATGGCGGTAAAATGCCTCAGCCATTTATCTTTGCCGGAAAAAATCAAATGCTGCTTGATCGTGACATCACCCTAGAAGGCTTGGGATTGAAGTTCTTGGGGGCGGCCACTGACGAGATTGATTTATTTGCCCAAGGCGGATCGTTTTGGATTCGCGAAAATTACGATTCCCAATTCGGTGAAAGTCAAACCCCCAATTTGTTGAATGCAGTTCAGCTTGGCTTGCAGTGGAAGCCCAAAGACTGGCTTGTAACCATTGGTGTTGGATCATTCTCTTATACCGATCTGAAAGACAATCCTCCAGGAAACTTTACAACTGGGGCAAACGGAAACGGTAATACCTTAGATATCAATGGCAACTATCCCACCAACTTTGATATCGAACAATTTCTTCTCGAGGTTAAAAGAAAGGTGTGGGCTGTTGAAGTCACGCTTTTCTATGAGGCTCTTAAGAATAAAGACGCCGATCAGCTCAATAAAGCCACCTCGTACGGAATACTGGCTACTTATAAATCTTGGGGCTTCGGTTGGACTCAACAGGAAGTACAAAAAGATTCTGTCTTAGGCTTATTTACGGACTCTGACTTCGGTGGTGGACTCACCTCCTCGCGCGGATACGTTTGGAATATTTCGTACAAGCTTGCGAAAAAGGTGCAAATTCAGTATACCGTCTTTAAGAATCAAAACTCTATCGATACAGTTGCTTTGAATTACGATCGCTCGCATATAGATCTAATAATAAACTTCTAAAAACTGCACCACTATCGTGGTGCCATGGTAAAGATCTCAACGCGTAACTCGGACCACCTTCTTGATCTTTTGGTCTTAAAGATATCGCCAG
>CAZPYX010000067.1:0-14281 GCA_964590635.1 uncultured Bdellovibrio sp.
TTTTAGATTTGGCAGGGGGGGATGTACGCGCCAATGAAAAACTTAATTTAAAGTTTGTCGTTGCAGGACGTGAACGGAAAATTGCAGCAAAGTTGATTTGGATTAACTTTGCAGGTTGGGGTATTAAGTTTATGCCAACCAACAACAGAGACGTTCAAATTGTTGATGATTTGATTTATTTCGTAGAGAACGGCCGCTCTGAGGCTCGCTCTGTGATGAATTCAATTTTCAAAAAAGTTGGTTAATTCAAAGCAACTGCAAAGCCGAAATTGAATTTATAAATTAAGCAAAAAAGAAAGGGCGCCCAAAGCGCCCTTTTTCTTTATGTTCCGACGTGGGTGTTATCCATCGCCTGTTGTTCAGCTTCTTTTTGTTTTCTTTTCTTTCTCATCACGATGAGACCCGCAAGACCAGCCGCTGCCAAACCAACTACTGCTAAGGCCAGAGTAGTATCGTTGTCCATTCCACCCGCTGGAGCTTCCTCCATGTGGTGTTTCTTTTGTGGAGGAGGTGGCGGTGGATTCACAGCTTCCACTGGTGGTGGTGGAGGCGGCGGAGCCATCTGTTGATTTTGCGCTACATCTGGAGGTGGCGGAGGTGGCGCCATCTCTGGAGCTTGCTCAGGCATTGGAGGTGGTGGTGGAATTTCTGCTTGAGCTTGATGAGGAGGTTCTGCATGAGGAGCTTGACCAGCAAGTTCATGTGGAGCCGTTGGCATCTCTTGAGCTGGAGGAGCCGGCATTTTTTGCATATCCGGTTGTGCTGGAGCTGCAGGAGCTGCTGCTACATTGCCACCTTTCCAAAAATGAAGTTCCGTACCTTCTGGAATTGCTTGTTGAGAGTCCACTGCGTTTGTTGCCCAAACTTCTTTCCAAGCATTTGGATAGCCCAAAAGATTTTTTGAAACTTTACGGATATTGTCGCCCGCTTTTGCTACGTAAACTTCAGGAGCAATTCCGTTGTCATCGTAGAACGTGATCATTTTTGCAGAATCATCAGGACGGTGTGGAGAGTTGTAGTAAACTTTGTCGCCTGGCTTTACACCGCGGCTTTTGAAAGTCGCATTGCCTTTTTTCAACTCAGTAGTTTTATCAGCGCCATAAATCATTTGAGAAATACTTGCCAATGAGTCACCAGGACGAGCGAAGTAAACTGTATTGAACCAAGTCTTTCCAACTTTCCAAGGAGCCGTCGCCACTTTTTGAAGTGGAGCTGACGCTTTCTTATGAGCTGGAGCTTCCACCGCAGCTATTGTACTTGTCGTCGTGCTTTCAAGCATCGGAATAGACTCTGGAGTTGTTGTTGTGCCGCTGTCTACGATTGTTGTATTTGCATCAGCTGCTGCTGGAGGAGGTGGCATTTCAGTTGCCGCATTCTCTGCAAATGGATCCGCAGGCAGAGCTTCATGCGAAGGTTCCGCTGGAGTTGTACTTTGAACAGTTGAAGGAGTTGTTGGTGCAGCAGCGATTGCTTGTGGTTCTGCTTTCGAAGCAGACTCACCCAAAGCATCTTCAGGAAGTTGATCACTTGCCAATGAAGAATTGTCAGCTGCCAAAAGCGCTTCATCGCCTTCAAGTTTTTCAAGATCAGCTGAATCAACGTCTGCTGTTACTTCTGCGTCGGATTTGTTTTCGCTGCTGAAAAGGCTACAGCCACTTAGCTGTACGGCCAGCCCAAAACATGCGATTAAGAAAACGAGCTTTTTCATCATTTTTTCGTCCTTGAGTGATGCTACGAAACATACTGTTTCGGTAAAGCGTTATTAACAATCTAAAGCCAAGATGGAAGGCTGGCAAATATTTCCGCCGCCACTGGACTTAGGGGTGTATTTTTAATTTTGTCCCCAGTTTGATTTTATTTTTGTCAAACCATCCCTTATTCATCTCTAGCGCATATTTCGCCGGTCTTGCACTCGCATATGAAGGAAGATTTGCATCCGTTATATTCTGGCCTGATTTCATCTCTTGCACATCGACTAAAGTTTTATCTTTGTCAAAAAACCCAATTGATAAATCAATCATGGTATTCTTCATCCAGAAGAATCTTGTCTCTTCATTCTTAAAGATAAAAAGCATTCCGCCGTCTTCATCTATTTTATTGATGAACATCAAACCGCGCTCATGCTGTGGCATTGTCTCTGCAACTTCCACGACGAAAGTCTTGGAACCCAATGTGATTTTCTTTTTTGAAAATTGAAGGGCAGCGAACGAGTTCGAGCCAAAAAGACTGCTGCTAAGAACGAGTGCTACTACGAAGCATCTCAAGAGCGACACCATATCTCACCCCTTTAGTGGATACACGGATTCCATCCATGTGAAGAGCAGCCACGACATTTAACAAAATGGAGGCTCCCGCAAAGATAATATCGGCTCGACCACCAAGTTGGTATCTTGTTCGTTTTTCCTCGACGGAAGTTTGGGCAAACTCATTCACCCAATATTTCAGACGCTCTTTCGATAGAAAGAAACCATCAACTTTCTTTTCATCAAATCCACCCACCTCAACTGCAACAATAGAAGTTGGCGTTCCTGCCACGGCAAGAATTTCATCCAATTTATGATTCTGTAAATTTGGCAAAATCTTTTGAATTTGCTCTTTAATATAGAGATCTAATTTTTCTTGTTCAGTTTTAGAAATAGGCTGCTGGCTAACAAATCTTTCTGTCAACCGAACACCACCTATGTTCAGACTTTCTCCAAACAAAATCTTTTCGCCGTGGCCGATGATAAGCTCTGTCGAGCCGCCGCCAACATCAATAACAAGATTTGTTTTAGTGGGGTCAATCACGCCACCGGTAGCACCTTGATAACTAATGCGTGCTTCGTCTTCTCCGGGAATAACTTCTATGGGAATACCCAGCTCTTTACCAATGTCGAAAAGCTCTTGGCCGTTACGAGCATCACGTGCCGCCGATGTTGCCATCGCCAAAATTCGATCAACCTGAAATGTATCGATTTCTTTTTTAAATTCTGTGAGGCATTTGCGTGCTCGCTCGAGAGCTTCAGGGTGAAGCTCTCCGGTTTTATCGACTCCCTGACCTAAGCGAACAACTTCCACCAAATCCTTGTGAACTTTGGTGATTCCTTTCTCATTGCCTTCAGCAATCAGACAAAGAAACGTATTGGTGCCAAGATCAAGGGCCGCTACTTTCATGCTACTTCAACTTTTCTTGCAAGATTTGGTTCACAAGCTCAGGATTTGCCTGACCTTTGGAAGCCTTCATCACCGCGCCCACGAAGAAACCAAACAGATTTCTTTTCTTGCCTGATTTATGGTCTTCGACGTTTTGTGCATTCGCCGCAAGCACTTCATCGATGATTTTCGTAATTGCTGCAGAATCAGTGATTTGCACCAGTCCTTTTTCTTTCACGATGGTTTCAGGATCTTTTCCTGATTGCCACATCTCTTGGAAAACTGTCTTCGCAATTTTTCCAGAAATAGTGCCGTTATCAATCAAGGCCAGCATGCGACCCAATTGTTTTGGTTTGATCGGAGAATCTTTAATTTCTTTGTTCGCGTTGTTCAGCTCACGAAGAAGTTCTGTCATGACCCAGTTTGAAGATGCTTTGAAGTTTTTAGATTCTTTCGCAGTATCTTCATAAAAATCTGCCAAATCTTTTTCTGTCGTCAGAACCAAAGCATCGTATTCTGGCAAGCCTTGTTCAGTTTGGAAACGTTTCGCGCGGGCAATTGGCAACTCCGGCAATTCTTTGCGGAAACCTTCAACCATGGCTTCTGTCACAATCAATGGCAAAAGATCTGGATCTGGGAAATAACGATAGTCTTGGGCATCTTCTTTCGCACGCATAGAAACTGTGCGGCTCTTATCTGGATCCCACAAACGAGTTTCTTGAACGATTTTTTCGCCGCGCTCAAGGGCATCAATTTGACGTTCAATTTCATACTCAATCGCTTTTTCCACGAAACGGAACGAATTGACGTTTTTGATTTCAACTTTAGTACCGAACTGTGGAGCGCCCACTTTGCGCACTGAAACGTTACAGTCACAGCGCATAGAGCCTTCTTCAAGGTTTCCGTCACACACATCAAGGTAACGCACAATCTGACGAACTGCTCTGCCGTACTCTGCAGCTTCTGCCGGAGTGCGCATGTCAGGGCCAGTTACAATTTCAAGAAGGGGAATGCCAGCACGATTCAAATTGATAAGAGTGTAATCACCAGAGTGATTTGATTTACCGGCATCTTCTTCCAAGTGAGCTCTTGTGATACTCACAGTTTTATCCACACCGTCCACTTTGAATGTAATCGTCCCGCTTTCGCAGATCGGTTGATCGTACTGAGAGATTTGGTATCCCTTCGGAAGATCTGGATAGAAATAGTTTTTACGAGCAAAAACAGATTTTTTGCGGATTTCACAACCCAATGCCAAACCAGTTTTGATCGCGTATTCGATCGCTTTTTTATTTACGACGGGCAATGTACCCGGCATGCCGGCGCTGATTGGAGAAACGTTTTCGTTATCGCCAGCCTCAAAAGTCGTCGGGTCTGCACAGAACATTTTACTTTTCGTGCTCAATTGCACGTGAATTTCGATACCAATTACTGGTTCATAGCCTCTAGATAACATGTGGATTTTTTCCTTTCACAGGAGAAACGCTTTCAAGAGCCGCAGCAACATTCAACATTTTTTGCTCTTCAAAATGGCTCGCTGTAAGTTGGATACCAATTGGCAAACCAGCTTTGGACATTCCAAACGGAACGCTCATACCTGGAAGACCCGCCAAGTTTGTAGATGTCGTAAAAATATCATTCAAATACATGGTCAATGGATCATTTACCAATTCACCAATTTTGAACGCTGGTGATGTCGTCACCGGGCTAAGAATCGCATCACACTGCTTGAAGGCAGCAAGATACTGATTCGTCAAAAGACGGCGCACCTGTCCGGCTTTATTGTAGAAAGCATCGTAGTAACCGCTTGAAAGACAATAAGTACCAAGCATGATACGACGTTTTACTTCATTACCGAAACCTTCACCACGAGTCTTGCCATAGAAATCTTCAAGATCAATGGAAGCCAAGTTTTTGAATTCAGAACGATAACCAAAGCGTACTCCATCATAGCGAGCTAAGTTTGAAGAAGCTTCGCTGGTCGCAACCAAGTAGTAAATTGGAACTGCGAACTCTGTCATTGAAACTGACACTTCAACAATTTCCGCGCCCATTTTTTTAAGAGTTTCCAAAGAATCATCAAACGTTTTTTGAACATCAGCGTCCAAGCCACCCTTCATGTACTCTTTGATCACACCGATCTTCATGCCCTTAACATCAGTAGAGATATTTTTACTCCACTGAGGGACTGCTTTTTGTGAAGTCGTAGAATCCATTGGATCGTGACCACAAATTGCTTCCATCGTTAAAGCAGCGTCCTTCACAGAGCTGACCATCGGTCCCGCCTGATCCAAAGAAGATGCAAAAGCGATGATCCCATAACGACTCACACGACCATAAGTTGGTTTTACGCCCACGATGCCGCAAAAGCTTGCTGGCTGACGAATAGATCCACCTGTATCAGTTCCGATTGTACCAGCAACTAGGCGAGCTGATTGAGCCGCCGCAGATCCACCGGAAGATCCACCAGGAACACGTTCCAAATCCCAAGGATTTTTAACGTTGCCGTGGAAAGAGGTCTCATTCGAAGAGCCCATGGCAAATTCATCTTGATTCAATTTTCCAATTACAACAACGCCCGCTTGCTTTAAGCGAGCAACGACAGTTGCATCGTAAGGAGGAACAAAGTTGCTAAGAATTTTCGAACCCGCCGTTGTTGTGAGCCCTTTCGTGCAAAGCATTTCTTTAATACCAAAGGGAACGCCAGCCAAAGCTCCGACATTTTCTCCCTTTGCAATACGAGCATCAATCGCTTCGGCATCTTTCAAAGCATTTTGATTTAACGAAGTGAAGGCATTCAATTTTGGATTCAAAGA
The DNA here is from genome assembly GCA_964590635.1 of uncultured Bdellovibrio sp. Lineage (GTDB taxonomy): Bacteria > Bdellovibrionota > Bdellovibrionia > Bdellovibrionales > Bdellovibrionaceae > Bdellovibrio. The sequence continues at coordinate 5,949 of CAZPYX010000067.1, forward strand.
TTGAATACGGCCTTGAAAGTGCGCTGCTACTTCTTTAGCGCTGACTTTCTTAGATTTAACGGCATCAGAAATTTCGCTTAATGAGGCAAATGTTAATTCCATGTTCATAGTCCTTATACAACCGGTGGTACTTTAAAGAGGTTGCCTGCACGAGATGGTGCATTGACTGTCATCTCTTCCGCAGTGAATTCAGCTTTCGCTTCGTCTTCGCGCCAGTAAATTTCGATTTCGGTCGGCGTGATCAACGGTTCGATGCCTGCAGTATCAACTTTCACGATCTGTTCGAAATTATGTAATACTTTTTCAAGTTGGGCGCTGTATTGAGCAGCTTCAGCCTCAGTGATGTGCAAGCGAGCGAGCTTAGCAATATGCTCGATGGTTTTTTTATCAATCACGATGATCTCCTTTGGACAAATTAACGCTTTCGAATGTAATAAAAAATACCCTGTCAGTCACCAAGTCCCTTCCGAGAGGCCAGTTGTAGCACTGCAACAGGAAAGCTTCGCGCGTGATTCATAGAGCATCCCTTGCTAAAGTTCGACCTATGTCCCCAAAAAGCAGCCAAAAGCACCAAAAAGAACGTCACGAAGAGCTTAAAGAAATCATCGCCGGCCATGATCACAGTTATCATGTACTGGATAAGCCAACGATTACAGACTATGAATACGACCAGCTTTTTACCGAGCTTCTGAACTTGGAGAAAACCAGTTCAGATCTAGACGTTTCTGATTCTCCCTCTCAACGAGTTGGTGGAAATGTTTTGGATTCTTTCAAAAAAGAGAACCACAGACTTCCGATGCTTTCCCTGGGAAATAGCTATTCTCCAGAAGATATTTTTGATTTTGATGAACGCGTAAAGAAGTTTTTGAAAACCGAAAATGAAATCGAATACTTTTGTGAATTAAAATTCGATGGACTTTCCATGGAGCTAGTTTACGAAAACGGACAACTTGTCCGCGCGCTCACGCGTGGCGATGGAACCATCGGTGAAGATGTTACTCAAAATATCAAAACCATTAAAAGTATTCCATTGAAGCTCGCAACCAAAAAAGTTCCAGAAATTCTGGAAGTTCGTGGCGAAGTTTTAATCTTCAAGCAGGATTTCGCAAAGCTTAATGAATCCCAACAAGAAAATGGCCAGCAAACCTTTGCCAATCCTCGCAATGCTGCCGCCGGATCCATGCGCCAGCTCGATCCAAAAATTACAGCGTCTCGTCCTTTGAAATTTTTTGGATATGCACTTGGAGTGGTCGAGGGGACGAGCTTCGAAACACAAGAGGGTATTGAAAAATACTTCGCTGATCACGGCATTCCGACAGCCATCAAGGCCAATCCAGACTTGGTTCGCATTTGCGGAGGCCCCCAGGAAGTTGTCGAGTATTATCATCACGTCGAGAAAATTCGACCAACCTTACCCTTTGATATCGATGGCATCGTCGTGAAGGTCAACTCACTTCGAGTTCAAGATGATTTGGGGCTGGTTGCGCGAAGTCCTCGCTGGGCGACGGCCGCGAAATTTAAACCAGAACAAGCAACCACAGTTATCGAAGACATTTTAGTTCAGGTCGGACGTACTGGAGCCTTGACTCCCGTAGCGATTATGACCGCCGTCAAAGTGGGCGGCGTTACGGTCACCAATGCAACTCTGCACAACCAAGATGAAATCAATCGTAAGGATGTTCGTATTGGCGATACGGTTGTCATTCAACGTGCTGGCGATGTTATTCCAGAAGTTGTTTCTGTAGTTTTGGAAAAGCGTCCAAAAAACAGTAAGCCTTTCTTGATGCCGGAAAACTGCCCAGCTTGTGGATCCCACGTCGAAAAGATGGAAGGGGAAGTGGTCACTCGTTGTATCAATCCACTTTGTATCGCCGTCGTAAAAGAATCTTTGAAACATTTTGTCGCAAGACGCGCGATGAATATTGATAAGGTCGGAGACCGTTTAATCGAAACACTTGTCGATCACAAATTGTTAACTAGCTTTTCTGATTTTTATCGTTTGACCAAAGAACAAGTTCTTTCCCTGGACAGACAAGGTGAAAAATCGGCCGAAAATGTTATTAGCAGTATTGATAAAAGTAAAACTCCGACATTAGCGCGCTTTATCTTTGCCTTAGGTATTCGTTTCGTCGGTGAACAAACGGGAAAGCTGTTAGCAGATCACTTCGTAAATATTGAAAAGTTCTTAGCAGCAACTGAAGAAGAACTTTTGCAAGTTCCCGAAATCGGTCCGAAGGTTGCTAAATCCATCATCGAATGGACGGCAAATGCACGCCTGGTTCAAGAAGTTCACGACATGCAAAAACTCGGGGTGAAAATCACCAATCCAGTTCGTGCTACGGAAGGTTCTTTATCGGGAATGAGTTTCCTGATTACCGGAACTTTGCCGGTAAAGCGAGATGATGCCAAAGATGTGATTGAAAAAAACGGTGGGAAAATTTTAAGCTCTGTTTCCTCGAAGCTAAGCTATCTTGTTGTGGGCGATGATCCGGGAACAAAGGTCGAAAAGGCGCAAAGTCTTGGAGTCAAAATCATCTCTTGGGATGAGCTTCAGAAGATGCTTTAAGGATAAAATAAAAAACCCACAGTAAAACTGTGGGTTTTTCGTTATAGCTTTGAAAAATAAGCTCTCTTACTTTTCGAAAAACTAATTACAAGTGATCGATAACGATATCACGAGCCATTACTGTTTTACGGCCATCAGCTTTTGCGCTGTCTACGCCTTTCAAGCAAAGTTGCTCAATAGCTTTGCTAAGTACGTCGATAGTTTCCGCAGAAGTGTTCATACCACCTTTTTCTTTGATGAGTTTTTTTACTTTGCTAGTTACTACAAGAACTTCTGTCATGATTGAACCTCTCCATCGTGTTTAAATTGAACAGTAAAAGGTTTGCATAGGGTCCAGGAATTGACAAAGAAAAATCATTTTTTGCAGCGCACTAAGCTACCGCGCTGACGGATTCACTACTTCCGATTTTCCATCAAGGAAACGCATCAACTCTGCTTGTCGAACACTATTTTCACCCGGGGAAATCCACACAAAGGTCTTCTGATCCAAAGGCTTTGTGCACTCAACATCCAAAAATGCCGGAGACCAGCATCCACTATTTAAGTGCTCTACGGATCCAATAATTTCGTGGCGAGTGATGTGAGTATGTCCATAGATAATTCGTTTTACCTTTGTGATAGCACTGGCCATCGCAAGAACTCTATCATCCGGTTCCTTATAACTTGAAACAAGCGAACTGATAGACTTGCTATAAAACAAAAAGAACGGCAGCAAGGCAAACAGCGGAATGAACGCCCAGAAAAAAGAAACTTCATATACTGAACGGACAAAGACCATCAGCTGAAAAATCAAAAAGAAGGCAATAAACACAATAAAGGCCCGGTCCAACCACAACTCTCGAGCAAGCAGCATTGGTTGACTTGCCGCTGGGTCCGAGAAAAGCTCTTTCAGTTCACGCACCATGCGATCTTCAGCATTGGCTTTTTTAGCTATCATTGAAACACGATCTTCAATGCTCAGAGGGTTGCGAATCGGCGCTAACAAACGGTCAAAAGAAGCATGAACCAAAGTCGCCAAAGATCCCCAGAACCAGGTAAAAACCAAGCCCGGTTGCGCCTTCCAAATATATTTGAAAAAGAACTTAATATATTCAGACAAGGTCATAATATAGTTCGTATCAACGTGGGGATTAAAAAATCCCATGCCATTCGATATATATCGACAAGCTAAATTCCCAAATGGCAACTTGAGTGAGACATAATTATATCCTCGAACATAGGGATTAATTGGATCTTCACACATGCAATAGGGATCATACTGATTTCCATGTTCAATCAAAGTGTCTTGATTAGAAATATAAAACCATTCAACAAAGCGAATTTGATCCACTTTATCTTCGGGCAAATTTAAAGAACGCAAGATTTCTTCTTGGACCGCTGGAAAGTGCAGCTCAAGATCGTGGTTGCCCGTGACAAAAACTGCACGATGTCCACGTAAAACGAACTCGCGCAATGAGTTCATGAAATCCACGTGATCCTTCAAAATTTTTTCAATTTTAAATCGCGAACGTTCTTGGCGCGGAAACAATCCGCGATGACGCTCCAACCAGCTGACATGAAAAGAAGGTTGATCCGGCAAAGTCATGACGCTGTCAAAATCAAAGATGTCACCATTAAGAATCAATTCAATCGGTGCGCCTTGAGCCTTTTCTTCGATATGTTTAAGGAAGTTTTCAAAAATATCATCAAAGAAGAATTGCCGAGTTTTAAACTTCTTCCACAATGGGAATTTCATATTTACCGGCTCTGCTTCCGACAAATGCAAATCACTGATCACAGCTGTGTACTGTGCCGCTCTAAAGTCCGTCCTTGGGTTGTCGAAAAAAGAAGTGGGCAAATCTGCCTCCCACGAATATGATCGTCGAGATGAATCAATTTATCAAGAACCTCAAGACACCAATTGCAATTGTCGGCATGGGCAAAAGTGGCGAAGCCGCAAAACGCCTCCTTATCTCTGCAGGAATTTCTAGCAGCGCAATCAAATGTTTTGACGGAAAATTGGCTTCGGCTGATTTCAACGATCCGAATAAACTCATGTCTGAGGTAAAACCACAAACTCTGGTGGTTTCACCAGGGGTTCCTCTTGCTTCAAACTGGATCAAGGCCGCCCACGAGCAAGGAATTGTCGTCACAAGCGAGATCTCACTTTCATGTGCTTTTCTCACAACAGAAAAACTCATCGGTGTCACCGGTTCGGTAGGAAAAAGCACTACGGTGTCTTTACTTCAGGCAGGTCTAGCTGCTTTTTCGAAAACCTCTTTTGTTGGAGGAAATTTAGGAACTCCCTTCGCCGAGTACGCGGCTGATTTGGTTGATGGCAAACATAAACCTGCAGACTGGGTTGTTCTGGAACTTTCCAGCTATCAACTTGAAAACTGCGAAGGCCTTGCTCTTAATCTCTCTGCCATCACTTTTTTGACTTCGAATCACTTAGAACGATACGAAAATCTTCAGCACTATTACGATACAAAGTGGAAAATTCTTTCTTTAACCAAAGAAAGAATGCTTCTCAATAGTGAAGGTGGAGATCTTGTTGAATATGCAAAATCCCAAAATCACTCTGAACAAGTTCGAGTGATCTCTAGAAACGATATGGTTCTTAGATCTTTGCAACTTGATAAGGCACTACTTATCGGACAGCACAATCAAGACAATTTAGCTTTGGCTGCGACCTTGGCTCTTGAAGCTGGCTGGCCAGAATCTTCGATTGAGGCGATGAAAAACTTCCAAGGACTTTCACATCGTCTGGAAAATCTTGGAACATCAAAAGGCGTTCGCTTTATCAACGATAGCAAAGCAACAGCTATGGACAGCGTTTTGATTGCAACAACGGCAGCCTTTGACACTTTAATTCCTGGTGGAAAATTATTCTTGCTCTTAGGTGGCCGAGATAAAAATCTGCCTTGGGATCAATTAAAAGTCTTAGGCGCTTTTTCAGGTATTGAATTTATCTTCTTCGGCGAATGCCGCGCAATTGCCCAAAAAAAATCTGATCTTGAAGGCAATAGTTTCGCTCGTTTAGATGAAGCCTTGGTATATGCCTTTGATCACGCCAAAAGCGCCGATACTGTCTTGCTAAGTCCCGGCGGAACAAGTTTGGATGAATTCAAATCATTCGAAGATCGCGGCAACTTCTTTAAGAAAAAAGTTGAAGAGTTCGCAGCTAAATAATCTATCGATATCTATTCGCGGAAGGTTAATACTGAAAGCGAATTCGGATCCACAGGCAAAACTCGAGAATATATTTTTTGAGTTCTATTGCCGACAACGACAATCTCATGGGTATCTTCTGGCACATTGTAGATAATAAATCCACCACCGCCCATGCCTTTGCGATTTTGAAGAACACGACCTTGCATATCAAAATAGACTATATTGCGTTGATTGAAGTTGTCGTAGCCCGCGATATAAACCTCAAAGTCTTCATCCGGAACGAAGCCGACAATGATTGCACCGCTGGCAGAGTCGTCAATCTTCAAGAAGGCTTTAATAGCACTGAGCCAGCTGAATTGAACTAACGGAACATGTATATATTCTTCGCTATCGTTATAAAGATAACGAGCCGGAATATAGTTCGCACCCTCTGGATGAACTCGCATCAAACCAAGACGATTAAGATGTGGAAGCATCAAAGATTGGGTTCCATTTTCAACGTTAAGTTCATCTTGAAGACTCTGCATCGTCACAGTTGCTGAGCGCGCTTCACCAGAGAATGCATCGTACACTTTAAGAGGAACTGGCTCAGATTTTATTGTTGAATCAATATCGCCAACAGCGACAGAACCTTCCTCAGCAACCACGTTCACATAGCCAAAAATTGAATCTGATCTGGTCGCCAAGAGCGAATGGAATCCTGGATTCACATCCACAAAAGCGAACAAGCCATTTTCACTGGTTGTCTTAAGTTGCGGATCAGGAATCATAAACGAGTTAAAATACACGGCTTGTAAACTTGGATTCGACTCTACAGAAACTTCAATGCCCGCCAATGTCTTACCATCTAAGGCCACTTTTCCCCAGATGATCGAAGGTTCACCTTCAAAAGACATGGCTCGCTGTTGAGCCACAATATCTTGTAGGGCATTGATCATAGAAGACGGGTAAAGAGCCGTCTTAAACTCTTGACCCGAAACAATGATTTGCGAAGTTTGCAAATGTTTCGGCGCAGCGACTCTCATCACTGTCGTTGAACCTTTTGTGACATTATCCATAGCCACAAGACCATCTTTTTTTACTGGGATATCACTGACACCTTTTACAAAAGTAACACGGGTTTGTGCCGGAGCAACGTCTGTTGGTCTTGGATTGTAAGCACTGGCCACCACGCCAGAGAAGTCAGCATGCGGTTCCACCTTCAACTTCGGACCTTGAAGATAGTTTGTATTATTTGAAGCCACACGATTTAAACGGAAGCTGCCTTCACCCAAAGTTTTTCCATCTTTATTCACAAGACGAGCCACCACAGATCCTGTGGTCTCTTCCACATCAATATTGTAAGTCCCCTGAATCAGGTCAACACGGCCCAACTCTTTAAGAATGCCTTCGTCATTACGACGAATCTCAATGTGATGTTCATTGGTAACGGCAAGTCCGCCAGTGATCTCAATCGGACCTACTATGCGACGACCCTTAGCTTGTTCTTCCTTCGAAGGAAGCAAAGACTTTTCACCAAGCACCTTAGTTGTATTCCCAGGGACTGACGAGCCTTCATCACGTGGAGGGAAGTCCACCGTAGGACGCGATTGTTCAGTGCGCGTGTGGCCTGCGGAGTCCGTAGCTGCTACGTAAACTTTATTCGTTGGAGTTGATCCACGAACCGAGTTCCCAACCAACACTCCTGATTTTTCCAAAACTTCCTGCGCTTTTTCAGAGAAACTTGTTTCTTGCCAATTCTGCGCTAATACAGCAGAACGGTACTGAGCTTCCTGAACGCGTTTGCGCTCCGCAGGTGGAAGATCATCAATCCATGAATTATCAGTGACAGTCTCACTTGCCGTCAGACGCCCTGGAGCGGCGTTGGCGGCGGGAATCGGTTCCGGTATTTTCTTTAAAACCATTTCTGTAAGTACAATTCTTTGTGCGAACAACGGCGCAGAACTCTTTCCAGAATCAAGCTGCACAACAGTTTTCTTTTCAAATTGATCCCACTCAGAAGCAGGTTTTCTAGTTTCAATCAGCTCTTCAAAAGCGACATAGGCCGGAGAATTTTTTTGAGCTTTGATTGTGAGGGCTTCGTAAATAGGAATGAACTTCACGCCGCCAATATTACTTGACCACGCAAAGCATCCTGCTACGACTGCGATCGGCAAAAGCCGTCTTAGTTGCATTCCTCGCAACGTCCACCTCATTAAGAATAGTCATAAATTGACTACTCCTCATGGTATTTAAAATGAGCGGAAGTCGTCAATAATGTTGCGGGTGTCACGACTTTGGTTAAGTGCTTTTTTGATCTTATCCGCCAGGGTAGCGGCTTTGTCGTCATCGCGGTCAGTGAGTTCAAAACCACCCTCATCATCGCGATCTTCGATCAATACTTGAACCTGAATGTCATAAGGACGACGATCCCCAAGGATCGTCACTCGAGTTGAATAGCGCTCTTTAGCCATATCCATCTTAGCGATTTCCTTGCCTTTTTTATCATAGTACTTCGATGCTATCTAACGCCCGTTTTCGCTTACCATGCCTGGTTCGCCGATAACTGACACCATTACTTTTCTGGTCTCACTGACGTTCAACGGAGTTTCACGAATAACAACCCCGGCAGTGC
>CAZPYX010000067.1:14291-18796 GCA_964590635.1 uncultured Bdellovibrio sp.
TCTAGTTTCACTGAAGTTAAACCTGATTTCACCAAGACAAAATCCGCCATTGCGACAGCTAGACAAAAGTAGTGCAGAACCACAAATCAAAAAGACAAGAAGTCGTTTCATTATTTCTTTTGACCTTTATTCCAGTCATCCATGAACTGCTTAATACCTTTGTCGGTCAACGGATGAGAAGTCATTTGTTGCATAACCTTGAACGGAATAGTCGCAATGTCTGCACCCATTTCAGCTGCGAATTGCAAATGCATAGGTCCACGAACACTCGCCACCAAAACTTCAGTTGCAAAATCATACTGGTCATAGATCTGAATAACCTGACTAACCATCGCCATACCATCAGATCCAATATCGTCCAAGCGACCTACGAATGGGGAAACCATTGTTGCGCCAGCTTTTGCAGCCAACAATGCTTGAAGCGGAGAGAATACCAACGTGACATTCGTCTTGATGCCTTCAGCAGTTAACTTCTTAACAGCGATCATGCCATCTTCGCACATTGGAATTTTAACTACGACATTGGAAGCGATTTTTGCCAACTCTTTACCTTCACGCACCATCTCTTCATGTTGAAGGCTGATAACTTCGGCAGAAACTGGACCTGGCGTCTCTTTGCAGATATCGCGAATGATGTCATGGAAAGGACGGTTTTCTTTAGCAATCAAAGAAGGATTTGTGGTAACGCCGTCAACCCAACCACGGAGGTTAGCTTGTCTAATTTCTTCAAGATTGGCTGTGTCGATGAAAAACTTCATGGGAGCTCCCTGACTAAAAATCTTCACCCGGGTAAGCCGTGTGAATTGCTATTTATTCTTACATAGAAATTTGTACGTCGGCTGAAGTTAAAAATCAACCAGGCTTTTGCCCTGGATATGAAACTCAGCCATGCGCGCTGGCGCCGCCGTTCGAGAAATTTCGCTTAAAGTTTTTTGAAAAATCGGGTGTTCATACTGTCCCCAAGCTTCCGCAGCACAACGAATGATCAATGGATCTGTGTGCATCTCTGGATAGGGAAGAGTCAAACGAGGAGACATTAAGATCATATTATCATAAGCAAGAAGAGTCAGCTCCGCATGGCTTTTTTGGCGAAGACCTTGCGCCCCTTGCTCGCATAAAGATAAAACCATGTGCAGACATTGATCTACGCTCATCACAGTTTCGAAGCGAATAACAAATTCCATGCGCGCGCTTAAATCAACACGCGCATCAGCCAAATATCTTTTGTAAACTGACGAAATCGCACCGATGTCACCGCATTCATGGATCTTTCTTAAAAGATCTTTTGCCTTGGCATCGCCACCGACTAAATCCAAGGCAATGAATATAAGCGCATTGTGCGGCTGGCTCATGCATTCTTTCCGAAAAGAACATCGCGAATTTGATAAAGACCTGGTTTTTGCTTCGCCAACCAAGTGGCAGCGCGAACGGCCCCCTTGGCAAAAACAGTTCTATTCAAAGCACTGTGTTCAAAGGTCAAAACTTCTTCGTCACTCATGGCAAAAATTTTGTGAACACCAAAAACTCCGCCGCCACGAATTGCCAAGGGCTCTGGAAGTTTTTTACCAACTGCCTTGATCAAATTCTCTTGCAACGTGATCGCCGTGCCGGAGGGCTTGTCTTTTTTTCGATTGTGGTGAATCTCTTCAATTTGGAAATCAAAATTAGCAATGGCTGACAACGATTTTAGCGCCTCATTAAGTACAGCCACGCCCATACTCATGTTCGAAGCCCATAAAAGAGGAATTTTACTTCCATATTTTTTTAATAGAGCTTTCTCTTTCGCTGAAAAACCCGTAGTTCCACAGACCACAGGAGTTTTATATTTTGCAGCCATTTTTAAAACATCGACGAAAGCCTCTGGCGTAGAGAAATCAATCCACACGTCAACCTGAGAAGCTTTCTTTGCATCTACCTTTTCATTGCGAAGAAGTGGGTAAAACAACTCACAGTCAGCACCTTGCTCAAGAACCGCAGCAATTTCTTTACCCATGCGGCCACCGGCACCAACCAGGCCCACTTTTAATTTCTTCATGCCAAAACTCCGACTTTGCTCATTTCGGCTTTTAACTTCGCAGAGTTTTCTTCACCCAACTCGACCAGTGGAAGACGCATTTCTGCTGAATCAATAAGTCCCATAAGCTGAACAGCTTTTTTTACAGGAATTGGATTCGCTTCAACAAATAATAAATTAATCAGGTCATTGTACTTAGCGATGTCTTGACGAGCTTTGTCCAAAGCTCCCTCGGCCACCCACATTTTCCATTGCGCCATTTGCTTTGGAATCACATGCGTCGCCACAGAAATCACTCCATGACCGCCTACACCTAAAAATTCTACGTAAGTTCCATCGTCACCTGAAAGCATGACAAACTCTTTACCGCAGGCCTTGATAATCTCTTCCGCGAAATCAATTTTTCCGGTGGCTTCTTTAATACCTACAACACCAGATACTTTTGCCAAGTCTCTAATAGTCTCTGTCGCCAAAGATGTGATGGTACGACCTGGAACATTATAAAGAATCGTTGGGATCTTTACGGAAGAGGCAACGGCCTTAAAGTGCTCATACAAACCACGTTGTGGCGGCTTATTGTAATAAGGAACAACTACCAAGATAGCATCTGCTCCTAAGCTTTCAGCTTTCTTTGAATCTTCGATCGTTTTCGCCGTATCGTTAGAGCCAGTCCCCATGATCAATGGAACTTTTTCTCCAACCAATTTATGAACATGATTAAAAAGTTCTACTTTTTCAGAATCATTCAATGTCGGACTTTCCGCCGTCGTTCCATTGATGACAAAGCCATCTACGCCATTAGAAAGTTGATGCTTGATCATGCGATCAATGGAAGGGAAATCAATTTTGCCATTTTTAAACGGAGTTAAAAGGGCAGTGAACGTACCTCTAAAATTTTTCATCGAACCACCTCTAAGTTGTACAAAAAGTCTCCAACAAATACTGCCTGGCCTGTCATTAGGGGATGTGTGTCTCCAGCAATAAACTGAACCATCATACTTCCACCAGGCATCTCTACTTCGATATTTTCTTCTTTGCTTTCTTTAGCATGCACCAAAGCTGCCGCGACAGCTCCCGTGCCACAAGCCAAAGTATAATCTTCCACACCGCGCTCAAAAGTGACTGCACGAATTTTCTCTGCACTTTCCTCAACATAGAAAGTTACATTGGCCCCTGCAGGTTTCAAATCCGCATGGGATCGACATTCGCGGGCCATCTCTTTTAAATTGGCTATATCTGCCATCGTATGAATTTTTTGAACCAGGTGAGGAACACCGGTGTTAACCAAGACAAAAGTTTCAGAGCTACTCGATTGAGTTTTTAATTCAATGCGCTCGTTGATGAACTTCGCCGAAGGCATGCGGATGCGAATGCGGCTGTCGCCAAGAATTTGCGCGGTCACAAGACCAGCACCTGTTTTAAAACGGATATTCACCAAGTTTTTATTTAAAATCTCATGGCAATATCGGGCCGCGCAGCGAGCTGCATTCCCGCACATCTCCGCCGTTGAACCATCGCTGTTATAAAAGTCCCAGCCATAGTCGAATTCTCCAGATCCTTCTTCAATAAGAAGAAGGCCATCCGTTGCAACACCTAGAACTTTATCGCAAACCATTTTTGCGAATTGAGCTCTAGACATATACAGATCTTTTTCCACATTCTTCCATCCCGAAGAACCACGGGCATCAATCAGCGCAAATGTATTTCCCGCACCTGACATCTTCGTGATTCTTACTGGCAGGAAAGAACTCACAAACCCTCCTGAATTTCAGAATTTGGGTTTTCTTCAAGCTCTTGATTTTTATTTTTCTTCTTATCTTTAGAAGATTTTTGTGTCGCCTCAGAATATGTCGGCTCACCACGGCCAATCGGCGCAGGAGTCAGTGGCGGAAGAGGCATGCCTTTAACTCCACAGCCAGAGACAAGAAATACCAGTACGAGGGTAAAAAACAAATTTGAAAATCTATTCAGCAGTTCCATTAGACCCCTTAAGATCTGTCTCCACCTCTGTAACATGACGGCAGAGCATCGGGTCTATCATATACTGTCTATACTGATTGGCTGAAATGTTTTTGCAGGTAATCACATATTTCTGCGCGTCTTCCAGACCGGGCTTTTTAGCCACCTGTCCCAGTTTCCATGCCCAATATGAAACTTCCGGGTATTTCCCATCTAATTTCTTTAAATTGGTCACAATTTCCTGAGCTTTAACGAAATTCTTCGTCTTAAAGTAACGCTCCACTTCAAGAATAAGCCAAAACTTTTGCAACACTGATTTACGTATTTCAATGCTGTCATAAACTTTGCCATATTCGACCCAAGAAGACTGACACACATAGGCCTGAGCCGCAGTTAGTCTTAGATCTTCATCATAGGGCAAAAGCTTTACTTGCTTTGTCATCAAGTCCTGCGCCGCGGAACAATCGCCCTTCGCAATCATGACACGCGAAAGCTCTGCTAAAATCGCAATGTTATCGGGCTCCATGCGCGA
>CAZPYX010000068.1:0-18688 GCA_964590635.1 uncultured Bdellovibrio sp.
TTCTCACGATGTGTCCCCCGGAGGTGCGGCGAAACTTACTGCCCAATCGTTAGGGGTCATGGTTCATGTTATGAGTCGACAAATTCAAGCCCAGGGACAGGGTATGAAACTTCAGGCGCAGGCTTTGGCAATTCAGAACAAAAAGGAAAAAGATGATACGCGCGCTTATCTTGATCAATCAGGGGTTTTAAAAACCGCGATGAAGACAAAAAATATTAGTTTTGAATTTCCGAGGTTTTAAATGGACATAAACTGGTTAGCAACAGAAGCAAAGACCTTGCATGTGATATTCTCTAATATGTTTTTTGCGCTAGTAACAACATTTTTAGTCATCGGCGTGGTCTTAGAGTTCTTTAAGATTTCTATGGGCTCTATGCCACAATTTCCACAAATTGTGGCACGGGTCTTTATAGCCTCGATGCTTTTGATCGCAATCCCAGAGATTATGAATACGCTGGCTTTGGTCACGGATGCCATGACGAAAGAAATAGGTCAATTTCTGGAATTTAAACATGTTTTAGAGAAGCTCAGTGATAAATTCGGACAGATGAGCTGGAGTTGGGTTTCCATAAAGGACAGTGTTATTATTCTCATCTCGTACTTAAGTTTCTTCTTATTTTACATCAGTGTTTATTTGGCAGATGCGTTTTTTCTCTATTCATGGATGTTAATCTATGTTTTTAGTCCACTTCTGATTGCATTTTATATTTTTCCAATGACCGCAAATGCCACGACCATGCTCTTTAAAAGTCTCATTGAAGTTTGTGCGTGGAAAATAGTTTGGTGTGTGATGTCGGCTCTCTTATGGAGCATGGCGCTTTCGGATATTAATAATCCTGAGCACGGGATTAATTTCCTCACGGTCATCATCCTCAATTTGATGCTGGCTTTTTCAGTGATTATGACACCAAAGATCACGGCTGCGTTCTTAGGTGGCGGAGTTTCCTCGGTGGCCTCAAGTGTCGGTAGCAAAGTCTTTTCCGATCTTGTAATAACTCCAGCCAAGGCTCTAGTTGCAAGCAAACTGACTACGGATGGAATGAGGAAAGCCATGGATTCAAAACCCAAGCGCCAAGCCAAACCCGGCGCGCATGTTAAAAATGGCGTTAATGCCAGCAATGGCAGTCAAAATTAATATTTAATTGAAATTTAAAGGAGTTCTACATGAGGTTTCATGTTGCGCTTGATTCTCTAGAAAAGGAGAATCAAGTCTTACGCTTTTCCGTCATCGGTCTTTTGGTTCTAGCTGTGGTTCTTTGCTCCGGCATTTTATATGTGTCAATGAAAGACCCACTGTTGATCGAGCGTTCGTGCTTTTCAAAATCACTCACCCTTGCTAATGCTGCTACTACCAAAGAAGAAACTGCAAGTTTCTTGGAGATTGCCCTAGGATCAAGGTTTGATTCCGATGCGCAGAGCGGACAGTTTCTAACCCAAGATCAACTTATTGCGCGAGCACGCGAGCAGAGCGAGCTTTCAAAACAAAAACTTACCCAGAAAATTATGGTGAATAAAGTAGATATGGCCGAGGATGGAACGCTCGTCGTCAATGCAGATCGCTTTATTGCCTCGGGTGATGTTCGAACTGTCCTTCGATTTCCGCTCAAAGTCGAAATTGCTAAAATCTCTCGCTCCATTGGTAATCCCTACGGACTTTTAATTACTAACGTTCAACCTGCGCAAAGCAGTGAAAGTTCCAAAACTAAGGGGGAAAAGTGACTTTTAAGAAGGTGCTGTTGATTTTTTCTATTCATTTGTCGGCATTCACGTTGTGTTTCTTAGTTTCTGTCAAAGATGCTGTAGGCAAAAACAAAATTGAAAGTACCAAGGTTGCTGCGGTTCAAGTCAAAACCTCAGGTAATAGAGATGTGCTTGTCATGAAGCCTCGTAAAGACGAGAAAGTGGTCCTCTGCACCGACGAAAAAGTTCAGAAGGTGCGCGTTACTTTTGGACGGATCACGACCTTGAACTTCCCAGTTACTCCGAAAGAGATTCTTCCTGGTGAGGCAGTATTTGATTTCAAACAGATAAAGAACGACCTCAACGTTAAGGCCTTGAACCCTCATGCAAAAACAAACGTAGCAGTTTATCTGCAAGAACGACGATGCAGTCTTGACTTCGTAACCGTGCCCATTGGAGGCGACGATATTATTTTTATTCGAGATCCAGAGGAAAAACAGTTTGAAGTGAGGTTTCAATGATTGAAGACTTTGGACGTGATGACGCTGAATGGATTAGCGAACATTCATGGAGAACTAAGTTTTATGGTCTTATCCGAGAAGGACATAAAAGACGGGTTTCTCCGCTCGCACTCAAGGTTTTGGTTGGATGTATCGCAATCGTGGTTGCCGTATTGCAATTATTTTCAGGCTTCGCCAGTAATCCTTCCAACAAAGGACCAAGTTTAATCGATAGTCCAAAACTGAATTTTGGTGATTCCACCGACAGTTTGAAGATTCCAAATTTTGATCCACAAAAACAGCAGATAGAATTTTCCGCTCAAGAGAAAATGCGACTACGCAAATCTCAGACACCTTTAGTTGTCGGAAAGCTTCAAACTATTCGGCTATCAACGCTCAAGGGAATTCCGACCGGAACAGAAGTCTCGGCGGTGCTTGTGAGCGGGGGCACGAATGGCACTGTCATTGCTAAACTCCAAGATTCCGTTCTGGTAGATGGCGAAGCAGTTCTGCCAGCTAGAACCGTTCTTTTCGGTCGCGGATCATCTAGTGAAGACAGACTTTTTATCCGTTTTAAAAAAGCCATCTTGCCGGATAAGTCAGAGCAAGATATCCAAGCACAAGTCTTTGATAATAAGGATCGAATGGTCGGATTAAAGGGAAAGAAAGTCTCTGATGTAGCTTTTAAGATTGCCGCAAGCTCAGGACTTATTTTTTTAAGTGGCCTCGCCGACGGACTCAGATCAAACGACTCGGTAAATATCTTTGCTCCACAAGCAAAGCCGAGCGTAAAGGATGCGGCTTTAAATGGCGTTGCAACAGCCACATCAGAACAAGGAAAAACTATGCTTGAGTCCATGAAAAATGACCAGGCAAGAATCGAAGTCGGCGCAGAAACACCTATCATCGTTATTTTTGGAAATGACGTTAGTGATTAGGAACTATCATCATGGAAAAAAAGAAAATAGATTTAGGTCAGGATATTCAGAAATTTATCCTTCCCCTGAAAGTCTTTGGCATTGATCCATTTGTTGAGGTGATTCGCGGATACCAGGAGCGGGCAATTCCAGTCATAGAACTTGTCTGCATCGGGTGTCTCCTAAGTTTCCTTCAGTATCTAGGATTGTTCTCCCATCTTGTTAAGAAGTATGGCGGCAAACTCGCGCACTCTCAATGTCTCACCATGGCATTCGGCTTATGGCTTTTGATCTCTGGCTTGCATCTCTGGGGTTTGCGACAAGTTTTTATGAGGAAAAATCTTCAAAAGAAATTGAACCGTGTTTTCTTGGAAGCAAATCTTCGGACAAAACTCGAAGAGTTTCCTCTTTTTATGTTTGACCGTCCCGTGGGATCAACAAGTAGAAAACTTCGTCTAAGAGCCTTTGGAATTCCTCTCTCAAAATTCCGTGAAGGTAAAGAGCATTTAGAATCAGGGCTCAATGTAGCTTTGTCCAAGCTTGAAAACCCTAAAGGGAATTACGAGTTTGTAGATCTGATTTACTCTTTAGGCCGAATGCCCGAAGGATGGAGGCTCGAGGATCTTTGGAGCTATAAAGATTTTTCCTTTCCTATAGGGAAGTCATTAGATGGTGAGGTTAAAGGATCTTTAAAGAAAATTCCGCACTATCTAGTCGCTGGTGAAACTGGTTCGGGAAAATCAACGTTCATCCGGGCGATGATTTCGGTTTTGGTTTTAAATAACCCACATTTGAGAGTTCTATTTATCGACATGAAAGGCGGCATGGAAAACCAAGTCTTCCAGGGATTTGATCGCATCGAATTATTGAGCGAGATTCCTCAAGTTGAAGAACGCCTTTCAGAAATTACTACAGAACTTGACACTCGCATGTCGTTGTCTGCGAAAGGACGTTTTAAAAATATTGATGAGTATAATCAAAAGCAGGAACATTCAAAAAATAAATGGGAAAGAATTCTTGTCGTGGTGGACGAAGCTGCGGAAATTGTTCCTTCAGTTTCAAATCCTGAAAAAGGTCGTCTTGCGAAGATACAATCACGGATTAACCGTTTTACTCGTCTTGGTCGCGCTGTGGGCATTCACGTTGTGATCGGAGTACAAAAGCCCGATCACAAAAACCTCGACCCAACAATCAAAGCTAACCTGCCGGGCGTTGTCTGCTTTCCAGTAAGCCATTTTAGTCAAAGTGTTGTTGTTTTAGGAAACTCCCACGCAGCCGATCTGAACGCTGAATTTCCAGGTCGTGGTATCTGGAAGCACGGCTCTTATGAAGTGGAAGTGCAGGCACCATTTTTGTCACAGGAAGATCTGGACAAAGCCAATAAAAGAAAAAATGCCTATTTTCAATCGAATGAGTTAGCAAAGAAAGGAGTCGAACTTGAAAACAAAGTTGAAAACCTCCCACCGAGTTCTTACACGCCTCGACGTGAAGATTCTTGAGTTTCTGTGGAAGTGGAAGTTAGCCAACGTCATGACTCTTTTGTATGCGACGGCACCTAGAAGAAGTTTCTGGCGATTTTACCGAATGCTTCGGCGCTTATATTTGGAAGGTTATATTCGTGAGGTATCCGATTCCAAGAGTTCCGTTTTAATGTGGACACTTACCAAAAAAGGCTTTCAATACATCAATGACGGTTCGATGGAACTTGTGCAGAGGCGATTTCAACCTCAGGCTTTGGCGCACGACTATTGGGCCATGGCTTTTCAACTGGGAGAGTTTTTACTGAGTCTCCCAAAAAATACAGAAATGGTGAGTGAACAGGAGTTCACGGCTAAAGAAATAGCGGATTTGCCGTCTTGGGTTCCGCAGACAAAGGAACATATTCCTGATGGCTTAACAAGGATTGAAAAGGCCGGAAAATTCGAAGTTGTTGCTTTTGAAATAGAACTTTCAACAAAGTCAGATTCAAGATACGAAGAAATGGTTCGCTATCTGGATCAGAAAGAAGAAATCAATTGGGTAATGTGGCTTTGTGCCGATGAAAAAATCATTCAAAAAATTACCCAACAGATTGTGGCAGTAAGGCGTAGACGCCCTTCGATCCATCACTTCGTTTTGAAAAGAGATGTACAAGACCATGGATGGTCCGCGACTTTTCTTTGGGGTGAATTTGCCGGTAAGACCGTGTGGACCTTGTTGCAGCAACAACCCCGGTCACAAGCCAGTCACATCCACGTCACAAGTACGTCACCAAGAGCAATGACCATCTATCTCTCGGATACGAAAAGCCCAAGGAAGTTCAAAGGTTTGAGCGCATCGGTTGACCCTCTTCGCGTCCTCACACCTTAAGGTGCAGGAATATATTCATTATTTATTATCTCATGGAGACTTCATTTATGATCCGCTCTCTTATCTCGTCGGTTTTTTTGCTTTCACTCGTAGCTTGTACTACTGAACCTAAGAAGGGATTAGCGGACAGTAGCACCGACGCGCCAAAACTTATGCGCCCGGTGGTAAGAAAAATCTGGGTCCCTCCAGCTATCGAAGATGGGGGTAAGGTTTACCGCGACGGTTACTATAAATATCTGCTTGAAAACGAGTCCGTTTGGACTCGTTAACAGTCTTATCGAAAGATACATTTTGAGGATTTTTATTTTAGCCCTTCATCACGAAGGGCTTTCTTTTTTGGAGGTTTGATTGGAAGTTAGTCAGAAATCAGAAGTAGTTAAAACTAAAAAGGCGAAAGAGGAAGCACAGGTCGACAGAGTGATCCTGGGGAAAAGTGAAGCCAAGTTATTGAGCAAATGGATGCGAGAATTTAATGAAAAGGCAGACGGTCTGGTTAAAGTTTCGAAGGCCGATATGGTGAACTACCTGATTGCCAGCCATCCATCGAAGCTTTCGGAAGAAGAAGTAAGTGATATTGCCCGACGCTACTATGATGAAACCCGTTGGCTTGGTTGGTCCATGACCAAAATGAAGGAAGCGAAAAAGAAAGGCATGAGTCTTTTATTTGCCGATCTCATGAAGTTTCGTGACGAGTTTCTATCGTCGTCTGCTGGTTTTATTAAAAAGTCGAAAACACCGAAGCCTCCAAAAGATGATAAGCGGTCAGAGGCTTTAGAAAATGGATCTGCAATTGAAGCCAAGCAAGATCCTTCGAAGAAACCCCAGGAGAGTGTTAGCGAGGCTTAATGCAAAGCCGTGTCAAATGGAACGCAGATAAAGTCATTATAGGAAGTCAGGAAATACCGGGACATGAATATCAGGATTTGCTTGCGGAGCTGTGGCAGATCTTGTTATCTTCAAAACGTTCAAAAGATGCTCAGAGGGTAAAACTGTCATCACAAGTTGCCTGTCCCCAAAAAAGAAAGGGGAAAGGCAATGTCTAAAAAGAAAAGTTTGCCGGTAAAAACTGGTAAATATCGGATTGCGGCTTACGTTCGTGTTTCTACGGAGGAGCAAGCTGAAAATCCGGAAGGCTCCATCAAGAATCAAGAACAGCGTATCCGTGAATTTGTGAAACTCAAAAATATGGTAGAGCCATTCGGAGAGATTGTAGAGGTCTTTTCTGATCCCGGCAAATCTGCCAAGGACACAAACAGGCCAGGATTTCAGACGATGTTAAGAGCCGTTCAAAACGGTGATGTGGATCTAATACTCGTCACGGAGTTGTCGAGGTTTTCTCGGTCAACTAAGGATTTCACAACACTACAAGATTTTTTAGATGACCATAACTGCCGCTTCTTAAGTATGCGAGAGAACTTTGATACCTCTGGTGCTGCTGGTGCCATGGTAATGAATATGATGGCGACTATAGCGGAGTTTGAGCGCAGACAAACGGCTGAAAGGATCTCTCACGCATTTTTGGCCAGGGCAAAGCGTGGCTTATACAACGGAGGAAGCCTTCCTCTGGGATACAGGATCGACGAAGAAAAGCCGGGGCATCTCTCCATTGACGACGAAGAGGCCGAACTTGTTCGTCATGTCTTTGACACCTTTTTAAAGGAAGGAACTTTGGCTGCTACTGCCAAGTCTCTCAATGCCAGGGGAAAGCGTGTGCCAAAGAGGGTTCATGGAAGTGGTGCCGTTCGGGAAGGCCGATTCGGAATCGAAAGTACTTATCGGCTCTTGAAGAATAAAGCGTACATAGGAATTCGTGTGTATTCTACGAAAGCTGGATGGGAAGAGGTTCCAGCAGTTTGGAAGCCGATTATTTCGAAAGCTATTTTTGATCGTGCAAACCGAATTCTGGAGGCCAATTGTTCTCACAAAAGAACTTATGAGCAAAGTCGATTTCCATACACTCTTTCAGGGCTGGTTTTCTGTGAGCAATGCGGTGACAGGATGTCAGGAAAGTCCGCTCATGGAAGTGTTAGAAAAGTTGGATACTATGAGCATATAAAATCAACTCGACTTCAGGCAGCTCAGCACGAACGTATTCCTAAGCATGATCCCCATCGAGTTCCAGCAGAAAAGATCGAGCCTGTGGTATGGGCTGCGGTTAAGTCCTTTCTTCTTAAGGATTCTTTTTGCATTAGCTTATTAAATAAAGTTCAGGAGATTCAGTCTGTCACGGGAGAGGAGGATGAAGGCAAAAAACTAGAACAGAAGAATAAGCTGCTGTCTTACCAAATTGAAACTCTTGCCGAACGAATTGGTGTGCTCAGTAAAGATATTGATCCCCAACCCCTTCTTGATCAGTTGCGAAGGCTTCAGGGCCTGAAAGCTGAAATGGAATCGAAAGTTATGGAGTCTAAGAGCACCCAAAAGCCAAAGGAAGAAGCTATTAGTCTTCAGTCTTTATCGACCTTTAGAAAGGGCTTCAAAGAGCTTATAGAACCGGCTGATACTAATCTTGAGCTCAGAACCAAGATCATAGCTAAGATCGTTAAAAAGGTCCTTGTCCGGACGGATGGCCTTGAGGTCGTCTTTTATATTGGTAAAACTCTTTCAGACAAAAAAAACGGGGCAGCTTTTGGCTGCCCCGATATAACGAACAAAAAAACTGTGTCATTAGCTAAAAAAACGGTAGATCCCCGTTCGAGTAGCTTGACAAATGGTGATCCCACCCCGACTCGAACGGGGATCTACGGTTTAGGAAACCGTAGCTCTATCCTGTTGAGCTATGGGATCACAGGCCAATTACATATTACGTTGAAGAGGTGACTCCGTCACGGGCCAGCTTGATTGTAATACGACGGGTCGTCCTTTGAAAACCAAAATACCTGCGCTGCCATAGTGAGTAAGACGCTTTGCCCATTCACCAGGGTTGTTATCAGCGCTCCAGCGCACCCAAATAACGGGCTGAGTAGGCTTGCTTTTCAAACGTGTCACCAACACAGTGCTGACCTCAGAAAGGGCATAGGACTGATTTTCGATTGTCACAGAAGATTCGGAAAGATCAAACTTTTGACCACTGAGCTGGGTTTTCATGAAATTAGCAAAGGCCGCATTGTCACCAACAAGGACAATGGCACCCTCACTGGGAACTTCAAAAGTCTCGCTGACGTTATGAAAGGTTGCCTTTCCTTCAATGGATTTATTCCAAGTCTGAACGAACTCTTGGGCACTGCCGCTGTTGCCATCAAAATAGAAATGCACGGATGAAGAGCCCAGCACAGAGGAAACTGTCGCAGGACGCTCTTCAGGATACAAAAAACGGAAAACATGAAAATCGGGATCGACGGAAATTTTCACCGGGCGAGAGCGTGAAACCAAAGTGAAGATTTGTGACTTGTCATTCAGTTTTGCCAACTGGCGCACTTCTTCACCGGATTCCAAAGTCCAAATGACGGGAATCGAAAGATTATAAGTCACTTCCTGTTTTTGACTCAGAACATAGGTCGTCGCATTGGAGCCATCTAACCAGCGCATCACTTTTACATCAGTCAGTTCTATAACCGGGGCCCCTTTGCGATCCAGCCATTGAGAGAAGAACACTCCAAGATCTTGATTCGTGATCTTTTCAAAACTTTTTTGAATGTCGCCAAATGTGGCTCGTTTGTAGATATTTTCAGAATAGAAATCCTGCAGGGCTTTTTGGAAAAGGTCTTTGCCAAAGCGGAACTCGAGCATATGAAAAAGCATCATGGACTTTCCATAACCTACAGCCTGTGAGCTCGAGTTGTGACGTCCACGGAACTGGCGAACAGGAAAGTCACTTGCGGGATTGGCTGAAACAAAGTCTGCATAATTTGCCAAGGTCTTCATGCGATAGGCGCGATCTGTATTGGCTTTTTCTTGTTGCCAGTAGTCCGCCATGTAAGTGGTAAGACCCTCGCTCCAATTTCCTTTGTCATAGTCGACATAGACACTGTTACCCCACCAGTTATGCAAAATTTCATGGGGCAATGAAGAATTCAAAATGAATGGCAGACGAACCACCGTGGGCCCAAGCAAAGTGAAGCTCGGCATGCCGTATCCCGTTTCCCAAAGGTTCTCGATCACGGAAAATCCTGCATAGGGATAAGGGGCAATGGTATCAGAGTAGTGTTGAATATACTCGGGCATCACTGCCAAAAAATTTTGTGCCAAAGCAGGTTCATCTTTACGCAGAAGAACGCGCAACTTTTTGCCTGAGGCAGTTTCTGTTTCATAGCTTTTGAATGGGCCGGCGATCAAATAGATATCTTCTTGGGGATAAATTTCTTTATAGCGAGTGACGTTGTTTAGACCTTGATTCTCAAGGCTGATCATCTGTCCCTGTGATAAAGACTTCCAATCTGCTGGGGCACGAATGGAAATTTCAAAATTCTTTTGTGTTCCTAAAACAGTAGGGTACCAATAAGTGCTACCAAATAAAGTGGCACCGTCAGAGGAAATCAAACCATCGCTGTTATCATTAACAACGGGGTCATAGATCACTCCGGAATAAACTAAAGTGGCCTTGTGATCTTGAGAACTCAAAGTCAAACCGTACTCGACAAAGGATTCACCTTGTGTCGCCGGATGTAGGACAATCAAAGAATCATTGGGACTGGTAACGCTCACTTGCAAATCTTTATGAAGCAAGAAGCTGATTTTGCGAGGAGTGTCTGCGGGGAACGTCAAAGTATCTTGGGCTTTGAGCATTTTTAATGTCGGGAAGATCTCGACATCAAGTTTATGCTGAATCATCGGCAAAGTCGTGGACCCTTCGGTTTGAAGGGGCTTCGGTTGCGCCGGCGCTTGCAGGGTCACTAACAAAATAAACAATAGGCCAGTCACAAATATCAATTTGTGAAGAGCTTGAGACTTCGACATGATTTACCTCTGAACGGCGCATTTTTTACGCCGGGAAACCCCGGCCGTCAAAGGGATTTGAGTGTGTGATCAGAGGACCGCTTGAAGCCTGCCGAAGGGCAAAGAAGCTATCGTGAGGATGGGCGGAAAGACGGGGGCGCCGCAAAAAGATTTTGAATTTTATTCCACTTTTCACACTTAGGCGCGGTGATGCTTATATTCGCTTTGGTCCATGGATGAACGAATTCCAGTTGAATAGCTTTTAAGCACAAACCCTCGATTCCTAAGTGATTTCTGAAGAATTGATTGTGTCGAGAGTCTCCGTGATAAGAGTCTCCCAAAAGGGGGTGAGTGATGCGATTTAAGTGGCGACGGATTTGATGGAAGCGACCGGTGTGGGGTTTTGCTTCAATCATCGAGTATCGGGCCGTTGGAAATTTTTTCCCGACAGCGACAGGAAACTCAATGGTGGCCAATCTTTTATAACTGGTATGGGCCTCGACGGCGACACCGGTTGAATCTAGTTCGAGGGGGATATGAATATCACCTTCGGCAGGAGTATAGCCACGCACGACCGCGTGATATGTTTTCTTAGTCAAGCGTTCGGCAAAAAGACGAGACAGTTCCCGAGCTGAGTCTGATGAAAGTGCAAAAATTAAAACGCCACTGGTTCCCGCATCCAGACGGTGAACTGGATAAACATGCTGCTTAAGCATATCACGGACAAGATATAGGCAAACTTTATCGCGAGGCACAGGATAGCCATCCTCCGGGGGATGCACATGAAAACCAGATGGTTTTTCAACCGCAACAAAATATTCGTCCTGATAAAGTAGCTTCATGGCGCGACATTACAGAAATCAATTTAAAAAGTCCAACTAAAGTCCATCCCAAACTTTGTTCATTTACAAAGAGACCTCATGAAATTTGAGTTCATCCCAAGCCTCCCCGAGAATCAAATCAGGAGGCAGTTGCTATGAGATCAAAAAAAATATTAACGGTGCTAACGAGCACTGGAAAGCTTGGCAATAGTGGCCACCATACAGGGGCTTTTCTTTCAGAGATCACGCATCCCTATGAAGAGTTTTCCCGCGCAGGTTATGAGGTGGATATGATCAGTCCTCTAGGGGGAAAGATTCCCTTAGATGGCGTGCTGATGGATGATCCCATCAATGCCACCTGGATGAACGATGAAGAGTTTCTTTCGAAAATAGAAAACACGGTTCGTCCTTGGCAGGTGAACGGCCGCGACTATTGCGCGATCTATTTTGCTGGAGGCCACGGAGCCATGTTTGATTTCCCAGATAATTTGAACTTACAAAAACTGGCGGCGGATATTTTTGAGAACAATGGGGTGGTTGGTGCTGTCTGCCATGGGCCTGCCGGACTGGTGAATGTGCGATTGTCCGATGGAAGCTTTTTAGTTCGAGGCCATGAGGTCTCTTGTTTCACCAACGAGGAAGAAGAGTCGGTGGGGCTGGAATCAGTCGTGCCATTTTTGTTGCAATCCAAATTGGAAGAGCGTGGAGCAAAGATCACAAAAGCACCGAAGTTCGCTGGGCATGTGATTAAAAGTGGTCGCCTCGTCACAGGTCAGAACCCAGCCTCTGCAGCCGGCGTCGGTCAAAGCATGGTGGAGGTTTTGGACTTTATCACCATGGGGAAGAATGTTCCGGAGCAGAACTGGTGTGAGTGGCACGAGCCTACGGGTGAGCTCCAAAATAGGTTTTCATAACTTTTTCAGCGGGGGCTTTGCCAAGGGGCGAGAAGCCCCCGTTGATACTTTGGTCAGAGTCATCATCCAAGAGAACCTGCCAGATGCCTACACCGTTCATCCATTTCCATTGCGGTGTCCAGACAGCTCTTAGTAAAGCATCCCAGGCCGCAGCCTGATGTTCGTAGTTGATGGGTGTGTGATCATCTTCATAAAGGTAAGGAGCTACAAAACACTTTTCGACACTTCGATATCCAACTTCTTGAACTGCTAAGTGGCTGGAGATTTTTAAGAGTGCATTAATATTTTTGACGATGCTATCAAGGCCCTGGGTGTAATAGATTGAATTTTTACTGAGCATGTTTACCAGATCTGTGTAACCAGTGGGGTAGTCCGCAGTGGCGCTGCCAAGGGCGCGGTAGTAATCAAGTCCGACAAAGTCCAAGGCTAGCCAGAGTTTTTGCATATTACTTTGATGACGAAGTTCCTCGGCACTTTTAGCTAGGAAAGTAATGTCATGGTACCACTGAGCAAATTCTCCGCCCCAGGTTTTGATTCCATCCTCCAAGACGTATTGATCTGTATAGTTTGCGCCGTAGGTTATTTGCACCTTAGAACCAAGAATAGCTCGAGCCTTCGCGATAAGATTCAACCAAAGTTCTGGAAAACCAAAGCGCCAAGTCAAATCACGACTGCCGATGCCTGAGGTCAAAGAATGCATCTCTGCACCAATGGAATACCAAGAAGCTCCGACCTCATTTGCGATGCGCATGTATCTTTGATGATATTGAAAATAATGATCAAACCATTCTTGCGGATTGTCGGGGCGGATATTGCCATGCCACCATGTGAAGCCATTCTCGACATAGGGAAATTCCCCTTGGGGTCCCACGACCAAAAGTATGGGACGGAAGGCCACTTGAAATCCCAAATTTTTTGCGTAAAGAACGGTTTGCTTTAGCAGTTCTTCTTCTTGGGCTTGATCTTGCTCTGGCACGTCGGATCTGATGTCAGATCCTTTGCCAGTTATCATTTTTCCGCGAAAGTTGAAGATCACGGTGTTGGCGCCAAGGTCATGCATTTTGCTAAGCAGGCGCTTGACTCGCAGGCCCTGTATGCTGTCGTCGACGCGAAATCCTAAGGGCCAATAGGTGATGATATTAAAGGCTGCGTCCTGGGTGGCATATCCCGGACGGGGAGTTATGGAGAAAAAGATCATGAAAATAGCAATCCATGTTCTCATATATTTTATTTGGCCGTGAATAATAGGGTGAGGTCAAGATGAGTGACTGCACTGGCCAAAGTACGTGCTGATATCTTGTGTTATTTGTATGTTATTTCACGGGGGCACTTGAGAGGACACTGGAATTTTTCTAGCGTGAAGACAGAAATCACGAAAGGATTTGATCATGAATCAATTAGTTAAGCTCGCAATCCTTCCTGTTCTTTTGATATCCGTCAAAGCATCGGCGGAAGCTTCCTTAGCAAGCTCGTCTAGTTTTGCGGAAGCACAAACTGTTTGGCAAAATGCCAAAGAAATTTCATCCACAGATATTAATGGAAATTGGAAACGTATTGCAGTCTACGAACATGCAAACTGCAAAAACATTATGCATGGAACGGCCTATGATTCATCGGGAATAAAAAATCATGATGGTTCGGTATTTACTTTAGCATTCGAAGGACACCAAGTGAAGTTTCTGAATGTGGGAATCACGGATAACATCCAAGGACCTTACGAAATCAATTCTAGAAGCGCAGACTTTGCGTCGTGGGCGTATGACGAAAGCACCAAAGAAAAAGATATGACCGATCAAGCCTACGGTTCATACAGCTGTCGTCAAGCGGTGGGAAATAGTAGCCAGATCATTTGCTCTGTGGGAACACGTCTTGTCAAAGAGGCTGTCTCGGATCCAATTTTCAAAGCCTGCAGCAATCTTAAAACGGGTCTTGTTGTTCTATTTACGAAGGCAGAATAGGGCAGTTGACTCAAATTGCAGGAGGCAGGCTTAATAGGTTTGCCTCCAGTTATTTCTTTTGAGGAACTATTTCTGGGGAGCTACTTGGACTATTTCTGTGGAACCAATCGAATGCCGTCATCGTCCACGGTGATTAAACGCTTTTTATACAATCCGCCTAAAGCGATCTTGTACTTCTTTTTACTGACGCCAAAATATTCGTAAATAATTTCAGCTGAAGTTTTGTCGTTGATCTCGAGGTATCCATCTTCGTCTTTCAAAGCGCGAAGGATTTTTTCGGCAATATCATCCGCCGCAGCCATGCCTGTTTTGTGCAAAGTTAAGTCGATCTTGCCATCAGGGCGAACTTGTTTAATGAAGCCAGATATCTTTTGACCTGGAATCAATCTTTCAAAAACTTCGTTGCTGAAAAGAATACCCCAATGATGTCCATTGATGATGGCGTTGATGCCAATATCAGTGATACGAGCGATGATCAAATCAACACTTTGTCCCGGAGTGTAATCGCCCGGAGTCTTATCGATGTGGCGATCCACGCGCATCGTAGCAGCAATGCGACCGCTGTTATCGTTGTAAAGATAAACCAAGCAGTTTTCGCCAATACGCAGAGCTTTCGTTTTTTCAGCAAAGGGAAGAAGAAGGTCTTTAGACAAGCCCCAATCTAAGAAAGCCCCTACCGGAGACAAAGAGACTACGCGAAGAACTGCAAATTCACCAACCTTCGCTAGGGGTGTTTCGGTGGTAGCGATAAGGCGATCTTCTGAATCGACGTAGATGAAGACTTCCAGTTCTCCACCGATTTCGAATTCTGCGGGAGCATAGCGTTTTGGTAAAAGAATTTCACCGTCGTCTCCACCATCCAAGAAAAGTCCGAAATCAGATTTTTTCACAATTTTTAGTTTATTCAATTTTCCGATTTCGACGAGCATGCATGAACCTTTGTTAAAGCGATGCCTGGTTTTTAATGCATATCAGAGTAAAAAAGAAGGCTTAAATAGCATCTTATAGATTTTGACCAACTGGCCAGGGGCTTTGGGACGGGGGAAGATGACAGAATCCAGGGCCTTTGCTAAGCTTCTGCCATGTCGAAATTAAAGATCTTCCTGTCTGAAAGCCTTAATCCCCATTTGAACCTAGCGACCGAAGAGTGGATTTTTCACAATTTGGATCCGTCAAGCCAGGTTTTATTCCTGTGGAGGAACGACAACACTGTGGTTATTGGACGTAATCAGAATCCTTGGTCAGAATGCAATCTGGCGAAAATGAAGGACGATCAGGTCACTTTAGCCCGCAGAACCACAGGCGGTGGAGCGGTCTTTCACGACATGGGCAATACGAACTTCACTTTTCTTTCTCCGAAGGAATCCTACAGTCGCGAAAACAACATCCAAATTATTTTCGACGCTCTTAAAAGATTTGGCATCAAGGGAGAGGCTTCGGGTCGCAATGACTTGCTGATTCCATTTGCAGATGGTCCGCGCAAGTTTAGTGGCAGCGCTTACCGAGAGAAAAAAGATCGTGCCTTTCATCATGGAACTTTATTGTTGCATGCGGATTTAACTCGTTTGGGAAATTACCTGACGCCAAATCCGAAAAAGCTTCAAGCGAAAGGGAAAGAGTCGGTCCGTGCCCGTGTGGCAAATTTGAATGAAGTCTCGCCGGATTTAAGACATGAAGAAATTGTGGAAGAGATGATTAAATCCTTTGAGAATTTCTATGGCGCCAAAGCCGATACGGAATTTTTAAGCATGAAGACGCTTCAAGAAAATGAAGAGTTGAAAACTCAATTTGAAAGTTTGAGTTCTTGGAATTGGTTGTATGGCAATACTCTCGAGTTCAGTCATAAGATGGATGAGTACTTGTCCCTGGGCTTCTTTGATATTCACTTTAAAGTCGAAGAGGGTGTGATCGTAGATTTACAAATCTTTTCGGATTGTTTGTATCCTGCTTTGATTGAGGCCCTAACCTTGGCATTGAAAAATAAGCCGTACAAGTTAGAAACCATTCAAAGCAGTTTTGCGCAGCTTTATCCGGTTTTTCCAGAGTTGTATGCGGGGATCACTGAATTGGAAACGTGGATTAGCAAGCAAGTTGAAATCTAAAATCGCCAATTGATGACCAGAGGACTGATAAAGTATTGCCCGTAGCGATCTCTTTCTAGATACGGGGAGACATACTTAAAGTTCACCTGCCAGAAATACCAGCGAAATCCCCAGGCCCACTCGTGGCGATAAGGACGTTCGTCTCCATAAACATGACTGTTGAGCTGAATCACAAAACGGTTTTCTCCGGCGAGGGAAAAAGCGTCAGAAAAAGGATAAATAAAAGAAGTGGCAATCACTTCGTCTTCCATAATTATGCTCTTGTCGTAATAAATCATCGACAATAAATAATCATTCCAAAGATAGCCAATTCCGACAGAGCCTGCTCCGTAGGTTCCTTCATAGCGCTCCCCGTAGCGATCCCAATCATCCGGGGACGCGAAAATGCGATGGATGGTGCGATAGACATCATCTGAATGAAAGTTTCCAAAGAAATCGACGTCATAGGAAAGTTCCAATTTTATTCGATCAAAAAAGTGGCTGTAGGCAAATTGCAACTCCAACCATTCGGCCAAAACTCCCTCTGGCGGATTCAGGTCTTCAGAGCCAAAGTGAGTATTGATGATGGGGGTGAGCAAGCGAGAATTTAGCGCAACTTTAAATGCCTCTGGCGTCGGCTGCTTATTTTCTTTAGTTTGCAATGCCCGAAAATAAGATAACGCTGAAGAGTAAGTTGTAAGTTTATCAGTTTGCCCAATCCAATCATTGTTATGGACATCTAGGACAATACCGGGATCTGCAAGATAAAGGGTTCCAGTTTCACCAATAGCAGTGCTCGGGGGATTGGGCAGTCCCCAGTCCCCCAGGCAAAGTATTGGAATCGAAATCCCAACGATAAAGAAGATCCTCAGCCATTTCATAGTTTAGGGATGTCTGCTTCGTCTAGAAATCCTGCCTTGTTGTGCGGGTTGAGTAATATGATGTTGGTTCATTGGTAGATGCTGTTCCAACCAATCTACTGAAACATTGGCCACGGCCTCCAAAGTTCCGGGCTCATCGAAGACATGGGTGGCTCCTGGGATCAGAAGAAGTTTGCTTGAGTTTAATCTGTCCTTAGCTTTTTCATTCAACTTTATGACCTCATAATCCTTGGCGCCGACGATCAGAAGCGTTGGGATTTTGACTTGTTTTAAATATTCTGCTGCAAGGTCGGGACGTCCACCGCGACTGATGATGGTGTAAATATATTGGTGAGTTTGCACAGCGGCGATGAGTGCGGCACCGGCTCCTGTGCTGGCGCCAAAGTAAGCAATGGGCATCGGTGATTCGTGAAAGTGTTCTGCAGCCCAGTCCGTGGCTTTCATAAGTCTTTGCGCTAGCAGCTCTATGTCAAAGACATTTCTTTTTTCATTGGCTTCCTCGGGGGTCAAGAGGTCAAACAATAATGTCGAGAAGCCACCTTTGTTGAATTCTCGGGCCACAAACTGATTGCGCGGACTGTGACGACTGCTGCCAGAACCGTGGGCGAAAATCACGAGGCCCTTGGCGTTTTCGACGGTGGTTAGACTTCCTGCAACAGTGACAAATCCATCCTGAATCGTGATTTCCTCAATAAGCCCGTGGGTCTTCATGCCATTTGCCACGGCAATAAAGTGAGACACCTGTTCATCTGTGACCTGATTGAAAACTTCATACCATAATCCAACAGCACTAAATTGATCTGGAGTTTCGAGGCAGATGACATCATCAGCGGCCGCTTGCAATTTATAGACGCTATCTCTGGCACCAACTGGGGCCGCAACGATAATTTTTCTAGGTTGCTTGGTGCGTAGAAACTGAATCGCCGAAAGAAGAGTGGCTCCAGTGGCGATGCCGTCATCAACTAAAATGACAAGACGGTCTTTGATGGGTTCAGGAGCTTTATTTCCTCGCAGGGTGCTGACTTGTTTTCGAACTTCATTGATTTTTTCTTTGGCAGTTTCTTTGATTTCATGTCGATTGAAATTGTAAAGTTTGATGGCTTCATCATTAAAATAGGGCTTGCTATCTTCGCTGACGGCTCCAATCGCAAATTCAGGATTTCTTGGGGCACCAATTTTTTTGACCATGATAAGATCTAAAGGAGCTTTCAGTATTTTGGCGACTTCATAGCCAATGGGAACTCCGCCTCTGGGAATGGCTAAAATTAAAGGGGACTGATGTTTAAACGGTAAAAGTCTTTCACCAAGAAGGCGTCCTGCTTCTTTTCGATCGGCAAAGATTTTCATAAGCCTCCTCACTGAATAAGTCGCTGAACGAGTCAGTGTAGAATATATTCTAATTTCAGAGGCACGGGGGACTTGCTTCTTGGCAGAAGTGAGTTGAAGTCTTCTGGGAGTAAAGTTAGGAAGGTTCTTGTCATCAATCGCGTTCTTTGGCGGATTAAAATCAGTTAAGCATGCAAAACTGCAAGAGCTGATTCGTGTTGATCTAGCGAGCAATCAAGGAAATTTCACCGCAGTTGGCAAATTATAAATAGACAAAAGAAACAAATAGAAGAGCTAAATAGTCCTGTGAAGGACGATCGGCCTCTACTGGGGTAAAGTGCGAACCATTCGTTTGCACTTTGCTCAGATTTCCATCGGACCGTCGC
>CAZPYX010000069.1:0-18638 GCA_964590635.1 uncultured Bdellovibrio sp.
TGTATCGGTAGAGTAGATCTAGTTTGAAATTCCCAACAACTTCGGGACGGTATCTTTGCAGCTTCCGAATTAATTTCCGGAGTTGAGTTAGAAAGCTTTGTCGCAAGCTTTCTTTTGCCAGAAGCTTGCCAGCGTAAAACGAGATTTTATTTGAGATGAGCAAATGGAGATGTCAAATTTTGGATGTAAATGTGATTGGATTGGATTGGATTGGATTGGAAAAACAACTACATAGGAAAAGTTGTCTATCTGGAATTCGTTAGTGACAAATTGTGGAATCTCAAAGAGCCTAAAACCGCATATGATCGCACTGGCTTCTTGATTTCAGATAACCGCCATTCTGCCGGAGCAGTTATGCCTCTTGGGTTCCTATGAAGAATTCGACTCGTTGGGTCGCCTGGATAGGATCGCAAGCTATCTTAAACTGCCTAATTTGGCCTCGGTCATATAGTCCTAGCCAAGATTTGCCACGAGGAAGCCAAAACCATTTATTTTGAATGCAAAGAAAAGAGCTCATTTGTTTTAGTAGGCGGCAAATGATAAATCATAGCTCCGAGCTCAAGTAAATACACCTCAAGAACCTGAGCTTCAGTAAGATGAGGAAACTCTTTTGCGAGAACTTTTAAAAATTCAGTTTCTTTTTTACGAATGAGATGTCCGAATTCAGAATCCTCTCCTTTTGCCTTGTAGAAGAGCATCATCAAATAGGGCATGTTCTTTAAATCGCGTAAGACCATAGACAAACGTTCGGGCAAAGGTCGAAACTTGGCGCGATCCAAATTAAAAAAATGAGAGATCGCGAACTTATAGGCTACGTCTAAAATAACTTTCTTTTCTTTACCAAAATAATAGTAAATCAACGTACGCGTGATTTTAGATTCCCGTGAAACATCCGTGAGGGTCCATTTCAGATGACCCTTGGCAATTTCCATTTTTAGAATTGCATTACAAACTGCAAAATAGATTTCTTCTTTGGACCGAGAATCTTTTGACATAGGTCATTTGACAAAAAAACTTCAAATCTGTCAATCAAGGTGCTCGATCTTGACAAAAACTCTCGATTTCCGTCAGGGCATTCTAGTGACACCCGTTTTCGTTCCCATTAGTTTTTTGTTGGTCGGATGAATAAAATACTCAAATCCAAAAGGATCTAACATGACATCATTTAAATATCTAATTCGGGTTGCTCGTGTCTTCGCAATAGGCGTTTTTACGCTAGTAGGAATTTCAACTTATGCTTCGCCCCTTGAACATCTTGAAGTTCCAGCGATTCAAGTTAATGTTACGTCCAGTGATGACCAACCTGTATTTAATGCTTTTGTAACTGTAGAATTATGGGCTGAAGCATGGGGACTTTACGCAGGAAATGGCGAGCCTCTTCCAACTCACCTTGGTTGGCATGATGTATTGAAGTTTCGTAGGGCCGTCGTCGGGAAGCAAAGCTCCTTCGTTGTGCCTGCATTTTCAGGCAACGACCACAATCCAAGATATCAAGTATACGTCACTGGTCTGGCTGTAGAAAGCTGCAAAGATGGCGATAGTTCAAACTATGCTAGCGGATGGATGGATCCAGCGACTGGCTACAATGTGCAGATCTCTGACGACTGCCGATGGTCCTCTGATGAAAATAAGAATCCACTCATGAACTGTAAGATTTCTTTAACAGCAGAGCAAATTCAGCAAATGTCCCAAAAGTGGGATCAAATTTGCACTCGCAACAAAAACAGCAACTAAAATCTCTAGGAGAATCCCATGAAAAAATTTTTACTTCTTATTCCGGTCTTGTCTTTCGGTAGCATTTCTCTGGCTGCAACATGCATGACCAAAGATCTTCTTTACACAGCTACATTGATAGAGAATCACACAGAGCCTTCTTTACTTACAGTCACGTCTGAAAATCAGATTTTGGAAAACACCCAGGTTCAAACACTTATGGTTCAGAAAGGTTCTAATTGGTACGAGGGCGCTTACGGAAAAAATTTCTCTCTTGAAATCGACTTATATAACTCTCAAACTGGCGTTTTGACCAATCTTGCAACTAAACAGTCAGTCCCAGTGACTTGCTCTAACTAGAACTCAACTTCTCTGGCTGAAGGAAGCGTAAGGCTTATTCAAAAGAACTTGATTCTGTACCGTGTTTTGCCTGCCAAAACACGGTATCAAATGGCCAGGCCGATTTCATCGAAATCAACAAGGCCTGCGTTCCTGATTATCTCTGATGAGTTAAAATTCTTGGAGATCCCCAAGTTGACGTCTGTGACGCTTTTAACACCTCTAATGTCGCCAAACGAACCTGCCACGTAAATTGATCGATTCTCCCAGCGCAAGCAGCAACAAGAGCCACTGCCAAACTGAAGTTAATGAGCTTTTCGAGATTCATAAAAGTAACTCCTTTATAGTCTTTCTTGCTTAACCTCGCGCAAACGTGCCAGCCTCGCTAGTTTAGCTTTCTTTCACCTAGATACCTCGATGACCAATTTGATCGTAAGAGGGACCGGTTCGACTATATTAGAGCTACCTCCAGCAGGGGCCGAACTTCGATCAGCAAAATCTTAACTCTTCACCAAATTTTGCAGTTAACCCCAATCAAATGAATCTGTATTCATTCTTCTTTGCGATGTCGAGATAAAGACTTAGCTCTAACTGTTGTTTTATTTTGGTTGTGTAGTTTTAACTACTTTTGATTCCACGCCCATCCAGCCTTTAAGACAATGGATGAAGCTTTCACGGTGTCTGAGGGCGGGAAGTAGTTGTATTGTAAAGTCACCGGGATGTAGTTCTTACGGCTCATCTGAATGTCAGTTCCAATAGCAACAGTGACGATTTGATTTGTCGCGATTTGTGATTCATTCAAAGCCGTTGCTGATTTCGAAAGTGCTAAAAGAAATCCACCGCCAACGCCGCCCCAAATACGATAGCGACTTTGCGTGAGATAGTATTTTCCCATGCCGTAGAAACTTCCGTAGGTGATGTTGACGCTACAGTCATAACTCAAGCCTTTGTCACATCCAAGAATTTTTGATTGGCCAGAGGCATTGACTTGCTCCAAGAGCGCCGAAACTTGAATAGCTATGTCAGAAGTTGCAATGTAGTCATAAAAGCCGCCAGCGCCAAAGCTAGAGCCTTTTAGTGATACGGTATCAGTGGGATTAGGAACTGTGACGGTGTTTTTAACAGCTACACTCATTGTGTTCAGAAGGTACTCACCAAGAACTCCGTAAGAGTCTTTGAGGTTGCGAAGGTATCCCGTATCACGATTTGATTTCCTAGAGGATTCTTCTTCACTTGGCGCGGCCGTGTCCGTTGGTTTTGTTTCTTCAGCTTCCGCAGAGCGAGATGCAGCAACGGCACCTGCGCCGGAAGACGCTTTTGCTCGCAAAGTGAAGCCAACATCAGCTTTGCCTTTTAAAATATCCGCCAAGGCTTTGCCGTTTTTCACTTGCTTGATTCGAATCACCGCAACTTTTTTGCCAGCAGGGTTAATGAGGAAAAACTCATCGCCTTCAGCAGCTTCATCGCCGTCCAAGTTAATCAATGCTTTCTGATTTTTTACCTGAGTAATAGTGGCAGCGAAGCCAGAGCTTTGTAGAAAAAGAATTAAGCTAAAAGCAAAGATGATGCGTTTCAAATGCAGCTATTCCTAATCTTGTGTGTCTTGGGTCATCAAGTTGTTTTCAAGCTCAAGAATGAATTGGTCTTTAGAAGCTTCCCATGCGGCTTTCGAAGAAAACTCATACAAACAGGATTGAGTGCTGGTGTCAGTTTTTTGAATGGCTTTAACTTCGACTGCTCCCGCGCGAATGGTTTGCCAAACTTCGAGATCATTTTCAGTCACAACAAGTTCATAGGAGGTGGCAGGGAATTCAGAATTAAACCAGGCTTCTAAGGAGCCTTCTTTTTTGCAGCTTTTAAGTTGAAAGGCAGCCGTAGAAGAAGTTTTAAGCTTGCCTGGGGCTGCGGATTCGAAATCTTTACGGCCGTCGGACTTGTAAAGAGAACAACCGCTTAAGAAGATAATAGTGAGGGCTAAAACAAAGATGCTCTTCATAACCCTTTTATTATAGGGCTTATGGGCAGAAATGAAAAGGCCCCGAAGATTTCAGGGCCTTTGGCTTATTTAGAATGGAATTTCGTCGTTCGAGTTGAAGCTAGGTTCAGGCCCGAAATCGTTGAAATTGAAGTCATCGCCACCACCAGAAGACTGGCTGTTCGATGCAGATCTTTCGCCACCCGCAGCACCTAGGAATTGAACAGTGCTTGCTACGATTTCAGTCGTATAACGTTTAGCACCTTGTTGATCTTCCCACTGACGAGTTTGCAATTTACCTTCAACATAAACTTGGCGACCTTTTGCAAGGTGCTTACCGCAGATTTCTGCAAGTTTGCCCCATACAGTTACACGGTGCCATTCGGTCTTTTCTTGTCTTTGGCCATCTTTAACCCAAGACTCTGAAGTTGCGATATTCAAGCGAGCTACAGTGCTTCCGCTACCGATAGCTTTAACTTCAGGATCAGCACCCAAACGACCTACGATAATCACTTTATTAACAGACATTTTCCCTCCGGATTTAGACCACTTGGTTTTTGGTCAGTTTAAGAGTGAAGTCAATAAAGACTTCGGACTCTATTTCAGTTGGGGAAAAGGTGAGCAATTATTAAGCACACCCCTTGTTCTAATCAACTGACAAGGGGGCCTAGGCGGGGCTAAAAATCGGATACTGACGCAAAGTGCTAGGATGGGAAATTAACGAGCAGCGCCAATACTAGGTGGCATCATAGGATTCGTCGCAGAGACTTTGAATTTATACTGAGAGCCCTCAGCCGTCGGGGTCTTAAAGCCATCAATAAAGCTTAAGAACAAAGCGGCGCGATCTTGGAAGCTCTTCTTGGCCTTCAGATCAATATCAAACGTATAAGCTCCGATTTGGTGGCTAAAACCGCCACCGCGATTCATGATATTAAGGCCGATATTGCCCTTAATGGTGCCCTGAAGTTCATCACCAGGTTTGCCAATGGTGCCTGTTTCAATAATAAAACGACCCGCAGCCAAACGACCTTTAAGTTCCACCGTACTTAATTTTAAATCGGGCAGAGTTAGAGGACCCATGGGAGTGTTGACGTTGGAAGGTGGAAGTTCGAATTGATTGATCGTCAAATCGATATCCATATCAGGCTGTTCTTGAAAAGTAAGATCGGCCAAAGCAGTGGTCTGCAAATTCAACTGACCTTTGAGCATCACAGGTAAGTTTGCCAGTTCACGAAGATCATGCAGTGAGATTTTTTTTGCGCTGACTTCAATGCGTTGTCTTTCAACGCCATTGTCACTGCGGGCTCCTTTACCCATATTCAAATCAACATCACCTTTGAGCAAGCCTTTTGCGGAAATATGACCATAGGGTTTTTGTTGAATCAATCCTGACACAGAAGGTGTGATCGTCAATTCCTTGGCAGAAAGAGCGGGTGTGCGGATGGATTCGATATAAACCTGATCCATGTGCACGCCCGGAGTCGGGATCATACTCATTTTCAAACGTTCAAAGGTCACATAGACAGAATTATTGGAAAGTTTAGACACTTGCGAAGAGATCAAATCGCTCAAGTCATCAAATGGAAAAAGGACAAAAAGAAAAACGATGGCAGAAAAGAAAGCGACAACAATCTTTCCTTTGTTTTCTTTAAGCAGTTTAAAAAACTTAGCGACGTTCTCCATGACTATTCTTCCGATCCTGTTTTCTTCGTGCGGCCTTTGCCTTTAGAAGGCGGTTCTTCTGGTGGAGGTTCCGGAGCAGAAGGAACAGCCAAAGCGACCAACTTATAAACGACGTCAAAATAACGACTGTCGCCGCGATTGGCGGTGATGACCATGTCTTTCATTTTAACACTGGGATTGATGCTTTGGAATTTGTAACCCATGTCCATCACTTGGCGCAGATTCAACTTCTCGAGTTTGATATCCAAGGCACCTTCAGTTAGATTGGCAGGGATGAGCTGCGAATTGTTCTGAGCGTCCTGGGTTCCTTTGATTTGCTCGGGAAGAAGATTAGCCATTTTAATTTGGTTGTCGATATTCGCACGAAGCATGTCGATGGACGGAGCCGGTTGAATATTCGGTACATCCGCGGACTCGCGGCTAACCTTAAGAAGTTCGCGGATGGTCATGCGTTTGCCTTCGAATTCGCCTACGGATTCTGAACTTTGTGTGAAGTTTCCATAGGGGATAGAAAGAACAATCAATGCCACTGCGGCGATACCGCCAAACAAGGTCATCTTCTGTACAGCAGGGGATAAGTTTTCGTAACGGTCACGCAGTTGATTGTAGGCATCACTTTCTTGGATACGTTCCCAAGTTGCGCGTCCTTCGGTGGCGAATTTATCTTTAAGATCGTCTAAGTTCATCGAGTCACCTTTTGAATACCACGGTCCACGTTGAAGCTGAAAGAGAAAGCTGTGCGACCTGGAAGAGCTCCCAAGTTGCTTTTCTCTGCTTTCACTTGTCCATCAGTTGTGATGTTGGTCAAAGATTTCTGCAAAAGAGTCATCTCTTGCGGAGAACTGACATAGCCATCCATCGTCACGCGGGAATCCTGTACGTTCAGACTGTGAACATCCAAAGTGACAGATCCCTTTGGCGGAGTGGCATCGCTGACTTTTTTTAGAACGTCCATCGCAGAGTTCATATTAGCAACGCTGGCCAATGTTTTAAGGTCAGAAGCGCGCTTTTTATTCTCACGAATGTACTTTTTGATTCCAGCTTCAGAGGCATTTTTGCCCTTGAGGTTGGCAACGGTCTTTGCTTGGGTTTTAAGAACGTCTTGAGTTCTTTCTGACAAGCTCAATGCAAAATCAGATCGCAATGAAGCGTAAACGAAAAGGACCACCAAGGCTGCCGTGGCAACTTTGAAGGTGTGACCCCATTTTTCCCAGAACATTTTCATCTGATGGTTTTCGCGGGCGAATTCACCGCGCATGAAATTCATCGGAGGATTGCGCGGCTTTTTAAAGCCCTCAATCGCTAGGCCCAAAGCAACTCCAGCCTTGGCTGAAGCTTGGGGGGAGCGCTCAAACATCACATTAGGAATTTGATCCAAAGTTGAAATGCGATTGACCGGAGCTTCCAAAATTTGCGTTAGGAAAGGTCCTAAGTTTTGAATTTGTGAAGTACCACCGGTCATACCAATGCTGTCGATCTGCGCATTGAATTCACTTTTGAATTCCAGAATAGAAAGTTGCAGATCGCGGGCCATCTCGCGAACACTTTTCCCGATGGCCTCAGAGAAAGTCACTTGGTCAAAGGTTGCCCCTTGTTTGTTCGTCAGAATAAAGGCTTTAGTTTGAAGTTCTTTAAGAGCTTCAACATAAGGAATTTCGTATTTTTTAGAAATCGCTTCCGCGATATTTTTACCACCCCAAAGAATCGAACGAACACCAATCAAAGAATGACCTTCAAAAGCACTGACGATGGTGCGCGTGTGCCCCATGTTCAAAACCAGTTGAACGTGGCGCACAGGTTTTTCCATTTCGTCGATGACTGGAGGTGGTGCTATTTGCGATGGGGGAGCTTCATTCCACTTTTCAAAGACATTGGCAAGGGCTGTGCCTTCAAGAGAAACCAAGAACGGTTCAAAGCCCGAATCTTGAGCGCGTTGAATGCAAGCTTGCACGTGAGTTTTCGGAGCCGCACAGGCCAAAACTTCCGCGCCCCCGCCAACGGTGCGAATGATTTTTGCGTCAAAGATCGCATTGTCAGAAGAGAAAGGAAGATCTTCTTCCAGTTCGAATGCCAAGCTTTTGAAGATTTTAATGCGATCATTGAACGGGAAGAATTTATTGCGAATGGCCACGCGGTCTTGGCGAAGGCCAACGATAAAGCGTGTGGACTCGTCATACTTAGAAGTCAGATCGCGAAGGAATTCAATGACCTCAAGTTCTTGGTCGCTGCCAAGCATATTGCTAAGAGTGTGTTCAAAGTAGTTGCTAACTTGAAAGCCTTTTGATGTCGACTGAATTTCGACAACTATGATACTTCTTGAACCGATGTCTATACCTAGTGGCTTCGACATAATCTCAGTGTTCCTCCGTGAACAAGAAGCATAACGCGATGATGGTCTAAGTATAGGATGTCTTTTGATTTATGTACAATTCTTTAAGCGCCCAAAGATCGACTGGACCTTTGGCGGATCACAAAAAAGCACCTTATCTTTCGCTCCAATAAACGATGCGAGGAGGACCCTTGGTGAGGGGTGTTTGAGTGCCTTTGGTGTCTTGTTTTCCCTTGCCAGTATCTGGAGGAGTTTGTCCCTGTGTCTTATCTTTATCCGTGTAAGTTTTAATTTTCGCAGCGGTCTTGTTGAAGTCCATCACAATGGCGGTGATTTCACGGGTGGCACCCGCAAACTCGCCAGTGCTGCGAATTTTAAAGTTGAAGACTGATTCGAAAATTAAAGGAATCTCTTCTGTTTTGCCTTCGGTGCGAACGCCTTTTTGTTGTACGAAGGTCCAAAATTCATCGGCGGCTTTAAACGGACCGCCTTCGTTGGGGTCGTCACGTCGCTTGATGATGGCGCTGACCGCTTCATCGGTC
Source organism: uncultured Bdellovibrio sp. (assembly GCA_964590635.1). Taxonomy (GTDB): domain Bacteria; phylum Bdellovibrionota; class Bdellovibrionia; order Bdellovibrionales; family Bdellovibrionaceae; genus Bdellovibrio. The sequence continues at coordinate 8,582 of CAZPYX010000069.1, forward strand.
ATGGCAGGATCTAAAGAGCGCAGAACTTCTTTCGATGCGATGTTAGGATTGATTCCCTTCATCCCGTAAATCGTGATTTGCGGCGCCAAGATGTCATAAAACTCATCCGTCATACCTGGAATCATATGTAATTCAGCAAGACTGCGGAAGGCGCGATTGGGTGGGTAGTTGTCACCCTGGGATTCTTGATTGAGTTCAGCAAAGCGAGATTTTTTATCGCCACCATTTAAAGACTGGGATTTAGAACTGCCCCAGTCCGCAATCGTGTTGATTAATTCGTCAAAACGAACGTTGCTGTGTTTACGGGCGAAGTTTTCATCGGCCTTCATTTTTTGCGCAAAAATATTATGCAGTTGAGTTTTCGTCACTTCTTGCAAAGTTTTAGACTGTGAATTCAAATCGTTGATGTCAATTTTTGAACCTTCGTCTTCAATGGTCACAAAGTAACTCGCATCCATGGACGATTCTTTGACAAGTTTTTTGAAGCTGTCTTTGTCGACTGCGCTCATTTCGGCGGGAATAGGTAAGGGCCAAGCGAAAGGGAATTGCCAGATCTGATCCAGCATCGCATTGTTGGCACCCAACATCGAACCAAATTTTTGCTGAGCTTGCTGATAGATTTTAATGCGCAAAAGACTGAGCTGCATGCCTGACTTCGCGGCGTAATAGGCCTTCACTCGGTTCAAGCCTTGAGAGTTCACCAAATATTCAACATTGGCGTCGTAGGACACTTCCATCGCAAAATACATAATCAACATCACGCAGGCGATAGCCACCATCAGGGCAATGCCGCGGTTGTTATTTAGTGGGGAGGCCAAACGAAGCCGGACCATTTGTGGTATCCTCTGGATTGTTAGGGAAGTGGATCGGAACTACGACTTGCATAGAATATTTTTTATTTTTTGAGCCTTCTTTCTTATTCACGGTCACAGAGATTTCTACGGCCAAGGGGAATTTGCCCTTGGTGGCGCCGTCGCCTTGGGCGTCTGTGCGCCACTCGTTGACCCAGTCTTGCTTACCTTTTCCGATGTAACGCAGTTTGAATTCGGAAACGTTTTCCATCAAGACAACCTCGTCACCACCCTTGGTGACATCGAGATCCACATAGGGAGTGCTTCTGCGCCACAGACACTTTGAACTGCCTTTGTCATCGCGAATGCTTTTGCATTCCTTCAAAGCATAACCAACTTCGACGAAGTCGGCTTGTTTTGAATTGCGAACTGTGCGGGCATTGTTCATGGTTACAAAGTTGAGAGTGTCGTTCGTACCCACAAGATTTGTTTCGGGATCAATGCGCGGAACTTCACGTTGGGCATCTGCTTGCTGTTGAGCTTGTTGGTCGGCAGCAGCTTGAATTGGATCTGGAGTTTGCGGCGTTTGTGGCGTTTGTGGAGAAGACGGTTTTCCTTGCTTCTTAACCAAGGCCAACATCTCTTTTTCAATATCGCGGTAATGATACGTTTGATTGATGTCTCTTTCCATCAAGCGAACGGCGTCGCGCATGCGGGAAACATCGTCAATTTGACTTTGCAATTTAACTTTTGCTTTGATGGCCTGTTGAATCGCCTGGGCAGCAAGGACTGTCAGAGTGCCAAGAATGGTGATAGTAATCATGACCTCAATAAGAGTGAAACCTTTATTGCGTTTCATGATCAGCCACCTGCACCTGGAACAGAAGGCATAGCGATCTCTTTATCGAAATCAACAAAGTACTGAGTCGCTGAAAAGTTCAAAGGCTTTTTGCCACCTTTGAAGATGATGGAAACTTTAACTTCCTTGACGGTTTTAGAAATGTGTTGAGTCAAAGTTTTCATCATCGTCAGCTGAAGTTCATCAACTCCATTGCCGCCTTTTTTAGTAGCAGTCAAAGTTGCGGAGATGTCGGGGACTTCGAATGCTTTGGATTCCATTTTCCAAGAGTACTGAGGATAGTCGGAACCAAAGTCGTCTTCTTTTTCTTCGGGAATGGAATCAAGGGGCTTGCCCGTGTACTCCATTTCGATTTCAGCCATTTTGCGTTCAAGGAGGGCGGTGACTTCCGTGGAAAGTTGAGTCTTTTTCACGCGCATGAAACTTCCACCCCAGGAGCTAGTTAGCAAAATAATTCCTGAAGAAAGAATGACCATGGCTATCACGGTCTCAATAAGTGTAAAACCTTTGCGTGAACGAATCACCTTTGAATGTCCTTTAACGACTGAGCTTTTTCTATGATATCAGCTTGACCCGTTAAAGGATTAAAAACAAGAGTCCAAGTTAATTTATTTCCATCTGTGATCTGGATAGCTGCAGCTTCCACAAAGCCTTCGGGAAAAAAGTGAATATAAGCAGTGCCAGAGCTCAGAGGAGCCTTCGTATTCACAGTTTCAACCTGCGCGAAACGAAGTCCATCGGGCAAAGCCTGGGGCTTTTTAGATAATGACTTGTCGATTTGGAAAAGAGGCGGGGGTGCATCTTCTTTTTTGCTGTTACTTTTGCTCTCTTCGCGCTCTTTTTCGGCGGCCTCAAGATCTATGGCCATGGGACCACTGGCTTTTTCTACCCAATATTTTTCGCTATTGGTTTCCATTTGAATAACAAGGCGATAAGTGGAGTTTGAAAGACGAGCTTTGTTGCGGATCTCGCGGCTAAGAACTAAGAAATGGCGAGCCACGGATTTGATGTTGTTCTGTTTTTTAAACATGCGGGGGGCTCCATAAGCGATGAGTGCTCCGACCAGAGCCAAAACAATCATCACTTCTATAAGGGTGAAGCCCCTGCGATTCATAGATTACTGGATATCTTCCAAAGTGATATCTGTGTCATAACCAGATCCACCTTCTTTGCCATCTTTACCCAAGCATTTAAGGCCGTATTCGTTGCCGTTCAATTCGTAAACGAAGTCATGTCCCCAAGGATCTTTAGGTGGTTTCTTAAGATAAGCTTCAGGTCCCCAGTTGTTGCAGTTTGCATCTTGAGTCACAAGACCTTCAAGAGCCGCAGGGTATTTTCCGCAATCTGTGTAGTACATGGAAAGTGCATTCACGATTTGTGACATTTGAATGCGCGCTTCTTTTTGTTTCGCTTTATCAAGCTGGCCAGTAAGACGTGGCAACAAGAGTGCTGCGATACCACCGATGATTGCCAGTACGATCATGATCTCGATCAAGGTCATACCTTTTCGGTTGCTAATTGGTGACATTAAAAATTCTCCTTGTTAACAGACGTAGAGAATAACACTCCTCCTATGTCAGGTAAAGTCGGTAAGCATCTTTCCCTGCCCGACTTAGGTACGGACACACTTTTGGTGTCGCAGGTGCGTTATGTGACGGGCTTGAGACTTATCTCAAGTAGGCCAATGCGTTAGTTGCTTCAAAGTAAGTCATCAATTGCGGAGCCTTGGTTTAGATACTTGCGTTGGTTCACTTTTGAAAAGAGTGGGTTTGTTTTTTTTGGACGAGGGCACCTTTTGAAGAAGTCATCGTGGAGTGGCTGCGGGCTGGCGAAGCTTTCTGTTGTGATTTTTTCTTTTGATTCGAATTGGTATCTTCAAAAATGAATTTCATAAGTAACGCAGAAGCTGATAGCGCGACACTAATTAGTTATTATATATACTTGTTAGTTATTATATATACTTGCGACGAGATCTTTGAAAGCGCATGAAGTTTTTGTATTCCCCGGATGACCTTAAATGTTTGTGCTCGCGTACGTTCTTCAAGTTTTAGTTTAAGTTTTTCAGCGTTTAAAACGAAAGAGTGCTCAATCTCTTTAGCAGTTCATCAATGATGACGCGCACTTTCTTGTGGGTTTTTTGAGTGGAGCGAGGCCTGAGTGGCTTTTTGAACTTCTAAAATGGATTTCAATTTTCCAGGCTGAATGTGTTCGGTGGCCAACCAAGTTGGAATTTGGGTGATGCCTTTGTGATTGATGGCCGCTTGAAGGCAGGCATCACTTCCCTCAAGTTGGAATCGGTCCTGGGTTGTGATGCTTTGCAATACTTTGTTCGCAGGCGACGGGTAGGCTTTAATGTAAAAAAAGCCAGGTGATGAACCTGGCTCTTGAATCTAAACGGTGTACTTTTTTGAACCAAAGGGAAGCAGGTACCTTAGCCCGCAAGATTGGTCATTTCGAACATTGGGATCATGACGGCGAAAACGATGGCGGCGATGGCGAAACCCATGATGACGATGACTACGGGGCCCATCAAGCTGGTGAGGGCTTCGAGTTTGTTTTTTACTTGGAAATCGTAGGCGTCGGAAACTTGCATCAACATGTTTTCGAGGTCGCCGGTTTTTTCGCCGATGTTAACCATGTGAATAACGATCGGTGGGAACTGGCCGGATTTTTTTAGAGGCCCAGAGATTGTTTCCCCCTCAGAGATATTGCTGCGGGCTTCATCAATTGCTACGGCCAAGACGTGGTTGTCGACGACGTTACGAACGATATCCAAAGCGGTGAGCATCGGTACGCCCCCGTTGAGCAAAGTTCCCAAAGTTCTAGTGAAGCGGGAAACCGCAACCATGCGCACAGTGGGACCCATCAAAGGCAATTTCAAAGAGATAGCATCCCACTGGTCTTTACCAGCCGGAGTGCTTTTCCAATTTCTAAAGAGAACGATGACCAAAAACAGACTTCCGAAAATGATATACCAGTAGTTCACCATGAACTGACTCATAGCGATCAAGCCAATCGTGTACCAAGGTAAAACCAGTTGTGGGGCAGACTCGAAAACTGTGACCATCTTTGGAATCAAGAAAATGAACAAGAAAGAAAGAAGGCCGCCGGTTACGACAAGCATGATGATCGGATAGGTCATTGCACTGGAAACTTTAGCGCGAAGTTCGGCTTGGGCTTCAGTAAATTCTGCAAGACGAAGTAAAAGAGTGTCCAAGCTTCCTGACATCTCTCCGGCCTCTACCATCGAGACATAAATTTTCGTAAAGATATTTGGATACTTTTGTAGAGCCTTAAAGAAAGGCGAGCCTTCATTGACGGCATTTTTACAGTCAGCGACGGCTTCTGCTAAAGTGGGATTTTCAACTTGTTCTGAAACAGCAAGCAGGGCGTCCACGAGGGGGATATTAGCTTTAATCAAAGTCGCAAGCTGACGAGTCATCAAAGCAAGGTCTTTAACGCCGACTTTTTTAGTCGAACGGGGACCTTGCTTTTTCTTAGGATCGAATTTCTTTTTGTCTTTGATGTCGACGACAAAGATATTGTCCTTTTTGAGCTTGGCACGGGCAGCACGCTGATTTTCAGCGTCGATGACTCCCTTGGTGTTTTTTCCGTCGCGGGTAAGGCCCTTATACTCAAAAATTGGCATGTTCCGTTTTTCCTAAGCTTATTTAAGTTTGGTGCGGGTGGAGGGACTTGAACCCCTAGGCACTCAATCTTAAATATCCAACTGTGTATTCGTAGTTAATTGTTCAATAGTTGTGATGCCCGCAAGAACCTTCGCAATACCATGATCACGGAATGTTTTCATTCCATTGGCAAGAGAAGCCTTCTTGATGGTGTTACCATCTTGTCTTTGCATAATCAAAGAGCGGATGTCGTCAGTCACAACTAAAAGCTCACTGATCGTCGTACGACCTGAGTAGCCCTTCTGTCCACATTGTGTGCAACCCATCGCTTTGCAGATATGATGTCCTTGCGCTTGCTCCTTCGTAATTCCAAGAAGAGAAAGTTCAAAGTCAGACGGATCGTGGGGCGCTTTACAATGAGGGCAAAGAACACGCACGAGACGTTGTGCCACAACTCCCATAACTGAAGTCGCGATCAAGAAAGGCTCCACGCCGAAGTCGATCAAACGAGGGAAGGCGCCGGCAGAGTCATTCGTATGTAGTGTAGATAAAACCAAGTGACCTGTGAGTGAGGCTTGAATCGCAAGTTCCGCAGTTTCCAAGTCACGAATCTCACCGACCATGATGATGTCAGGGTCTTGACGAAGGAAAGATCTTAATCCGGCCGCGAAAGTCAGACCGATTTTAGAGTTCACCTGAACTTGGCCCAATCCATGGATACGTTGCTCCACTGGATCTTCAACAGTCAGAATGTTCACGTCAGGTTTATTTAACTTCATCAGAGCGCCATACAAAGTCGTGGACTTACCAGAACCTGTAGGACCCGTAACTAGTAAAATGCCGTCATTGCGTGAAAGAAGATCATCAAGACGCAGAAGGTTTTCTTTCGAGAAGCCCAATTGCTCAAGTTCAAGAACAACCGTCGATCTATCTTGAATACGCATAACCAATCGCTCACCATGAGCGGTCGGCACGGTAGAAAGACGAATATCGATATCTTTACCACCGACTTTCAAAGGAATACGACCATCTTGAGGCAAACGCTTTTCTGCGATGTTCAAGTTGGCCATGACTTTGATACGCGACGTGATCGCGTTTTGCAGTTTCTTAGGTGGTTTATGAACGTCATTCAAAACACCGTCCGTGCGCAGACGCACAACCATGTCTTTTTCATAGGGCTCAATATGGATATCTGAAGCTTTTTCTTTAACAGCACGGAAGAGGATGCTATTCACAAGTTTAATAACCGGAGCATCGTCTTCGCCCGCATCCAACAAGTCGACGATAGGATCATCTAGATCATAATCTTCTTCGTCGATTTCATCCATGCCGGAAAGATTGGCCGTGCTTTTTTCGTAAACTCTGTTGATCGCATCTTGAATACGGCTGGAAGTCGTCACTAGGGGGCGAACTCTTTTACCGAACAAAACTTTTAAATCATCAAGGACTTTTAGATTCACCGGGTTGCTGGTTAAAGCCACCAAGGTATCGACATCTTCTTTGTAAGGAAGAATTTGATGCTGTTTTGCATAATTGATGGGAACATCACGGATCAGGTCGACGGAGATATCGGCAACAGGAATGTCTTTAATAAAATCCAAACCTAATTCTTTGCAGAGATCAGCGACCACTTCATCCGCCGTGGAGAATTCTTTCGCATTCAAAGCTTCTCCAACGGTGACGGGTCTCACCACCGAAGGATTGTTAAGCACAGACTTGATTTGATCCGAAGTCAGTGAAGTTGCTTTTGAAAGAATCGTTAGAACATCCACGGAGGCCATCTATTGCTATTCCTTTTCCACGTCAGGGTTTGCGTTTGGAGCGGCATTACCTTGCACTTTACGAGTAATTTCATCTAGAGGACGACCAAATGGATCTTTCCCGCCCTCAGACTTGATGTAATCCAAGCGTTGGTCGAGCTTTTTAGAGATGATCGCATTTGAATCCGCAGTGTTTCTCACAATTTTTGGCGTCAAGAATACGACCATGTTTGTTTTATTCTTCACGCGAGTTGAAGACTTAAACAACCAACCGATAATTGGAAGATCGCCAAGAAGTGGAATTCTGATCACGGACTCTGTATCGTCTTCCTTAATCAAACCACCCAGAATCGCAGTATCGCCATTGTTCACATTGATCATAGTTTTGATCGAACGTTTTGCAATTGGCTGAGTAGACGTCTTAAATGCATCCGGAGTCGAAGCTGTTGAAAGCTGCGAAACTTGTTGTTTGATTTCCAAACGAATTGAATTCGAAGCCGGGCTGATGAATGGCTTGATATTCAATTTGATTGTCGCATCGTCGAACGTTGGTGTTGTAATAGGGGAGCCATTGTTCGGCGTTGTTGTAGAAGAACCAGTGACAACTTTATCACCCACTTCGATCTCAGCTTCTTGATTATCAAGGGCCATGATTTGTGGAGTAGATAAGATGTTGGCTTTCTTTGTTGTCTTCAAGAAGTTGATGAAACCAATCAATGACGGAATCGTGATTGGAGTCGTCGTTCCAGGAGGTGTTACAGTGACAGTTTGACCAGAGCCAAAGCCAATGATCGCACCATTGCCGCCAGTAGGTGACAAGAGGTCCGTAATTGTTGGGCTTCCAGTGAAACCATTGAAGCCCACTTTGCCGTAACCATTGCTGCCGTATTGATAATAACCGACGCCCCATTGGTTACCGTCATTCGCATTCATCTCCATGATGATGGCTTCAACATAAACCTGATCGCGGGCAATATCGATTTTATTCAAGATATTCAAAACCACTTCGTAGTCTTGTTTGCTAGCAGTGATAACAAGGCTGTTTGTCGTTTTATCAGCCGTGATTTTTACATCACCACCGAAGATTTCAGCTTTTGCTTCCATCATACCTGACGGTCCCAAAGGAGAAAGCAAGCTGCCACCTGTTTGTGGTTTTGGAGCTGCATCTTTAGTCACGCCGGACAATGTTTGTGCAATTTTCTCTGCATCACCATTCTTAACGTAGTAAACGTAAACGCCGCCAGAAGCTTCTGCGCTGATTTTGAAATCCAACTGACCGATAAGTTTCTTAATGCGCACGATGCCTGATTTATTTCCGACTACGATAATAGAGTTTGTTCTGTCATCGGGGATCGCCATAAAGAAGCTCGCACCTTGCTGCGAAGAAGCACCCGTAGAACGGCTAAAGCGAGGAACGCCCGCAGTGAAAGTGCCTGGGGCGCCACCTTGGGACTTGCTTCCTTTGTTCACGATTTTATCAACGAGGTCTGAAAGGTCTTTGGCTTTAGCGTACTTGATAGGGATCACTTCAAGTTGCTCTTCAAAGCCTGGAACGTCCAATTGGCTGATGATTTTCATCACGCGGTCAATGTTCGAACCATAGTCTGAAATGATGATGGAATTTGTTGGTTCGTAGATATTCATCTCGCCATCTTTCGAAGGCAAGATACGAAGATCACGATTCACTTGGGCTGCAGAGATATGCTTCAAGTGGATGATTCTTGTGATCATCTGATCGCTATTTGGATAATAAGCACCAGAGAACGTATCGATATTGTCACGTTGAGCATTTCTTGCGGATTTAACTTTTAAGAAAGCGCCAGAAGGAACCACCGTGAAGCCGTTGATTGCCAGGGCAGACAAGAAAGCTTTGTAAGCTTCTGCCACGGAAATCTTAGATGGTGCTACGATGGTGATCTTTCCACGCACGCCTGGATCAATGATAAAGTTCTTTCCTGTCAATTCACTGATGGCTTTGATGACGTCAGTGATTTCCACATTTGGAAAGTCGAAAGACTCAATCGTTTCAGGGAAATTCTCTGTCGTGATGTCTTCGATAGCTGCTTTGGCAAATTTATCTTTGTCTTTTTTTGATAACACGCCAGCAGTGGTGTTGTTTGAGCGACCTACAGGGGCGCCGCCGCGGGTTCCGCCTGCGCCCATTGCTGCAGGAGCAGAAGGGGGAGCTGGGAATGAATCTGCTTCCGGAGCCGCTTGACCGCTAAAATCAGGAGGCGGTGGTGGAGGTGGGAAATCCTCGAATTGAGCATTCGCTACCGGGCCCATTAATTGAGCCGTCATCAATGAAGCAATTCCTATGCTGACCGGTTTTTTCATTTTTCTCTCTCCTCCTGAGGAGTTAAACGTACTTAAACAAATGCTGAAACATCCGCCGATGTTTCATTCTTTTTTTGGAGCAAAGATGCTCCAGCGTCCTTGGCTGCCGCTATCGCACTTCTGTGCTCAAGCTAAATACCCAAAGTAGACTTTCATACTCCGACGAAGTCGGAGTATAGACCAGCCCTATTGGATATTGTAAGTCATTGTTTCATTCTTGCCGTTGCGTTCGACTTGAATGCTGACTTTTGGAGAATTCTTCAACGTGTTATAAAGCTCCATGGCTTTTGCAGGGCTGTCGACAGGTGTTCCGTCCACAGACTTGATCACGTCCATGCGTTGAATTCCCAACTGTTCATAAATACTTCCAGGTTGCATATCAAGAATACGGAAACCATTGATAGCTCCGGTTCCTGGCTCGCGATTTGGCACTGCGCGAGCTTGCATCAAAATGCTTGAGAGATCGTTTGTGTATTTCAAAAGATCCGCACGTTTGATTGCAAAAGTGTTGTCACCAGTTTTTTGCACTTCTTTGCCGCCGCTAGCACCTGGTTTTGCACTGCCACCAAAAGCAACTTTATTGCCTTCTTTTTTCATCTCAAGATATTCAAGACGATTTGAATTCAAATTGCGGAAAATCACTTTTTGACGTTCAACCTTTAGGATAGAAGCCATGCCTTC
>CAZPYX010000070.1:0-18591 GCA_964590635.1 uncultured Bdellovibrio sp.
TCACCAGTGCCATCGCGTACAACAGATCCAAGTCCTGTGCTGCCACTGCCTACTCCATCGCCGAATCCCGACCCGACGCCAGCACCAGTACCGACTCCGACTCCTACGCCAACTCCTGTGCCAGTACCTACACCTACGCCTGACCCTACACCGGTGCCAACTCCTACTCCTACACCTACACCTACGCCTGCACCAGTTCCGGCTCCAGTCCTAACGAACTTCAGAATTTTTGAAGTCACTTTAACAGGTGCCACAGTGGGATGGACAACGGATGCAGCAAGTACATCGCAAGTGATCATCACGGATCTTTCTACGGGGGTGCAAACTTCGACACTTGTCGACGCTACAATGACGACAACACATCAAATGTACGTCGACAACTTAACACCAGGAGTGACTTATCAGTTGCAAGCTGTAAGCTCCAACGGTTCTACTTCAGGTGTCAGTGCAACAATAATGTTAGCTAAATAGGTTCACCCAGACCCCGTATGAAAATGCGGGGTCTGGTCTGTTGTCTCCGGTCATATGATTCTTTTCTTAACTAACTAAATTATAAATTTTGTGCTGCGATTATGGAAACAACCCAAAAAGAGGATTCCATGAAAGCAATACTATCACTTCTAGTTTTAGTTTCTTTTTTGTGCTCTTGTTCTAACACTCCGACAAAAACCACCACTGCTTCCCAAGATACGGGACAAGCCATAGTTCGTAGCAAAGCTCCAGATACTCCTCAAGAGGAGCTCGCCGCTCTCAAGGAAGGCAACAGACGTTTTGTCAAAAACCAACAGCTAGGCCATGACTTCCATTTTCAAATCGACAAAACAAAGGACGGACAAAAACCCTATGCCGTGATCTTGAGTTGCTTAGATTCGCGCGTGCCTGTTGAAATAGTTTTTGACCAAGGAATTGGGGAAGTCTTTGTAGCCCGTGTCGCCGGAAATATTGAAAACAATGACATTCTTGGCAGCATGGAGTTTGGAACCGCCGTCACCGGAGCAAAATTGATCGTCGTCATGGGACACACGAAATGCGGCGCCGTTAAAGGAGCTTGTAACAACGTCAAGCTAGGTCATCTCACAGGACTACTGAAAAAAATTGAGCCCGCAGTTAAAGTCGTCAGAAGCTCGACACCTAACTTCGACCCCAACTCTTACGAACATATTGATCATGTCTCTGCTGAAAATGTCAGACTCACCGTCGCGAGAATCCGCAAAGGAAGTAAAATCATTCGCGACCTTGAATCTCAAAATAAAGTTCGCCTAGTCGGAGCCATGTACGACATTTCATCTGGGAACATTGATTTCTTAGATGAACAATTACCTCAAGAACCTTTAGCTTCTGCACAGTAAAGTAATTCAAACCAGCCCGTCTTTATAAAACGGGCTGGTCATTTTTAGTGTCGTAACTATTTACCGTCACGTAAGAAGATACTATGTTCTGAAAGAACCATTAGATACTTCATCATCATGTCCTGAGGGTAATTAGCCGCGTCGTTGTACTTGGTTTGAAATTCAACAATAAGTTGATATGTCTTTTCATTATCCATGTCCTTAACTTCGCGAGCCAGTGCTTTCTCTGCAACCGCATAAGCATTGGTGCTCATTTCTGTATGAGTGGACTTTAGTAAACTTTCATGCTTGCTTGCGCTGAAGAGTTTATAGTACTTATACCCCTCTGCATCTGCTTGACGGAAGTTATAGTTCTTCGTTGCTAGCTCCTTGCGGTACTGAGTTGGAATGAATTTACCAAGCTTTGAAATCATCATTTCATAAAGCTTTCTTCCTCGACTGTCTGGCTTACCTGCCTCATATCTCTTTTGGAAGTCAAGAGCGATATTAATAAGCCCTTCGCTAGAAACAACTCGGCAAGTATCATCAACTTGAAGAGATGCTAAAAAGACATCGAAGGTTTCCGTGGTCATAGTTTTATAGGCCGCTTCAATGGCACTATCGACACGACTTGCATTATGACGCTCGGTAAAGAAATTCAAAAGGGTCAAAGTATATTCAGTCGAAGCATAGGATGTTTGGCCCGCTTTCAAAGTCGTTATGAAATCTGTCACGTATTTATTAAACTCTTTAATGGCATATTTTTCCTGCCAAGAGCCCTGTGTACTTGCCTCAATACGAGAAGCCCACAGTTGAACAACGTCCAATTTATCTTTAAGAACTGTATCTGCCTTTTTGCTGCAAGACAGTTCCTCACGCAAGGCAAGTTGCGGCACTTCCTTATTGGAAATCGCGTTGATATCTAAACTTGCGGCGCCCCCCATTGCTTCTGCTTGAACCTCAATCACAGCGACACTCGTGTCAGGACTGAGAGCTTCAGACACCAAGGCTGGGTTTGTATCTGCCAAAACAACATTGGTCATCGCCTTCACTGGAATGCGGTCTTTCTTGTCTGTAACCAGAGTGACACTGATAATTTTCACACGACCTGTTTTAGGTTTCGCCTTCAAAGAGGTCAATGGAAGAGCTTTAGCAAGATCCAATCTATAGGTATCGCCTCCCGTTTGTCGCGTGATATCGGCGATTTTACCAATACCTTCATAGGAGGGTATTGGTTGTGGCTCTGCCGGCGCGGCAAGACCTACCCAGTTACTGCTTGAGGCATTAGTAGTTGCAGCATGAGCAACCCCGGCGATTTGAAGTACGAGAATTGAAGTTAATATTCGTTGCGCCACATGACGATCCATTGCGATTCCTTTCTTATTGATAAATATCGAAAGCCTCATCGACTTTCGTCCGAGCTGTGATTCTGAATCGCTAATGTGGAAAATCTCGATAAAAAAAGAAGTCGTTGCTTAAAATCAGTATCTTGGATTGTCAATTTACGAACAAACGTTGAATGACATGCCTGCAGAGACAATTTGATAGGTAAATAACATAAAACTGATTCAATAGAATATTATTGCGGCCTTTAAGCCCTGGAACTTTGAATTCAAAAGTAGTTTGATACTTCGAAGGCGTCTTCGGCAGGAGCAGAATCACCAAGTCGAATTTGAAGTTCGCTCTTAAATGTAAGCTCTGCCAATATTGTTTAGCTTATTAGCGAGTCTTGGACTGTCGAACTTATCTACAGTGCCAGCTATTGTGTGATAGTTTGCCTCACAAAAACGGCTTTTCACTTGGTGATTTTTTCGTATTCCAGATGGCCATCAGATTCCCCTTGCCGAAGTGCTCAGGTCTGGCTAAAAAAGGCCATGGAAATTCAAAACTTAAAACGCCCCGAACTCTTGCTTCCCGTAGGTACAAAGGACATGGCCCTAGCAGCCATCCATAATGGCGCGGATGCCATTTTTATGGGAGTTCCCGGGTTCAATGCTCGTGGCAGAAGCCATGATTTCCAAATTGAAGAAGTCAAAGACATCATCGACACTTGCCACCTTCACGGCGTGAAGGTGAACCTCGCTTTTAATATTCTAGTCTTCCAAAACGAACTTCAGGCGGCTGTCGAAGTTCTGGAGAAAATTCTTCCTCTTAAGCCCGATGCTTTTATCGTTCAAGATTTAGGCTTGGTGCGCTTGATTCGCCAAATGGCTCCATGGCAACGTATTCACGCCTCCACACAAATGAGTATTACTAATGCCGAGGCTATTAGTTGGTTGGACGATTTGGGCATTCAGCGTTTTGTCTTGGCAAGAGAAAACTCCATTAAAGAAATTCAGGCTATCAAACAAAATACTTCCAAAGAGATCGAAGTCTTTGTCCATGGTGCTTTATGCGTAAGCTACTCGGGCCAATGTTTTACTTCTGAGGGCATTGGCGGACGCTCTGCCAATCGTGGCCAGTGCGCCCAGAGCTGTCGTTTTACTTACGAAATGCATGTCGATGGTGAAAAGCGCGACCTTCAAGGAAAGTCGTTCCTAGTTTCCCCTCAAGATCTTTGCGGCATCAATGAGGTTCCACAACTTCTCGAGGCCGGTGTTGACTGTTTCAAAGTCGAAGGACGACTCAAAACTCCAGAATACGTGGCGACTGCGGCACGAAGCTTTGATGAGGCCATCACCTCGGTGCAAGAAAACAAAGCGCTTTCAAGCACTGTGCTTATGAAAAAACAAATGGCCTCGGCCTTTTCTCGTGGCTTTTACAGTGGCTGGTTCCACGGAGTCAATCATCAGGAACTGGTGGAGGGTACATTCAGCTCTCATCGCGGATTTGAGTTTGGAAAAATTCAGCGCGTGAATGGCAACTCACTTGAAGTTGATCTTACTGATATGACTATCCTTCAAGGCCTGAAGGCCGATTTCATTAAACCTGGTGACGGCGTTCTGTGGGTCTATAAGGATCGCAATGGGCAAAGCGTTGAAAAGGGCGGTTTCGTATTCGCAGTAAAGAACCTCTCCCCTCGTCGCTTTGAACTTGAATTCTCAAGAGACATTGCGATGGATGGAGTTTATTTAGGTGCTCGTGTTTTCTACAACCATGACAAAGACCTTAAAAAAGATGTGACTCTGAGTGTAGAAGACAAGCAAAGAAAGAAACGACTTCCAGTCTCTGTTCGCGCAGAGGCATCACTTGGTAAACCACTCAAAGTGGAATACTCTGACGGCAAATACACAGTTTCTGCTTATTCCGAAAATGTCTGTGAAGCTGCCAAAAGCAAAGGACTAAACTCAACTGATCTTCAAGAAGAGTTATTTGCTTTGATGGGCAGCACTTTCCGTGGCGAAGAATTTGCTTGTGATTTGGGGGATGGCACTCCGCTGTTCTTGCCCAATAAACAAGTAAAAGAGCTACGCCAACGGCTGATTAAGGAACTGACGGACTTACGCATCCAAAATGGTCAAGCTCCCGTGTTCGCACCTCAAGCCCAAACCATGGGTTGGATTGCGAGTAAAAAGATCGCCGAGAGGAAAGCTCCAGGCGTGAAGCTCAACTTGTTACTGCGCGATAAGGGACAAGTGGAAGATGTCGCCAACGCCGTTAAGGCAGGCACCCTGCTTCCGGCAGACGTCAATCTTGCGATCTTGGATTTTGAATTCGGTTTAGATTTTGAACCCAGTTTGAATGTTTTAAGAGAACAGGGCTTGAAGGTCGGAATAGCGACCACCCGCATTTTGAAACCCAATGAACATCGCAATGTTAAACATCTATTGAATTTAAATCCCGATGCAATCTTGGCAAGAAATTTAGGCGCCGTTCAGTACTTACAGGCAAATGCTTACCAGGGACAGATTCTTGGCGACTTCAGCTTGAATGTCGCCAACCATTTGACGGCGCAATATCTGCTCGACAAGGGCATTTCTAGCGTTTGTTTAGGTTATGACCTTAATCACCTTCAGGTCAGTGAATTGATTCAAGCAGGTCAAGCAGAGCATTTTGAAGTGACGGCTTATCAATACATGCCAAGTTTCCATATGGAGCATTGTGTGTTTGCTGCTTTCCTCAGTAAAGGTTCAAGTTTCAAGGATTGCGGAAAGCCTTGTGAAACGCATGAAGTAAAGCTCAAAGATCAGTTCGGAAACTGGCATCAGATTAAACCCGATCAAGAGTGTCGCAATACTATGTACAATGGAACATCGCAATCAGCGGCTCGCTATGTAAAGGAATGGGAGTCTTTCGGACTTGGCTACATCCGCTATGAAGCCCTAAAAGAACGAGGCGCCGAATTGATTACGAAAATTCAAGCGCATATCGACTTTATTAGCGGTAAAAAAGAATTAGCATCTTTGATCAAAGATCTTGGCGATGTGGAAAGTTATGGCCTTTCCGAAAGCCATTTCCAAAGAGAAAAAGAATATCAAAGCAGAAAGAAATAGGCTGCCATAGACAGCCCTGTCGTTCTTGGACAGAGGCTGTCTTTAGGATTTTGAAGAGTATTTAGACTTCAAATATTTTTCGTACTCTCTCAGTATCGAATTCATCACTCCCTTTAAGAGTTCATCGAATTCAGGATCTTGCCCTTGAGTTGAATTGAGTTTTACAAAGTCTGCTAAGATCTGCTCTTCGCGTTCAGCGTTGAAAAAAGGCAACCCTTGCTCTTGTTTGATCTTCCAAACTGCCATCGTAAAATCACGACGGGGAAAAAGCAAGGAATGGAGTTCCTTGTGAACCTGATCTATTTCCTGACGAAGACTGGCAATAGTTTCCAAAATAAAATCTACCTTTTTGTTTATTAAAAATTAATCCAAACGGAAGAGCGCAAATTTCAAGTAACGAAGCTCTTCCATCGCTAACGGATACGGATGATCTACTGGTTGTCCGCCAATATAAACCAACGTAGCTTTCTTTCGCACACGGGAAAAAGCTTCTTGGCAAATGTCCATAAACTCTCTGGAAGAGATGTGGCTTGAGCAAGAACTCGCAGCAAAAAGGCCTTCTGGATTGACCAACTTAATCGAATTCGCAAAAACTTTCGTGTAAGCCGCTTTGGCTTGCTCGACTGATTTTTCATTGGGTGCAAAACTTGGCGGATCCGTGATGACTAGGTCATACTTCTTCTTTTCAGTATTAAGTTGCTCTAAATAAGCAAAAGCATCGGTGGCAATATCATGGTGCACGGTCTTAAGCCCATTGATCTCAAAATTTCGATCCACGGCTTGAATGGCTACTTTGGCAATATCCACACTGGTGACTTCTTTTGCTCCGCCTTTAGCGGCAAAAATCGAAAATCCCCCGGTATAGCTAAACAAGTTAAGCACCGTCTTACCGTGAGCAAAGTGTTGGATCATCTTTCTGTTATCGCGTTGATCTAGAAAAAACCCTGTCTTGGCGGCATCACGAATATTAGAGGCGAACAAAACACCATTTTCAAGAAATTGCACTTCTGGCGCTAAAGTTCCGACGATATTAACACCCTTTTCATCGGCGTCATTGCGACGCTTAAGATAAACGCATTTTATTTGAGGAAAGTCGGCTTGAATTTTTTCAGAAATGACCTGGGCATTCCAAGTTCTTTCCATGATTGCGTGATCGTGCTTGATGACTGCTGTGTCGTTATAAACATCAACGATCAACCCTGGAAGACCATCACCTTCCCCATTAATAAGGCGGAAAGAATTCGTTACGGCCAAATCAAAAGTTTTACGAATTTCAACGGCCTTGCGCCATTGGCTTTCAAAGTAAAGCTCCAGAGTCCGCTTCATGTTATTACGTCTAAAAATGGGCTCCTCTGCCAAGACCAAAACGCGGAAACGCAACTGCGTATCCCCTTGCCAAATACCGAGTGCCAGGGCTTCGCCTTTATAATTCAAAAGATGAATTCCTGACTTCACAGAGCGGCCATCATCAAAGCAATTGGCAAAAATCCAGCGATGTCCCTGCTTCAGATGTTTAGTGACGTCTCGCTTAAGCTCAATTGTAAGAATAGGATCTTGAAATGTGACGGCGGCAGCAGGGTTCATTTAAGGGTCTCCAGGGATGTTTATTTATTCTAATTCCCTCGTGTTCACAAGGGGTTATGAGGGGCATCCAAAGGCGTTGGTAAATTTACAAGCCCCGGGGCTTGGTGTGTATCTTTTGATCTGCTTTATTTGACTCATACATCAATCTAAACGACTCTCCCGGGACGACATTACTTTCCCGGCCCTTGCCTTGGAGTTCCTTTGGCTCAAAAATCGCTTCCAAAACCCTCAGCACCCATCTTGTTAGACCAAAAGTTTTGGCAGGACTTCGCTAAAAATAATTGGGAGAAGAAGCCATTATTGTTAAAGAACGTCCACTCGGGCCTGCGCGAAATCAGTGACGCAGAAATATTTGATCTGTTGGTTCTTTATAGCAATCGCTGCCGCAAGCTTGGCAACCCTGAGGGCTTTAAGTTTTACATCGATGGGTTTAAAGCTAGCGAAGAAGATGTCTTGCAAGTCCTTCCTGAGAAAAAAGACAAATCACTTTTAGGTTATCACGCTCGCATGAAGGCGATGTTTCCAGATTATTGCTTGGTATGCGACGAGCTTTTGAAGGTGAATCTAAAAAAGCAGCACCTACTCACCAACTTTACGGATGAACTCTATCGTCATGTTGGCTTTCCTAATCGCTTTTCTGAAATGGGCCTTTATTTAGGAAATTACCGCAAAACACCTTTTGGTGTTCATGTGGATTCTTGCGGCGTCTTTAGTTTTCCAGTTGCAGGTTTAAAAAAGTTTCGTCTTTGGACCTCAGCTTATGCCAAAAAAAATCCCGGTTTAGATCGGGCGTTTAAGTATGATAAATATAAAAAAGACTCGCAGCTCTTAGAGGCTGGCCCTGGTGACATGACCTACTGGCCTTCGTCAGCGTGGCATATCGCTGAATCTGATGGTTCGTTCAGTGCAACTTGGAGTCTTGGCGTTTGGGTCGACCAGCCCCATAACGAACTGTTCTCTGAATCTTTAAAAAACCTTCTAGATAAAAAAGGCGGTCCTCTGAGCACTGCCACTACCACTCGTTTTAAAACTCTTCACAGCGACGCCGGGGAAGTGACCGAACTTCCCGAAACTTATCTCAAGTCCATAGAGTTGCTGCAGAACCTAAGTCAATTGGAACTGCAAGAGACTTTTTTAAAGTCATGGATGAAGCACATCTCTTTGCAAGGCTTTAAGACGATTCCACGGATTGATTTCAAACTGTCAGCCAAGTCACGTATTCAACTGCGCAGTGAGAAGTCCTTGATCTTGTGGCAACAAGGACTGACCTCAAAGGAAAAGTTCTATTTCAGCTTTGGCGGCGTCTTAGTTGAAAGTTCCAAATCAAGCGGATTGCTCAAACTCATCAAAGCCTTAAACGCCGGAGAAACTTGCCTCGTCGGTACATATTTAAAGGGCGTGCACCAGAAGAAGGACCTTCCCTCTTTGCAAATGCTTGCTAATGCTGGGGCTTTTTCTTAGTTACAATAAACTTGCGATTCTTTTGCGTTCCGGTAAGTGCCCACATTGCGGAATCTAAGAAGATTTAAAAGGTTAACATCCTGTTGCTCTCGCCCCCTATGTATTCTTCGCATTGAAAGACTCCAAATTTGACATCTCAACGATTGAGTCCACAAAAAGATTACGTATTGGAACCTTTGCAGGCTCTCTTTCTGAAGTTCTCTTACGCAAAAGAGGTTTCACCAATTTTAAATCTGTGACGACGGATGTGCAAAATGTACGCATGCTGAAGTCAGGACGCATTGATGTGTGGGTGGCCCCCCTGAGCTTCAGAAATCGCTACAAAGAAAAAGGAAGTCTCAGTGCTGACGACCTCAGGGTTGGCGCAACTCTCATCATGCTTCATGAATATCTGGCCGCCTCAAAGGACCTCGACCAGAAAACTATAAAAAGATGGCAAGATGCTTTTAAAACCATGAAACAAGACGGCAGTTACGCAACTATCATGAAGAAATATGGCTTCGAACCTTTAAAATAATGTCTTCCCTCAAGTAACTGCCAAGTGACTTTGAGTGAAGACATGCAGTTACGTCATTCACAGAAGAACCCATGCCACTAATTGCGAGGCTCCTCACGAGACTGTTTATTAAAGTCATGACGAAGTCGTGAGATGGTTTGATAGACTTCTTTTCTGGTGCGCGAGATGCCTCCCAAGGGACGATGTTCTTTTAAGCCGTTCCACGGATTAAAGGAAAGTACCTCACACTTCTCTCCTAAATAAGGCGCCTGTTTCGCGATCGTGATCTTGGCCACGGTAATAAACTGAGAATCACTTTCGCGCCACTCGATGGTTGGATCTTCGATGGGCATATCACGGGGCTTCAGACGCTCTTGCACTTGGAAAAGAAAGCAAGCTTCATTTCCAACAAGAGTTGCCGCTAAATTTTCGCGCAAGCGATTGATAGAATCAGAGACATTCACAAGCTGAGATCCAGGACATGGCTTTGCTCGAAACTTCATTTGGGTTGATCCCAACTTTGAAGCCGTCATTGAAAAATAGTTTGCTTCCAGAGGATTCACCATCTTCTTACCAAGAATCGTCTTCGCTATCCAACTTTCATGAAAAACGTGTTTGAAACTTATCAGCCACCACATAAGATCGCCATTGACGACGGCCTTTTGAAACTGAACATAGTCAGCAGCATTACGTACAAAGAAAACTGGATGATTCACCATCAAAAAATCCTGCGACGTGGTTTCATCATCAGCCCCGTCGAGATTGCGCTCACCATTAACTCCAAGCACTTTAACGGCCATGCCGCGACCATCGCCCTGATGATCGTCTTGCGCTTGGCCTGACCCATTTGAAAAACGAATCACCGCCGAGTAGTTCGCAGCCTCTGCAAACAGTCCTTGCTTCAATCTTGCAGGAACTTGATCAAGAACCTCAAACTGCGCGTTCACACAACCGTGTTGCTTGCGATGGGCATCTCGAAACGCATGACCATTTTTATTGGCCTCACTCGTCACCTGGGTCGCGATTAATTTGGAGACGTCGTGGATGGCTTGGGCTTCGTTCGTAGGAATCTCCTCTCCATCAAGGTTGGCAGCCATCACCATCGCTGGAGAAAGCAGGATCGCTGCAATCAGGTGGGTAAGTTTTAAACGCATCATGGATACCTCTTTGAATAAATGACCGAAATCGCGGCTACATCTACCAATTGAGTTCTTTTTTTGATATCTAGAATCAAAAAGTACCTATTTTAGGTATCTTATCCTCTGGAGCCCCCCTATGGCCGGAACTCGCACTGAATACCAAATTTCCATCGATTCTTTGAAATCCGCGCTAAAGCGCCATCGTGTCACTTACAAAGAGTTAGCCCAACGCTTAGAGCTTTCAGAGTCCGGCCTGAAGAAGATCCTTTCCGCTAAGGACGGCTCTTTCCAGCGCCTCGCGCAGATTTGCAAAGAGTTGGGATTGTCGATGCAAGAACTTTTACAAGGAAATGCCGAGCAAACACATGAAGTTTTTTATTCAGACGATCAACAAGAGTTTTTACTGGCGCATCCCCGGGCTTTATCTTTGTATTGGGCTTTAGTGCTAGAACGCCGAACACTTCCAGACGCACAAAAATTTGTGGGCCTGACAGAAAAAGAAACTTTTTCGATTCTTCGCAAACTTGATCAGCTTGAACTTTTAGAGCTGCTGCCGAACACGCGCGTGCGAGTCCCCCCAGTGCGACCGGTTCGCTGGGTGGGTGGTGGGCCTTTAGTAAGTAAGCTTTATCGTGATTGGTCGATGAAGTTTTTGACTTCTGTCGCGACACCAGAACAAAAACCAGATCAGCTGTTTATTATACGCTATTACCGCGCCAGTCGCCGCACCATTGATGACTTGATGACTGCGCTTCGCGATCTGGAAAACGAGTTTGTCCGTCGCGCCACCCGCGATATGCGCAGCGAGGCGCCGGATTTAGAGCATCTTCGTTGGATGATGACCGTGGATAAGAAAAGTTTTTTGGAGTGAGGAACCGAATTTTCAGGTGAGAGCCATCACCCGTCTTTTTGTATATTAATAATCATCTAATCTTAGAAATCAGCGGACTTAATAATCTTAATAATCTTTTTGCTAACCAAATTGTTATGCTTTTCAGGCCTGAAGACCAAACAGACCTCATCTTTAAATACCGGAGCATCTTTTAATTTTTTCAGATGAGTATACTGAGAGGCCACCCGCGTTGGCAAAAGACCGTATCCCAAGCCCAACGACGTCAGCTTAGCCACGACCTCAAGGTTAGAAGAATTAAGCACACTATTAAAATTAATCATCTTATCAATTTTCTCAAGTATGTATTGTGATTGCGACAGATTCTGATCGAAGATCAACTTATCTTGGGCATTCTCGGCGTAAAAAATTGTAACTTCATCACGGCATAATGTATTGATCACGAGATCAGGATGTTTGATCGGGTTCACAACTATACCGAAATCCGCCTCCCAGCTGATGACCTTCTCTGTCATCTCTCTTGAAAGGCCGTGAATAAAATTAAAATCAAGGCCCCGAAGGTCCGCTTGAAGTTTCGGCATAAAAGATTGAAGTGTATAAAGTGCAACCGAAGCATGTGCCGCAATTGTATAGCTGCCTTGAACAAAGCCCGATTCTGGATTGGCTAAGTTTTGCGCCTGCTCCCACTCATATAAAAGACGACGAGAGCGCTTTTTAAATTCCTCCCCCAGCTTTGTCAGTTGGAGCCCGTTTTTAAGCCTAATAAATAACAGCCCCCCCAGCTCACTTTCCAACCTTTTCATCGCATAACTCAGTGCTGGTTGAGATATTCCAATGATTTCTGAGGCCCTCGTAATGTTGAGGGTTTCACTGATGGTTACAAAGTATTTAATATCGTCCATTATTAGAGACATAAATATTCTTTATTACAACGATTTAAATAAGTCATTTTATTTATTCCTGAAAAATTTGTAGTTTTCGCTCAGGAGGACATATGAGAACTACAGAGTACAACTCAATCACTACCAGCGAGTCCGCAGTCAAAACAGCGGAAAGAATATTGGCCGAAATCATGACTTATCGTCGTGTGGCTGAGACTAACAAATCGTGCGGGGATTCAGCTTGCCAAGCCTGCTCTTCATCTCATTTACCGAATATCGTTTCATCGATTCAAGCCGGTAAAGCCGTTACCTTTGTGTTACCGGCTTTTCCTGGAAAGTCTCCAAACCTTGAAAAAGTACTAGGCCATCTTCCTGACTATGCAGAGAAAATTTCTTTGGATTTTCTTGGAAAGCTTTGCCAAAGAATCAAAAAATATTATTCACCCGGAATTAAAATCATTCTGTGCTCAGACGGCAGAGTTTTTAGCGATGTGGTAGGAATGCTGGAAAGCCATGTGACCTCCTACCAATTGGAATTAAGCCGACTGATCGAAGAAATGTCACTTTCGGATATTTCAACCTTTAATCTGGATGAAATCTACAACGACCTCAGTTTCAATCAAATGCGCGACGAACTGATGAAATCTTACGGAAAGTCCCTAGACTTTCTCAAACATCGCGTTCGCAATGGGGCCACAGCTCTGGGCACTCCGGATGAACAAGAAGCCCTTAGTATGTATCGCGGAATCACGCGATTTTTATTCGAAGACTCGATTTATCCAGGACAAACGAAAAGTCGTTCGGCTGTACAAAAAGAATCCCGCTCTAAAGCCTACGAGGTGATTCGAAGAAGTAATGCGTGGAGCGAGCTAATTGCAGAGCGTTTTCCTGAAGCAGTTCGATTGTCTATTCATCCGCAAGCATGCGGAGCAAAGAAATTGGGAATACGTTTGGTTGGAAATGAAAGCTGGATGACTCCATGGCATGGAGTGGCCGTTGAAACTAAAGCCGGCTTTGTCTTATTAAAACGTTCCGAAGCTGAAGCATTGAATGCCGAATTAATTTATTCACTTGACGGCCAGCCTAGTCATTACGTGTTGAATGAAAAGAGTATCTTGGAAGGAGTGTCATATGAATTATAAAGTGACTTACTTAAAACCCTTTGGCGTGGTCATTGAACCTAAGAGCCCAAACACGCATGTAGAAACTCTCGACCTAGAGAGTTTGCGCAACTTCTTCAAGCAGGAACATTTGGTTTTACTACGAGGCTTTGACACCTTTAAAAATTCTGAAGAATTTTCTAACTACTGCGAACTATGGGGAGAGATCAGCATTTGGCCCTTTGGCAAAGTGCTTGAGTTGATTGAACAGGCCAACCCGGCAGATCACATCTTTGACAGCAGTTACGTTCCCATGCACTGGGATGGAATGTATCGTCCTCAAGTTCCTGAGTATCAGATTTTTCACTGCGTAAACGCTCCTTTGCCAGGGCACGGTGGACGCACAACTTTTTCAAACACGGTTTTAGCTTTGCAAAATGCTTCACCCGCGACGAAAGAGCTATGGAGCCATGTGACGGGAGTCTATAGTCGGAAAATGGAATTCTATAACAGCAAGACCGTCTCGCCGATTATCACTCAGCATCCACACAGAGACTTTCCTGTCATTCGCTATAACGAACCTCACACTGAAGAGAAGGGACGTCTTGTGAACCCGGTCGACATGGAATTTACCGGCATCAGTGAGAAAGAACTGGACCTCTTTCATAGCAGCTTGCAGAAAGCTCTTTATGCTCCCGAAAATTTTTATGCACACGAATGGCAGGAAGGCGATATCGTTGTCACCGACAACTTTACCCTTTTGCACGGCCGCGAAGAATTTGTCTCCAAATCACCTCGCCATATTCAAAGGGTTCAAGTTTTGAGCAATCCACCATTTAACAATCCAGGTTTGGAATCATACAAATGAGCACTCAAGTCGTCGATCTAGTCATAGCTGGGGCCGGGCCCGTAGGAATGATGTGTGCTTATCTTGGTCAGCTTTGCGGCCTGCGCACAGTGATTGTCGACAAATCAGAAGCACCTTTAAGCGTCGGTCGAGCTGATGCTTTTAATGCCCGCACCTTGCAACTTCTTGAGCTGGGTGGATTATTTGACGAGCTCTATCCTCTAGGAAAGCCATGCAATACAAGCTCAGTCTGGGCAGATGGAAAATTCATCTCTCGACAATCCACATGGTGGGAAGAACTTGAAGGCTGCTTTCATAAACATTTCCTAATGCTGGGACAATCGTACATAGAAGGTCTACTAGATGAGCGCCTCAAAAAAATAAATTCCCCTGTAAGACGTCTAACCGCCATCGAAAATATTGAGATGAATGACAACGGGTGCCTGACCACCCTTTCGAATGGCGAAACGATCCAATCGCGTTACATCATTGGAGCTGATGGCTCGCGGTCTTTCGTACGCGAGAATTTTAAAATTCCATTTGAAATCATCCGACCACAAATCGTCTGGGCTGTCATTGATGGCGTTATCAATACGGATTGTCAAAAAGTTCCAGAGATCATTGTTTTTCAGGCAGAGACCTCAGATGTCGCCTGGATTCCAAGAGAGGGCGACATCGACAGATTTTATGTCAGAATGGACAACAAAGAGTTTTCGTTGGAAGACGCTATTGCTAAAATCAATCGGGCCATGTCCCCACATGAATTAAGTTTTAAAGAGATCGTTTGGTTTTCCCAGTTTTCGGTCAAAGAATCCGTAGCTGAAAAGTTTTTCGTACAGGACCGCGTTTTCCTTGTGGGCGATGCCTGTCACATCCACTCCGTCAATGGAGGACAGGGCTTAAACACTGGCCTTGGCGATGCATTTAATCTTATGTGGAAATTAAACATGGTAATGAAGCATGGTGCTTCCGAAAACATTTTGCAGAGTTATGAAAATGAACGCCGCCCCGTTGCCCAGAGTGTGATCGCGACTTCAGGGGAACTTGTGCGCGCTACAAAGTATTCACAAACCGGAACCCATGCTGAAGACTACATCAAAATTGTTCAAAAGCGCTCTGGAAATATAACTGGCATGGGAATTCGTTATGGCAAAGAGGATTTGCCGGGCTCTCGCCTATTTGACCTAGAAGTCCATGACGGAAATACTCAAACTCGGCTTTATTCGCTTCTCGATTATACTAAATTCACGCTGCTGATTTTTGGCGATACTGAGTTTCAAGATAACTTGCCTGACTTTGTTAACGTTATCCAAATTGGCACGCAACAAAGTAACGCCAACTATTGGACAACAAATTCTTCCTATAAAAATCAAGCGATTTTAGTCAGACCTGATTCCTATATAGAGGCGTCTGTTCCTGGTGACAAAATCGATTTGCTTGTTGAAAAACTGAAGGAGTATCAATCATGAGCAGACCTGTCGTCATTGTCGATCCCAGATCTTCGGGCATAGAACTAGCTCCGGCCTTTAAAGCTCGGGGGATACCGACGATTGCGATCGAATTTCAGTCTGTAAAAAAAGATCATCGCGGCTTCGGATCAGAAGTTCAAACTTCTGATTTTACCGAAATCATTCCAAACCAGCCAAATCTTTCCGAGATTCTAAAAAAATACAATCCCCTGGCTATTATTCCTGGCGCAGATGCGGGAGTAGCCTTGGCGGATACTCTAGCTGCAGCTTTGACACCTCAGTTCGCCAATGATCCCAAAAAATCCCTGCATAGACTGCACAAGGCACATATGCAAAAAGCTTTAGAAGAATCGGGAGTTCCATTTTTAAAGACGCTCAATACCTCATCCGAAAGCGAAGTAGAGGCTTGGCTCAAGAAAAATGACTTGATCGATTCTCCCCTCATTATCAAGCCGCCGATTTCTGCTGGCAGCGACAAAGTTTTTCATATTCCCGCCAAAGGAGATTGGAAAAAAGCCTTCACCCGTGTTCTGACTGAGCCATCTTTTATTACAGGCAAGATCAACGAAACTGCCGTTGTGCAAGAAGAGGCGATCGGTACGGAGTTCGCCGTAGGAACTGTGAGCGCCAACGGTCAACATTATCTCACACATTTGATTAAATATAATAAAAGTTCGACCGAAGACCGCAAAACTGTTTTCGATCATGTCGAGTTTATCGCATACAACAAAGAGACTTATGGTGAGATATTTGAGTACACAAAAAAAGTCTTAGATGCTCTGGGAATTCGCTGGGGTGCTGCTCATACTGAGGTCATGCTCACTCAAAAGGGTCCTCGCCTGATCGAAACCGGGGCCAGAATGTTGGGAGGTCCCACTGTTGGTTTTGCTCGAGAGGCCACTGGAAGTAGTCAAGCTGATAAGCTGGTCGAGATCTATGCCGATGGTGATGTTGCGAATAAAGACTTTGTATTTAAAAAGACAGTGGTGCCCGTCTTTCTGAGATCACCCGCAGACGGTGTCGTAGCAAATGCTGAAATCTTTGAGGATGTTTACAAATTACAGACTCTATTGAAACCGTTCATTTGGTTTAAAAATGGCGACGTTGTTCCCCATACGGTCGACTACCTCACGAGCATCGGAATCGTTGCTTTATCTGGGGATCGCGAATCGATTTTCTTAGATTACAAAAAAATTCGAGATATAGAGTCGCAATTGGTTGTGCTTAAAAGATAGTGGTTAGGCTCCAATGAAGTCAGTGGGACTCTTGATTTTCTTATAAAAAAATCAGGTGATCCAACTATGGAACGAACTGCATGAAAACTACTGCCAGCATTTGAGATAGCAAATGCGAAGCACTTCCAAAATTTGAAATAGAAACATGGAAATGCACTTCGTTGTGAGATTCTCTTTATGTAAGGGACGTCCCGATATCTCACAAATCAATAGATCAGCAAATAAAAAAGCAGGCGCCATAGGCAGCCTGCTTTTTTTATTCACTACTATTCGTTTTAAGCCAAGAACTAAGGATTCAGAATTTGACAAGTCCAAGGAACTGGATTGTCGCCGCCAAAACCTGAAACGGCTTTATAAGTGAATACGATCTGAGAACCATTTTTTTGAAAGAGGCCCGCTACAATATTAGAATCAGTAACACCCCAAAAACCTACGCATTTCGCTGTAGCATCTTTAACACTACCGATGCAAGTAAGCTTCGCATTGCTCATACCATCCATCAGAGCTACGTTGTCTAGTGCGCCCTGATATCCGACAGACGCCGTAATGAACTGCTGCCACCCCTCGCCATTGCAACGTAAATACTGATTCGCTGCTTGAGAAACTGTTGCACTTAAAAGACCCACTAAAAGTACCAAAATAGCTTTCATTGGAAAATCCTTTCATTGTTTGATTTGCATTCTTTAAATTTCAAGAACTATAGAACTCGAAAAGCTTATAGTTTTATATTTTATATAAGTAAACCGAAGAAGCCCGATACCTGTGATAGGAAAATACCTACGTAATTTCCAAGACACATGCCCTGACAACTCACAACGCAGATAACACACACACGTTAGAAACAACCAGGCAATAGTTGCTCTTCTCATGCGATCACAATTTAGCGTAACTGGAGCTCTTTATATTTGATCTAGTTACAGCATATAAAAATTCTTTGTCCTAGAATTTGAACTCAGTCTCTCAGCTTGTCTCAATATTAAGACTTTCATGCACGATATGACCATCAAGACAAACCAATTGAATCTGATATTGTGTTTCAATGGATCCGGCATTGCATTTATCGGCCACCATAGGTGGTATCAATGCAAAATCGCACTCTAGGCCCGATCGCTAATGCTAGGTAATTAGATATGAACAAAATGAAATTTCCCGATAATCAGGCTGAACAGGCTATTTTGGATTTGGCTCGAGAGCTTTCTTTTGAAGTAAAAGATCTCGTCTATACACCAAATGATAAACTCTCCGGACTTGTAAGAGACAGTGGTAGTAGCGATTGGAAATGGGTTTTGGCAAAGCCCGATAGCAAGGTGCAAATCTCAGTTTCTGTGCTGTACCCTTACTGGTCGGTGGTGCTGCATATTTTTAAGGCTCATGCCCTTACCGATATGCATGAAATACTTAATGGCAATGAATGGCCCAATATTGAGTTTAATATAGAAGATTATGTCGATGCAGATGCTTTAGATCGCATGTATGAAGATCAATTGAGTATAATCGAAGAAGTGATGAATAAGAAAGACAAAAAAGGTTGGCTGCATATCGTAAACTTTAAAAAGAAGAAATAAGGACTCGGCTTTAGGTGGACCAGTTTACTTTGAAGACTTATTGCAAGAATTTTTCGAAAACTATTCGTGAGTTTCAGGTGCTCAGTGATTCTTTTCAACTTCGCGGGCGAAGCGCTGTCTGAAAACTTCAGAGTCCTCCACTAACGCATGATAATCCAGATTCGCTGGCGAAATGCCCTCATAGCCAAGTCTGCGCAAGATGC